>NZ_JBWKVH010000043.1:0-64775 GCF_059421605.1 Cupriavidus sp. GW821-FHT02F09
TCGATAAGGCAGGCTACGCTCCGGAGGGGATGCGCATTGGTGCGATTCGAGAGACGTTTCCACACGGCCTCGACCCATAGCGGTCGGTCGAGTCTGCTACTTACCTCCTCGCCGGAGGCGAGCTCAACGAGGGGAGAGGCTCCTGTCGCCTGGTTTGGCAACCCAATATCTCGATGGCACGGCCTTCCAGGCCCCGCACCGTGCTTCGGGTTGATAGTCCGATTCGCGTGCGTTGATGCGACACCTTCCAGGAAGCTGACGCCTCGCCTGTGGCATCCATTCTGCCGCCTGAGTTTTCCTGGAGCTAGTCTGCACGCCAGGCGCGGAACGCTCATTTTCCCGGAGCGTCGCCGCCTGAGACGAAGATGGTGTGGGCCCGGGTCGGCAATGATCTTCGTGGCCGCCGACAACAGCAGCTACGGGGCGACGCTTTCCTTGAAAAGAGGCATTGTTTCGATGTGCTCCTGACGGCCGGCGATGCCGGGCCGGCGCTTTACACGCCGGCCTTAGCCAAGTGGGCCCCAAGACGCGAAGCCCATCGTTGGACGTCGGGGGTCGACAGGCGCACGAGAAATTCTGCGACGCGGGCCGGCTTGCCCCGCTGGTTTCAAGGCTCTGATTCTCGAGCGAGGTGTTGTTCGAGCATAGAACCGATACTCACCGCACCCTCATTGAGATCCACCTCGCCGCTAAGCTTCCATGCCAAGGTATTCCCATTTGCCTGCGAGCGCACCAAGATCCCAACGTCCTCCAAAACCGCAGCCAGCCGGCTGGTATCGGGTGGGTTCCTCTTACTCGCCTTTAAGTAAGCTTTCCCAAGGCCCCATGGGTAATCTGGGTCATTTTTCTTCGTCGCACTATTATATAGACCAAACGGTTGCCCACCGTACTGGTACTGTTTATTCGCATTCGCAAGAAGTGACAAAGTGCGGTTAATGACATCGATCTCAAATTTGATTTCTTTCTCGCCCTTGTCTTGAGCCTTCGTGACAATGCCGGATGCATCAATTTTGTATCTGAACGGATTATTCCCCCGCAGGGTTTCGCACGAGACCCAGTCGCCGTCCGACTCGCCGGAAGCATCAATGCCTGTAGGAGAGGGGGGAAGATCAGATGGGCGATTGGTGTCTGTCAGGTCTGCGTCGGATATCGCCGGCCCTCCAGGCAAGTCGTAGCCGATCATAAATAACGCGGACTCGAGTGCCCGTAGCCGTGTGCCAAAATCAGTAATTTTGGAGAACTCGCTCTGCTTAGCACCGTCCTGCTCCAAGATTTTGCTCAAGATCCAGTTGGCACGGAGATTCCATTCTGCGTGGTGTGCTCCCGACTTCAGTTTGGGAAAATTTTCACCAGGTTTGCGACATTTGGGATCGGGCGCGTTCGCGGCTTCCTTGGCTGGCGCCCATGGGAAGCGAAGTGCAGTCGGCACTTCTATGCCCCGTCCCCTGCAAAACTTGACGACCGCCCACCCTAGAGCCGCAGCGACTCGGCTGTCATAGATGACGAAATTTTCGCATATCAGCGAATATACCTTCGTCATGCCAGCATTAAACCGTAGCTTTTTGGAAAACAGCTTCGTATCCGCCAAATCTCCTTTGTCGAAGGCTTTGCGCGTCTCGTTGAGTAGCTTTGCGAGATTCGCCTCGTTCTTAAGCAACCAGTTGACGTTTCCGCCCCGTACACCGCCCCAGGTCACGATGTCGATAGCAGCTTGGCATGCATCGCGGTCATTGATGGTATCAAGCGCCTTCGTGAGGTCCTTACGTAAGGCCTCTAGTGCTTTGGCATTCGACGCGAACGAGTTGCCACTTTCCACACCAAGGCGCTCGATCTCGGGATGACTCCATTTATAATTCGTGTAAGCGTCGAAAATGCTTCTGCACTCCCAGCGCTCGCCGCTTCTCCGATTGCGGTAGGCATGGCTGAATTCATCGCGATCGAGATGGTTGCTAATCCACTCGACAAATTCCAATACTTCACCCGTCAGATAATCGTCTTTTTTCATTCTCTGATTTCTCGCATTGACCGCTTTCGCGATATTTCAAAATGGAACATCGAGGCCAGCGCGACCTTCTGGTAAGGCCCAAATCTGTTGCCCCGCCAAATCATGACGGCATTTAGTCCTGTTGTTAGAAAGCCATTGTGCCCGGTGGCGAGGCGTCTTTACTTGTGCCCCTGCCACTCAACGTCAGGATCGTCATCCCAAGCCGGGGCAAATGACACACCTTTCCACTTGGCGCTCGTTTGGTCAAAAATCGACCCGTGCCGGGGCCGATGGAAGTTATAGATGAGGCAAGAGACCCCATCCGCCCGGTACTTTGCATACAGATCCATGAACTGCGCGGTAGTAAGGATCGGTGCACGCTCGAAGAATTCCTGATTCTCCCAAGGGGTGTCCATGACAAACACGCGCCAAAAGTACTTGTACATGCGCGGATTGGGATGCGGCATGTATCCCGAGCAAAACGACTGAGTTCCGCGCCCTCCACTGGAGCTGATCATGTTCAGGAGATTCTGTTTCGTCGGTTCCATCATCCTTGTGCTTCTCCCTGCAAGCTTTTGCTTTGTCGATGCACCGCGCGCGGCGGTGGCGAACCTAGTCCTTACTCTTCGACTGCCTCTTCGGCACCTCGACCTCCCTGTCGAGCGACTCTATGAACCAGCTCAACGCGCGAGTTTGGCCCGCCGCCCCACGTCAATGGACCGTAAGGATGCCCAGCTTGACGAGGAGCTCATCCATAGTCATAGGATCCGACCATTCACCGATTCGCTCCTGTTCAAGAATCTTCTCCGCGATCTCGGGATCTACCCAGTCGTCGCTGTCATCCGATTCCATGGACTCTCCTCAAAAGTCCTCTGCTCTTTTTTCCCAATAGCCTGGTGCGTCGTGATGGGCATTGTCCATCGCTGCATCAAGTGACAGGGCCCAGAAACGCATTTTGGGCAACCGGAGCGTGCCGTCCGGATTCTCCAGGAATTGCTCCAGTTTCAAGTATGCGGGGTCGGCACGATCAAAAGGGGTGTCGAGGTAAATGCTACCTCGGTATCCCGCTATCATCCATCGGTCGCTCGCAACTTCACCGCATTGCCGCCAAGTGTAGCCATTCGCATCGAGCCACGAGATGACCTCCTTGCGTGAAGGATTGACTCTCCAGTTCTCAGGCACGGCCGCCCCGAACTGGTCCTGAAAAAATGTCAGGAACAGTACGTCCCGGCAGACCTGGCGGGCAATCGCGTCAATATGCTCGATGAGTTGGGGCATAAAAGGTAACCAGTACAGGTCGAAGAGACTTATGATATCGGCGAATCTGGCACGCGCGGTGCCAGATTATTTAGATGTCGGGATACCCCCCCAACCTAACACGATGAACAAATCATAAGTGCTCGATATGCTGCTCAGCAAACTGGAAGCCGCTACCTTGGAGTTGTTGTGGACTCGACCGGAGGGGTTCCTGTCCAGCGAACTGCAGGCGGCCCTCGCCGTGCATGGTTCCCCTCGTACGATCCGCAACGCGCTTGGGCTATTAGCGAGTAAGGGGTACGCCAGTGCCAAAGGCGCCACCAAGGGGCGAATATGGAAGCCCCTCAAGGCGGCTCCGGCGTCCCGCAGACCGACCATTAATGAGTCGATGGCCCTCCTTACCCTCCGCCATCTTGCGGAGCGGCACCTTCCCGCCAGCGTTGTAGCGTCGCTCGAGCCCAACTTCGAGGCTGCGACTAACGTCCTCAACGAGCACCCCACCGCCTTCGACCTCGCAGCAGCTCGCCTTTGGATGGACAAGACGATCCGGCTGCATGGCGGATACCCCTTAATTCCGCCAACCATTCGAGACGACTTCTTCCAGATCGTTGGGCACGCGCTATACAACGACGAGTCTCTGGATATCACTTACCGGACGTCGCTCGACGCCGAGCCCAAGGAGTCTCGAGTGATTCCCCATGCCTTGATAGAAAAAGGCCCGCTCTGGTACCTGGTGGTCAAGCGCCGCCGAAGCTCGGGGCAGCCGACACCCACCGTCCTCCGGATGGACCGGATCGTAGCCCTGAAGCCAGCCGGAATCGACCTTACTCGCGACAAGAATTTCACCCTCGACAAGTTCGTTCAAAGAGACCGAGCCATGGAGTTCTTCGCCGGCGAGCCGGCTCAAGTGCGGCTGCGCGTCAGGGAAATCGCGGAAGACGGGAGGCGAGTCGAGCATGCTTTCCGATACCTCAAACTGAGCCACGATCAGGTCATTGAGGAAGCCGATAACTGCTTCATGCTCACTGCGACCGTCATCCCATCCATATCCCTGACCAACCTTCTCCTCGAGAAGAGCACCACGGTGGAAGTGGTGTCACCAGCAAGCATGCGCGAGCAAATGATCGCCCACCTGAAGCAGGCCCTGGCCCAGTACGAGGATCACCCGGCGGAAGGCGTGGGTTCTGGAACCCAGCCTGCCAGTTAGCGCCCTAAGATCCGGATCGTTCTCACCTCACGGAGATGACCATGACGCTCAAGACGATCCGCGACGCTCATAACCGAGTGATGGGCTTTGTTGCCATGGATGATCATGGCAACGGCATTGCTCGCGACGCCCACATGAAGCTGCTCGGCCGCTACAACGCCGGGCGCGATTTCACTTACGACGCCCACAACCGGCCCTTCGGCCGCAGCAACCAGTTGTCGGCCCTGATCTATCGCGCTGGCGACTGAGGAATCTGGCAAGTGTGATAAATCTGCAGCTTTGAGGCCCGGAGCAAATGGACAAGGATCAACTTCAACTGGCAGCCCAGGCGCTGCGGGAAGCGAAAGCCATGATCGTGACTGCCGGGGCGGGGATGGGCGTCGAGTCGGGGTTGGCCGATTTCCGCGGGGCCGAAGGCTTCTGGGGCGCCTACCCCGCCTTGCGACATGCCGGCTTTGGGTTCGAGGAAATTGCCTCTCCGGAAGCTTTTCGCCAAAACCCGCGTCTTGCTTGGGGCTTCTATGGGCACCGGCTCGCGCTATATCGCAAGACCGTTCCGCACGAGGGCTTCCAAATCCTAAGGCGCTGGGCTTCGGGCATCCGCAACGGTACCTTTGTGTTTACCAGCAACGTGGATGGGCACTTCCAGCAGGCCGGCTTCGCAGATAGCGAGGTTGTTGAGTGTCACGGATCTATCAACTTCCTTCAATGTCTTGACAATTGCGCGGGCAGTGAGCCGTTTGGAGCTGGTCACCTCGCTCCGGTGATCGACGAAAAGAATTGCCTCTGGATCGGCGATTTGCCCCGATGCCCACATTGCGGCGGAATTGCACGGCCGAACATCTTGCTCTTCGATGATATTGAGTGGCAATCCCGCTGGTATGACCTATCTCGGGAGCAGATGAACGCGTGGGTGCCACGCCAAGCCGGGCGGATCCTCGTGATAGAGCTTGGAGCCGGCAATGCAATTCCGACCGTTCGTCGATTCGGAGAGCGGCTTGGTCGCCCGCTCATTCGAATCAACACCACCGATGTCCAGGGCGGTCGCCCCGATGTCATTCGATTGCAGGGTGGCGCCCTCCCGGTGCTGCGTAGCCTTGAGGCGATCGTCAGTACCGCCTGATTCCCTCTGCATGGCGTAATGTGGACTCAGATCCACGGCTCCGCGAGTGGCGGGCAAGCGCACTCGCGCTGGCGACGCCCACTATAAAAAGCCCTCGATGTTGCTTATTGGCGCCAATTTAGGAGGAATCCCCGACTGGCCGCTTGTGGCCGTAGGCGACCGTTGGTGTCGATGCGCCACAGGCAGTTACCAACTGCCGTTGCCGTGCCGTTGCCGGCGCGCGAAGTGACTTCGTAGCCCGATGGGCGTCTGTTGTAACTTGCTGTCGTCGGCAATGGCACGCGCAGCATAACGTTGTAGCGTTGCTATTGGGCCGAGGCACTCACGTACTCTGAACGTTTCTGTTCGAGTCGGTCGAACTCCGCGTTGTGAAACATTAAGTAAGCGGCGCGCCTGTCGCATGGCTTGCTCTGAAGATCTTGAATGGGGCCAAGCATTTCTAAGTCGCGGTGCGTCACAGACTTGGAGACTGCCAATTTCCCGTCCGGCCGGAAGGTAATCATATAACGATCGAATAACGCGTCTATGTTGGCCGACAGTAGCAGCCCGTTCTTGGGGTCGAGCCTTTGTGCGCCAGTCGAATGACTCCAAGGCACGATATGTGAGGCTCGCAGAACCGGAAGAACAGCTAACCGCGTGGCTGCACAAGCGCCTTCGAACTCCCGCTCCAGATCAACCCGAAACTGTCCCTGCCCCAGTCGTACAGCTACTTCTGCGAGACGCTCGGTCTCAGATTTGGACTTGTCCGCCAAGATTGTGTGCAAGTCATTCTGGATTTTCGCTGCCTCCCGACTGCCCGTCGACTGAAAGAAGACTCCGTCAATCCTTCTCGCCCAATCGCGCATTAGAAGCAGACTTGTCGCTTCGTCTTTGACCCATAGATAGGAACCGCTGTAGTCCGTATAGACGTGTAGGAGATCCGGATCACAATCATGCTCCCGGGCGAAGGCGTTCTTGTCGAAGTCTTGCGGAGCCTTGGCGACCGAGAAGGAAGCTCCGTCTTTTGGGAAGCGGTACAAGCAGGCGTATGGAGCTCTACGCCCCCAAAGGCCTTCGCTCATCTGTCCGATGTAGATGCCGCGCCAGGTGATACGCAACGTTCGTCGCTGTTCCTTTACAGGACCCTGCGCCGTAGTAGCGACGGCAAAGCCTTCGTCTTCCAGCGCACGAATGACACTCATTGCAAATGCACTTGGCGGGTTGCCCGTATAGCTTGAAAGGTCAGACATCGAACTAGAGGAGGACACTGGAGCTTGACTTCGTGGCGTCCCGGTCTTCTCCTGCAGAAGGGAAATCTCGCGTTCGATAAATGCCTCGAGGGCTTCTACCGAATCCACCAGTTCCAGCGAACGGTCTCCCTCCGACGAACTGGACTGCGCAAGCTTTAAATCCAACAGACCCCGAGGCGCCGGCTTGAGCCGAAAGATCCTGTTCCCAACACTCTTTTTTCCCAGGAAGTAGCTATTGCTAATCGTGTTAGCTTCTCGCTCCAACGCAGGAAACCTATCGCAGACGAGGGCGTGGATCTGTTCGAGACTTAGGTTTGTCTTCATGGCCTACTGTTGAAGTGAAAGTATCATGATACTGACTCAAGCTTTAAGGCAGAAGCCACTTTTAGCGCGGACCACTTCGGCTTAGGACATGCTTCGCCGAAATGCCCATGAAACGCTGGAACTGGCTGCGGAACGGTCGTCCTGGCGTCCATGCGCGCGTTCAAGCGAACGACCGGACACGGCTGTTCCCGGCCATTCTAATTACGTACCGAGATCGAGGACGCCCATAATAGCTCGATCTCGCTGCAAGAGCGTAATCGGACACGCCATGCGACAGGCCGCCGCTGACAGTTGTCAGGAATCACTCGCACCGGTTACTTGAAATCTGCGCCCCGGTTCGCTGAACCGCCTCAGCGGCTCGTTGAGCCTCAGCGGGATCGTTCCGGGCCATCGCACGCTCAGACCAAGCCAGGTTTGCCGTGTACTGCTGCCGCAGGGAAGGGCAGATGATGCTCGACGCGAGTCGTTTCGCAGACTGTTGGTCGCCAATCACAAATGGCTGCGTACGATCTTCCGCGTTAAGTTGGCCAATAGACTTACGAGACAACTCTGTCTTGGCGTTGTCTGGGCAGGGCGAGTCCTGGAGAGTGACTTTTCCCGCCGGACTTCGGCACTGATAGATCGTCTGAGCGTGGGCGCCCGTCCCGATCAGCATGAGCAACAACGGCATAAGCAGCATCGCAATCCTCCTGTGAGAATTGTGCAGACGCCAGCCCCAGCTTAGCCCCCCCCTCTGTAGAGGGGTGTCCCGAATCCTTTAAGCAGTGCCTTGGGATGCTACCGAAAAGCCGCCCGCCAAGCCATTAGAAACCTGCGCCATCTGCCGCAGGTTTCCGCTGGCACACCCGTGCTCCGGTCCGTATCGTTTTGCCAGTGACAAATTCTGCGGGCGCGGGCTCGCCCTTCTCTTCATGGCCAAACCTCATGCCAACGGCGCTGCCAGTGACCCACGCGCCAGCGCGCTGCAGCGCCTGCTCGCGATACTGCAACAACGCAACCTGGTGCGCTGGCGTGTCACCCTACTTCTCTGGCTCAACCGCTTTGATGGGCTCGGCGAATTCCTGCCCCGGCCAGACGAACTGCCCGACCACCAGGTCTGTTTGCTTCTGGCCCAGTTGCCTGATTCCATCTCGGATACCGAGTTGGCACTATGCCTCTCGCGGGCCGACTTCCTGACGTGGCGCGTGCGCCATGCTGTCTCTCACACACTCTGGTCATTCGTCGAACAGCCCTTCGCCGACTTCGTTCGAGACGCCGAGCCGGTTGTGTACCAGTTGGATATCGAGTATCCCGCACCAGACGTCACCGCCCACTGGCTGCTGACGCAGCAATCCCAAGCCCAATGAACTGGATCTGGCACAGCATCGGCGCCGGCGGCATCCTCGCAGTCATCGGCGGCTGCGCCTTGGTATTGCTGGCACATCGCCAGCCAGATAGCACTGCTCCGGACACGCCATCATTGCCTGGCGGGCAGTTGCTGCCTCCGACCGGAAGCGACATCCAGGTCCACACGGCAGAGCAACTGATCGGCGGCCTGCAACTGCAGGGCCCTTGGGAGTCCATTCGCCAGCGCTCAGGCTTCACCGCCGCCAGCTTTGCGCGTGACTGCGCCCCGCTCTTGCACGCTGTTGCGGATCTGTGCCAAATGTTGCCGGCATCCGAGAGTCACCACCATGCGCAGCCAGGCGGGCTGCTGATCCACCTGTTCGAGGTCCTGAATCATGCCCTGGGCATCCGGACCAGCTATACCCTACCGCGCGGCGTACCGCCCGAGGATATCCACAGGCTGCAACATCTGTGGACCTACGGTGTCTTCGTTGGCGCAGTGCTCCACGACATTGGCAAGCCGATGGCCGATCTGCAGATCACGGCGCGCGCCGGACATCGGAGTTGGCCCTGGCATCCGCTATCAGGCTCCCTGGTCGAGGGCGGCGCCGAGACGTACCGAGTGGCCTTCCAGGCCGATCGGGACTACACCCGGCATCAGAAGCTACCCGTCATTCTGGCCCAGCGCCTGATCCCGCAGCCTACGTTGCAGTGGCTATCGTCCGATCCCGTTCTGCTGCAGGAGCTGATGGCCTATCTGGGAGACGAGCACGACGAGAAGAGCCTGATTGCCGAGATCGTGACCAAGGCCGACCGAGAGTCCGTGGCACACAACCTGCGGTCCGGCTCCCGTGCCAGGTTTGCTTCAGCGAGGATTGTGCCGCTGGTTGAGCGTCTGATGCGCGAGCTTTGCGCCCTGCTCGAGGAGGGTGGACGGTTGCCGCTGAACCGTCCCGGCGCAGTGGGCTGGATCTACCGGGGAGAAGCCTGGTTCGTCTGCAAACGACTGGTGGAGGAGCTGCGCCAGGCATTTGCCGCCAAGGGCGAAGGCAAGGGCATTCCTGGTCCGGATAAGGACGAGCGGATCTATGACACGTTCCAGGAATATGGCGCCGTGATAACCAATCCACTGACCCATGGCGCGATCTGGCACATCCGCATCGAGCTGGAGACATGGTCGGCAGATATGCGGGTGCTGCGTTTTCCGTTGGAGAAACTGTATCGGGATCCGTCGCAGTATCCGAGTGCCATCGCAGGCCACATCGTCATTCTGGACCCTGGTGCAACGATGCCCACGCTAAACCCCAGCTCAGTTGAGACTGCGTCCGGCACCAGCCCCTCGAAACCTGTCGCTGCAGCCGCACGTAGTGCGGAACCTGGGCCGGGTTCCCTGGCCGCCGTCGCAATGGTTGAAACCAACGTGTCAATGGCTGGCGCGCCCGCTCCATCTGCTTTGGAACCTGAGCCGATGGCTGCCCTCAACCAGCCGGATGCTGCGCCGGCCTCCCGCGTCAGATCCCATGACGCTGCACCAACCGCGGCTCAATCGACAGACGATCCGGCTCCCGAAACCCTGAGCGCAGAGGACTTCCTCGATGAGGTCGACTCGGCCTCCGCCCTGCAGGCCGAAGTCCGGCAACAGAGAGCGGCAGACACCAGCGCAGGCCGTCCCGCCCCCACGCCAAGAATGCCTCCAGCGGAGATTCTCCCACCCGTGGTTCCAGCCACGCCCGCCCTACCGCCCCTGACGCCACGTGACGAATCGCCCCCGCCACCATTGGCGCTGCAATTCATGCGGTGGCTGCAGGAGGGCATTGCGCAAGGCAGCTTGCTGGTCAATACCTCCCAGGCACAGGTCCATTCGGTCAAGGAGGGCCTACTGCTGGTGACTCCCCGGATCTTCCGCCAGTTCACGCACGACACCGATCCACGCGCCGAGAGCGGGGAAGCCCTGGAGTACACGGCGGTGCAGAAGGCGGTCTTCAAGGCGCATTGGCACTACATCGCCACCAAGCCGGCCCCGAAGGGCCGCAAGGCGACTCGAATCAATATTCTGCGCTACACCACGTCCGGTGGTGGCCCGGGTGGTGCTACCACCGCCAAGCCGCTCTCCGGCGTCGTCATCCTGCAGCCCGAGCGCTTCGTCAATCCCGTCCCACCAGTGAACTGCCACCTCACTTACCGCGAGGACATCACCCTCAACCTCGGCCCCTCCTCCTGAGCTACCCCTGTCTGACGTTGGAGACTGGATATGGCGTATCCCATCGAGAATCTGTTCCGTCCCCCTGTCGAGCTTATCTCGGCCGCCACGGCCACCATAGCTGGCACGGCGCTACTCACCGCCCCGCACTGGTTCATGACGCCACCTCCGGTTGCATGGACAGGCATGTTGGGCTTCTACACGCTTGCCGCGTGGCGCCTGCATCAGGGCTACCGGATCGTGCGTTTTCACCGCAACTTGAAACGGCTGCCGAAGTACGTCATCGCCGCAGCGGACGTACCGGTCTCCGATACCTTTCTCTTCCTCGGCCGGGGCTTTGCGTGGGACCAGCGCCACTCGCAGCGCCTGCTGCAGGCCAGGGATCCCGCCAACCAGAAATACGTGGCACGTGGACGCGGCGAATGGGGCGGCGTGGGGGGCGATCCCACCCTCCATGGCGTCGAACCTGACGAAGACATCGTCGTGATGGATCTGGCCGAGCGCAATGGCCATACGCTTGTGCTCGGCACCACCCGCGTCGGCAAGACCCGGCTGGCCGAAGTTCTGATCTGCCAGGATATCCGCCGCGGCGACGTCGTCATCGTCTTTGACCCCAAGGGCGATGCCGACCTGTTGCGGCGCATGTACGCTGAAGCCCGCCGCGCCGGGCGCGAGAGAGATTTCCATTTCTTCCACCTGGGCTACCCGGACATTTCGGCGCGCTACAACCCGGTCGGCAGCTTCAGCCGCATCACCGAGGTGGCCACCCGCACAGCAGGGCCGCTGCCCAGCGAAGGACAATCCGCCGCCTTTCGCCAATTCGTCTGGCTCTTCGTCAATGTCATCGCACGAGCACTCAATGGCCTGGGCCACAGGCCCAGCTATGCGCTGATCTATCAGCACGCCACCAACATCGACGCGCTGGCACAGGCGTATATCGATCACTGGCTGGACACGACACAGCCCAACTGGAGAAGTGCATTCGAAGAGTATGCGAGCGATGAGGACCGTCGCAAGACCAAGACCAAGGAAGCGCAAAAGACCCAGCATGCGCTGGACCTGCTGCTGCTTATCGATTTCATCAACGCGCAGGCATGGTTCGACCCGGTAGCCAACGCCTTGGCCGGGCTGGTGGCCAAAGAGCGCGGCTACTTTGAAAAGCTGGTGGCCTCCCTGTATCCGTTCCTGGAGAAGCTCACCACCGGAAAGATCGCCGAGCTCATCTCCCCCGACTACGAAGCCACCGGCGATGCACGCCCGATTTTCGACTGGATGTCGGTCATCAACCGCGGCGGCATCGTCTACGTCGGCCTGGACTCGCTCTCTGACTTTGAAGTCGGTTCGGCTATTGGCAACGCCATGTTTGCCGATCTCACCTCCATCGCCGGCCAACTCTACAAGTTTGGCGCCGGCTTTGGCCAAAGTACCGCGGAAGGCAAACGCCGCATCGTCGTTCACGCCGACGAGTTCAACGAGTTGATCGGCGACGAGTTCATCCCGCTGCTCAACAAGGCCGGCGGCGCCGGCTTCCAGGTCACGGTCTACACCCAGACCTGGTCTGACGTCGAAGCCAAGATCGGCAACCGCGCCAAGGCTGGACAAATCGGCGGCAACCTGAACACACTCATCATGCTGCGGGTCAAGAATAACGAAACAGCCGAGATTCTGACCAACCAACTGCCTGAGGTGTCCGTCGCTTCGACCATGCTGGCCAGCGCCGCCTCGGACACTAACGACCCCCGAGATTTTGAGGAATTCGGCTCCCGCAGCGAGGACCGCATTTCCACCCAGCGCATGCCAATGCTGACCCCGGCCGATCTGGTCAAGCTCCCCAAGGGCCAGGCCTTTGCGCTGATCGAGGGCGGCAGGCTCTACAAGCTGCGCCTGCCGCTGTTCGACCCCAAGGCGGACGCCACCGATCTGGCGCTGCCAGCATCGCTCGAGGTGATTGCCGCCGACATGAAGGCCCGCTATGACAGCGCGGCCGAGGCCGAGACCCTCACCGTGCCGGGAGGCTGGCTATGAGCTCCCGCTACGAATTCCACGAACTCAAGGTCATCCACGTCTTCGTCTGGCCGCTCAAGGTGCTCTGGAAAATCCTGTACATCTATGGCGTGCTATGCGCCATCTGCGTGGCGACCTTCCTGCTGGCCGCCCACTATCTCTGGACCGACCCGGCGGAAAGCGCCTACCAGATTTACCGCCATTCGATGGAAGCGACCACCCTGCTCGGGGCACCCTCAAGGGCCACCTGGTTGGTACAACAATCTGCGGACTTCGCCTACTGGCTGTTCTTCCAGGTCACCCAGCTACACGACATCCTCTCCCGCCTCACCCACAACATTGCCAATAGTGGGACCGACGCCACAATCGGCGAGAGATTGCTGCGGCCGTGGCTCGAGGAAATGTGGATCGCAGCGCTGGCCGTGAAGACCTTCGGAAGCCGCCTGATGCTACTGCTGACCGGCTGGCCGGTGCTTCTGCTGGCCTTCTGGTGCGGCATGACCGATGGTCTCGTGGAACGCTCGATTCGACGCGCCAGCGCTGGGCGCGAATCATCCGGCTTGTACCATCGCGCGAAATATGCCCAGTTAAGTCTGGGCGCCACCTCGGTCCTCGTTTTCGTCTGTCTACCGTATCAGCTTGATGTGCGGTGGGTGTTGTTCCCCATCGCCCTGACCATTGGGATCCTGGCTAGGACGCAGTGGAAGTTTTTTAAGAAGTATCTTTGAACAGGCGGCCATCCATGGGCGTCTTTTTTGGTTCTTCGCCGGTTTGCGGGGCGAGATGGCCGAGGCGCCCCGCCCGGCAGATTGACGGTATAGTTCTGGGATCACCCCACGGCTGAGTTAGCCAAGGGCGGCCGTTCGAATAAAGACCCGCCTACGATCTAGCCCGGTCACAAAAGGTAATCGCCGCATGCGCATTAAGACAAGCATCTCCAGGACCGGGGAGTTTTTCTCACCCTCCAACCCAAGTGAGAAGTACTTTGGGACGTTAACCATCACGGACGGCGCTGAAATTCTTCTTGAGATATACAGCACCAAGCCTCTATTCACTGCTCTCACGGCGCCCCAGATTGGGAGGGTGATTGGCTTAGTCGAACAGGGCTACGTCACGCTGGAGGGGTGCACATTCCGCAGTCGCGGTCTTAGTATTGGGGCTACGGCCAAGTCGGAAATCATTGCAACCACCGCCCTGGCGGGGCGCTTCGAGGAAGAGTTTCCCGAATTCCAAGAGTATTTTTTCTCGGTCGATTGCTTAGATGAATGGCTTTCGCACCCGGGGCTAACAATCACTTATGGAGACGGGCACAACGAAGGCACCATCGCGTTTGGTAAGCCAGAGCCCCTTTCTTTCAAAATTCATGACGGGACAGAAGTGGGGATCGACTTCAATGTCTCCACCCCAACCAAGCAGTCCTATCCTGATACCAAGATCGTACAGCAGGCATTTTTTTCACTGCGGCCAAAGGAGCCGCAAAGGCTAGATTTCTACCTCGCGCTATCCCACAAGATCACGCGTTTGATGTGCTTCCTAACTGGTTACAGTGTGAATATTCACTCCGTCGTCGGCGAGGCGAATGTACCTGGACTCCTTCGCTATGAGAGGTTGGTTGATATCTATTACAAGAGCCTCCACCTGCACCCTTCCCGCCGCCTGCGCAGCGACGAAATGCTGCTTCCGTATAGACCCATTGCTGAGCGGTTTGAGACCCTGCTTGCCAACTGGGTCGACGGCTACGATGTCTTGACCCCCGCACTGCACCACTTCTTCGCTGTACAAGAAGAAAGCCACAAGTACCAAGATACGCGATTCCTCGCTATCGCCCAGGGTCTCGAGACGTTCCACCGGAGAACGTCGCCGGATCAAACCATGCAAAATGCGTCCGATTACGCTGCAATGCTCGACGGAATCATGAACAGTTGTCCTAGCCAACATGCGGATTGGCTGCAGAGAAAGTTGACCTATGCCAACGAACTGACGCTGTCCAGGCGGTTGAAACAGCTGATCGCGCCATTTCATTCTCTCTTCGGCGACCGGCGCAGCAGCGTCTACATAGTTAGGAAGACAGTGCTGACTCGGAACTACTTTACGCACTTCGATCCGAGCCTCAAAGAGGATGCACTCACCGGAGCCAAACTGGTCTTCGTGATCTACAAGCTTCGGGTTCTCTTCATCCTGAACATGCTGCTCTACCTAGGGTTCACGGTAGACGAGATCACCAACTTATGTGAAGAGCCTTACCTCAAGCGAATGAGGGCAGTCGGAACCCTGTAGGTTCCCTGCTACGGCGGACAGCAGCGCCTGAGCAGGCACCCTCATACAGCGGGGATTTGAGACGCGGGACAGCGCGACGTCGTCGAACTGACGGAGCAAGTGATGTATCTGCACTCACAGTGCTACTGTACTGAACAGCATTGGCATCGGATCTAGAGCTGCCAATCTGAGCGATTTTTTCAACCATACAGCGCGCTTTTATGACGTCACCACGAGATCTTCAGCAGATGATCAAATCGCCGAACAACGGACATTCTTTACCGCAGCGCGGAGTGGAGATCCGAACAGGCGGTGCAGAGAGAGCGCCGCTACCGAGACCCGAATTTCTCAATGTGCTGTCAGAATAAGAGCCTCTCCAAACAGAGCCGAGGCCGTTCGGCGCGGCCAGCCAAGTTCGGCGGAATCGCACGGTTTCCTTGTCTCAGATCTCGCCTTCTTTGGAAACCATGGTGTGGCGGATCGCTAGCCTAGCGGGTCTGGATCAGCCGCAAGCGTACCAGTTCGTCAAGCACGACTTTGGAAATCGGCAGATCGCTTTCCGCGCGCGTGCGCAACCAGGCACGCGCGTCCGATGGCGACAGGTCGGATCCACGCATGTACTTGCTGAGGGTCTGCGCGGAAATTCTCGATAGTCCGAGTTCGACCAAAGACACCATTGTTTGACTGCATGCGCCAAGCTCTAGGGCAAGGGGTACTGGAAAGATCCTTTCCGCCTCGTCTACCAATCCTGCCTCTAACAGCGCGGCCCTGAGGCAATCGCAGTAAGCGCGAGTCGTCTGGACACAGGCAAAGCGCAATGTCTTTTCGACGAGATCGAAGACGCGTCTGACTGCCTGATTTGAGTTGGCTACCCCACCGGTTTTTTTTGACGGCTTTGGCGGGTTGTACCTCAGTTCATTGTCGACTAGCGACGATATGGTCTCGCCCTTCATCCAGACGACGGCCTGGTAGTTCAGATAGCGCGCCCATTTGTCCCGTGCCCTTCCATTGAGATGCTCCTCAATGACCATGAACATCCGTTCATATCGTCCATAACTCTCGGACTGCATCGGATGCGAGGGGCAGTAGTCTCGCCATTGCCCGGTCGCCACGCGAGCAGCAAGGAATTCGAACAACCTCTGCAAACGCCATGGGGAAATCTGCCAATTTCGATCTAGGACCGCTGCCGGAATGCTCAGGCTGGCAAGCGCAATGCCTATGTGTTGCTCGAGCTGTGCCGATGCTTCGACGCTCAGCTTCGTCGCGCATCTGGACAATGTCTTGTGATAGGCGCCCTTTCGATGCCGGCTCAGGAGGAGCCCCGCAGCTGCCTCCAAGTCGCGCCTTGCATCGGACGACACCTCCGCCTCGCCTTTGCTTTCGATAAACCGCTCGAGATCTGCCCTCCCCGTGTCCAGCATTTTGGTCAGTGCGGGTTCAACTCTGACGCTGGGAACGTCGTCCATCAACTTCTCGGACCAGCTATCGTACTCAACGAGAAAGACGTTGCCTGCAAAATCGTGCATCAACCGGCCTGCTCTTCCAACGAAATTCCAAATGTCCTCCTGCTGAAGCGTGCCGCGAGTTCCCCGCTTTATCTTGTCGATAAATACGTTACGGGCCGGCAGATTAACACCCTGGAAAAGGGTCGTCGTGCACGCGAGGAAGGACAATATTCCATTGCGGAAAGCGTCTTCCAGCGCTTGCCGCAATAGCGTGGGCATTGCGCCGTAATGGAATCCGACCCCACGCTTGACACAGAACACCAAGGAATAGTCCTTGTGAACTTCCGACTGAATGAATGCCGCAAGCTCTTGCAGTGAGGGGTCATTTCGCTCGGCTTGGTTGATGGCAATCTGAAGCGCTAGATCTTCAGCATCCGCAGGGCCAGATGCGTAAATGAGCGAGCCTCCGGACGAACCCAATTCGATACATGCGGCGGCCAGCAGTGTCCTGCGATCCGCAAATCCATAGTCGCGCGTCAGTTGCGCGATTCTGGTGCGGCCGCCTTCGTGCATCATTTCCAGCGTCAGATCATTATCGGAACTGGCACTCCGCTTGACAACGATTTTGGTCGAGACGACGGGTGACTCGGTTGTAATATGCGTCGCAACCTCATGCTGGCCGACGGCCGCCGCAAGATTGTCGACGCGGCTCGCCATCGGGGCCATGAAATACTGCGCACAGTGGGGGTTGGCATCGTTGATGCGCTCAAGACAATCCTGAAGAATCATCCCGCGCGAACCGTCTCCCATTTGTTGGGCTTCGTCGACCACCACGAAATCAAACGCAGCGGGAAGCCCCTCATCGAGATAGGATAACAACCGCTCCTGCGTCACGACGAAAACCTGCCGTGGGCGCTTCTCCGCATCCTCCGTCGGCACGCTGGTCACGCGTATCGTCGGATCATCATGCCCCAAAGCGTCCGAGAGCTTTTCGAGGATTTCCGCCATCAGTGCTCTCGTTGGGACAACGTATGCCGCACGCACCGATGCCAACGATTTGATCTTCTTGACAATAAATTGCCGAACAACAAACGATTTTCCGGCCGACGTTGGCGCCGAAATCGCCGTCGAACGACCCGACTCGAGGTCATCCCAGATATCGAACTGGAAATCCGTCAGTGGCAACTTTCCGCTGGGCAAGGCCACTGTATTGCGGTAGCGTCGCGCGAAATCTCGAACATGCAGGAGCGCCGGCATGGCGCAGAGCTCCCGCGCACTGCGCCGCCTTACGAATTCTGCGGCGGGAAAATTCCCCAGTTGCGCCAGGATGTGCTCGCATGCCGCGGCAATTCCGGCCGCACGCGTTGATGCCACGCAATACAACGCGATCGTCTGGGCCAGCTTGTGGCTGGCCACCGAATCGTCCATCGCCAGGCAGCTCGCCGACTCCACTAGCCTGGTGAGCCGTATATCACCATCGCCACCCGCACTCTCGGCTACCAGCTTGATATCGGGGTTCTGAGTCAGTGAGACAACACCGTTCGCGCACAACCATCGGAAATCGGCCCAGAATGCAGGATTCGCCTGAATGCGACTTGCGAGTCTTGCCGCGAAATCAGCCATTGCTCAACGCCCGCTCGAACTCGCGGCGAAACGACGCGACACTCGGAAACCCGACAACATACGTCGTGATCTTATCCATTGGCAGGTCCTTCTCGGCGTAAGCGCGCTTGACGCTGGTCGTACGATTGACACATCGAGCCCCAAATTGGGCGCGCACCTCGTCCATACTCGCGCCGCTGGCGGCACTCTTGTACGCTGGCTCAGAATAGGCTACAAGACAGACATGCCGATCTCGGCGATCGGCTGTCTTCGCTCCTGCATACGGATCGAGAAAATCCTCCAGTGCTTGCTGCGCCTGCTCATCCATATCGTCGAAATTCCCGAAATCGAGCGCAAGTCGCAATTCGTGACCGCGCTGGGTCCCGTCGATCAGGTCACGCATCGACTTGGCAGCGTCGCGGGCCCCTGACCCGATCGCCGCATGCACCTTCGATTCCAGGTAGAGAACTTCGAGATGCCCAGTTTCGCGGATATAGCGAAGATGGACGCCATCCGCACCGAATACAGGCATCTCCGTATTGGTTTTCGTATGCATCTTCGCGATCGCCATCGGCGCGCGCAGGAAGTACTCCGTGAATGCATAGGCCAGAAGTTCGCCACCCTCACCCGAGCGCGCAGGGAACTCTTCCCGATATTGCTGAAAAGCGCGACGCGCATCACGCCTGAGTGCCGCCATTGCTGCAGCCAAATCATTGAGATTGCCGGAATTGTTCCGGATGGCTTTCAGCACGCGCTTCCTTGGCAGACAATAGCCGATAATCTGATCCGCCAAGTTCACCGCGAACTCCGCCAGCATCGGTTCGTTCTCACGCATGGCAAGCATGAATTGCCGTGGCGCTGCCGAAGAAATATCCGACTGCGGCTCCTCGGTAAGGAAGATCCTCATCCAGTCTTTCTTTCCCAGCAGTCGTTCTAAAGCCGATTCCAAATCAACTGATACGTCCACGTCTTCCTCACTGCCGTTACCGCGCGCCGAGCTCAGCGCTTTGCTATTCGAACCTGAACTAGCCAGATGGTGAGGCTGGCTGTTAGTACGATGCCAATTTGACAGCTTCGATGTAGCTGAAATCGATCGAACTGTTGTCAACGCGATGTACATGGAAGCCAGGCGATCTCCATTGCTCACCTTCGTTCAATTCGCGCGAGAAATGTGAGATGCCGAGGCCAGCCTTCGCCTCCATCCCGAATGATCGTTTCGCGTCATACACCTGGATCAACGCGCACAGATCATCGTGATCATGGGGGTCGGAAATCACATCGCCATTGCGGTAGCGCGCGAGCATGCCTTTATAGTGTTCAAGCGCATCTTTCTGTTTGCCCCAATGCTTGCCGTTCGGCAAATCGACCTTCTTTACCATAGCCGCATTCCCCTGATGTCCGCCGATACACCCGCATTGCGCATCTGTTTGCCAGTGCCACCGAGCGCCGTCCGGAAGACCAGCCTACCGCTGAGGCATAGTCCCGATCCGATCTTTCGAGTTGGGTGATAGTACCCAATATTCCATAGTGGCCGGCGTTGTACGCCCCCCCCCTTTAGGGGGGCAAGCTTGCAAGGAAGCCGGTATGCGCTCGCGCTATATGGGTATGCATTGGGCACTCCCACGGAATCATGCCTACTGGCCTTCCTCGGAAAAGGCGTGGAAGTATTCACGGACTTCTGGGTGCGCTTCCATGCAGGCTTGAAGAACAATGAGACCATGTTGCACAAGTGTTCGATCTCGGCCGAGCAAGTAGGCCGCACTTTTGCCTCCGTGGAAGAGGTTGTTTCGGGTTCTGCAAACATGCGTCAGAAGAGACGCGGCCCCGCCTTCCTCGTTTGGCGGCTTGTCCCTCCAATTGAGGGAACCGTCCTTCACGATCTGTTGTCGTGGCGGATGCGCGAAGTAGTATCTGATCGCCTCGCCGAGAGGCCCGCGTCTATCGGAAACAAGTAGTGCTGATATCTCGGGCGTCTGTCCAAATCTAGTCCAGTCTGCCTCGGCCAACTCCTTGTTCTTGAAGATCATCGCCTTCTTTAGAGCGTACTCCGCTCGCTGAAACGTGAAAAAGAATTCCAACGCAAGCTCGTCGGCCATATGCCTCCTTAGAACGTTGTGCCGTGATCCCTAGTATTGAAAACCAGCCACCTCTTGCGACCACCATCTGAATCAGCGTTCCGACTACCTTTCTTGATATCTAACGTTCGGAAATGACATCCGAGCTTCGGACAGCTCGCCGAGTCTCACCGCAATACTCTTCGCTCCTAGTCGACCCGGACTATAACGGCGAGGGTCACCAGACAGGGCCGCTGGAGAGCGCAATCTCGGAGCGACACCAGCGAGGATGAGCGAGCCCTACCGCCCCCTAGACGCGGTCATCACCTTCACTCAAGTTGCGGCCGACGTCGCTGTCATTCCTCCCAGGCGCTGGTTGGATCGATATCTCGGTGCCTGCGTTTTGTCATTGTCAACATGCATTATGCAACACTTGGATGTCGCGATCGGAAAATGGCGGCGGCGTATGGGCAAGTCCCGGCCCGTATCTTCTCGGTTCTTGTATAGACCGGGGACATGGGTCTGTAAAAAAATGGGGGAATCTGCCCATTGACCGCTCATGGTCGGGCTCCGACCCCGGCCAGCCCGGACGAGGTGACCGCAGACCGCTCTGCTGCGGACGCCGCTAGGCTGCGGCCGACCCATCGCAGCCGCTCGAGTCGCACGCCTTAGGCGGCCGCATCGGCCGACGACCCGCCGGATGGCATCGTTCGACGAAAGGCCGCTGTCGGGTGAAGCCGACGTTCAAATGTCCGCGCAACAACGTGGATGAACAGCCGTTGATGGCTGCGAATTCAACCGTCAGAACGATCCCTGAATCACACAGCTACTCCCATCGCCTCGACTCTCCTATCCCGTAAGTCCGCATCGGACATTTTACTAGCGGCACCAAGGTTCCACACGAAACAACCCCGATCGCATCGCCAGGAACACGGCTTCGGCGCGGCTCTGCGCGCCGAGCTTTCGGCGAGCCTCATCGATGTAGTGATCGGCGGTGCGCGCCGAAATTCCCAACTTTTCGCCGATCTCCCGGCTGGACTTTCCGTTCGCAGTCAAAGACAAAGCCTGCGCCTCTCGCTCCGTCAGTCGCTGGTTCCCGAAATAGGCGGACGCCGCCGCCATGTACCGCGTATCAAGCAAGACGTGCAACTTCGCATGCCCGATCAGCACGGCCTCCAGGTCAGCCCGCTCCTCGTGTTCGACCAGCAACCACGACGCCGAGCCAAAAGGACCAAAGTACGCACTCGCTACCACGCCCGGCCTTACGACCGTGGGCAACGTCGCGTATGCAGGGCTAAACTGCGATCCCGCCAATCTGGCGCTCCGGGTCATCGAGCCACACTCGTGACTGATGAAGCGTGAGCAGACGGGTGACGCATAACTAAGGCGAAGTCCCGATGCCTTCAGGCGTCCGCGCGTCGACTCCAGCTCCGGAAATGCCTCTGTCAAACCGGGAAGCATCTTGGAAGTTCCGCGACCTTGAACCCTGCGATGTCGGCGGCGATGACTTTGTGCAAGCCCTCTGACCAGTCCAGGCCATGTTCGTAGTATCCCCCAGCATTCCGCGCACCGAGGAAGAATGGCAAATGTGTTCCGCGTTGGATTGCCTTCATGAAAGGCTCGGGTACACCCGCCTCCCGGGCCACCTCCAACTGGGACACTCTAGCCTCGTCATCCATGACGAGCCAGCGCTTCGTGCGCCCCGCCTTATCGATCGCGGCAATCCCTGGCGGCGTCAGACTGACGGTGACCCAGACGGCCTCGGCGTCGCGCGTCACATCGTCGAGCAGCGCTAGCAACGCCGGATTCCCGAGGAAAGGAAGCGATTGTCGCTGCAAGATGCTCAACGCCGCATCACCGACGGATGCCATCACCTTGCGCTCAAGCTCGCGAACATAGTCCACGACGTGCCGAATTGCCTCGCGATCGTCTTTCCGTATGAACCGGTCGATGACGCCCGCGTTGAAACCCTCTATCGCGTGACGCGGTGACGCCTGCCCCGTCAGCAAGACCTTCCCAAGTCCGCGGCAGATCTGCCAGTCCGCCACCTCGAAGCCAGTCAACTCAGGCATAGCGTAGTCCAGTATGACGACACCGATCTGCTCCGAACATATGCGATGCAAATCGAAGCCGCTCAACAGACTGTCATTCACGCATAGGGATCGTTTGTCAGGCACCAACTCGACCTCTTTGACCAACCGTCGCGAAAGCGAGTCTGGATCAATGGCGTGCTTCCCCAATATGGCCAACGCCGACCAGCACGTCGACGCAGTGTAGATCTTGTTGTGAGGTAAGCGTCGACGTAGGACCTTCTTCATGCTGGCCAGTACATCTTCGTCGTCGTCCACCAGTAGCACACCACATTGCATTCGAAGCGGCACCGTCATACGCTGGGCAACTCCAATTGAAAGCGTGTGAACACGCGATCCTCGTACATGACTTGTATTGCGCCTCCCATTCGCTCCGCGATCATTCGACTTGCGTAAAGGCCCACCCCGATGCCCTCCTTCTTCGCACTGAAAAATGGCACAAAGAGGTTTTGCGCTAATGCGGCCGACAGACTGCCGGCTGAATCCTCCACCGTCACTACGCCCCAACCATCGCGCCTCGCCAACTCCAAAGACACCTTGCCGCCACCGGCCGCCGCCACCGCGGCAATAGCGTTGCGAAGGAGGTTCACCACGATCTGACGCGCGCCACCGATATCGCCTCGCACAACACAGCTCGCGTCACCGCGAAGCTCAATCAAGGGCACATTTCTCCCTCCCGCCAACGTATCGAGCGCATCTCGTGCAACCTCCGCCAGGTCAAATGTCGCGCTGGTATCCTCCGCCGCCTCGCCACTGGACCATCGGACGTTCTCGAGATGGAAGTTCAGGTTGCTATGTACGTCCGATATCCGCCTCTCCAGGCGATCCAGAATCTCACTCCATGCCTGGTCGCATCGATCGGCTCTATCCAGCATTTCCTCTTTCAAAGCCAGCATCTGCATGCGCAATGCAAACATCGGGCTCCTGACCTCATGTGCCAGGACGGCCAACGCGCGCCATGCGCCCACAAGTCCGTCCCTCACCCGCTGATCTCGTCGACTAGCCCCGGCCACCGCTGTGGCAAAGGCAAAGAGGAATATTGGCAGGATCACGGCACCATCCTGGAAGGGAACACCGGCGAACTTGCCCGCAGGCGACAGGTGAAGGACGGCCACCGCCAGCGCGCTCCCAATCGCGAAGCACACCAACCCGGACAGCACGCGCAGGGAAAAGAACGTCAGGTAGATGGCGCAGACGAACGACATCGCCCATACGCGATTGTCGATGCCATTCGCCAGGTACATGTACGAGAAGAAGAACGGGACGTTGAGGATAAATATCGCGTAGTGGACATACGACGAGACTCTCGCGCTGCAGGTTCTGAGATATCGTCCTGTGCCAACCAGGAACCACAGCCCGGCAACGCATCCACGAAGCGCCAGGCTGTCGTGGGGCTGCGGAAACACAAAGGACCAGACGATCCAATAGAGGCCGTGACCAAGAGCGCCGCCCACCCAAAGCAGCCTTAGCCGCGGAGCCCAGTGCAGTGGCTCTTCCGAGAACTGGAATGCCTTCCGCGAAGGCCATGAAGGTGCTTTATGCATCACGAATTGTGACGAGCATCGCATGGGTATAGCCGCCGTCGGCAGGCGAGACCACTTCACCGGTCACATCGTTCAGAAAGTGCCGGCCATCCCAGACGGCAAACACGCCACCCAGGGCAGGCGAACACCCTTCCGCATGCAGGCCATAGGTCAATCCGGGCAAGAGCCGATTACCGTCACTATCCCTGCCGTTGGCGATGCTATTGGGAGCTCGCTTCATCTCTCCATTTTTCTCGACCATTGGATAGGACAAGTCTGATTGACAATAGGAATATTCTTCAGAGTCACTGGGTTTTTCACTGACGCCAATTATTTCCATCTCGCTCGAACACAATGCACGTGCGCAAAGCATGCCCCAGCTCACAACCGGCTGTCATCCGTAGATTTACGGGGCGCGCAACGCGTCCGCCATAACCCCGTATTTTCGCCCTGCACATCTAGAAATCCACTTGGCAGAATCCCAAAACCGCCTTCCCCGTGCCTTAGACCACTCTACCGAAGCCGTCTTCATATCGAATATAAAGCGGAAAAAATCATCCAATCAGAGCTGTTGACAGCGCAACAAACCTACTCGCTGTCAACATTTGAAACATTCGTATTTATTAGATAGATTAGCCACCAATACTTCAATTATCGGAAAATAGAATGTTGATCTCAAAACTCTTGGAAGAGTATCTTCGCAACAAGATTCTGGCACCGGACACAGTAAAATCCTACAGGGAGAAGACTGCTCACCTTATCCGATGGGTAGGCGATATTGACGCGAAGGAATTAAGTGTTGATAACCTTATTGACTACAGAAACAAGGTTATCAAGGGCACTTCGGCTTCGACTTACAATACGCTACACCGACATCTCTCTGCGATCTTCCAATACGGCGTGGAAACGGGGGTCGTTGCCTCAAGCCCGTTCCGCGTCGTCAAGAAGGCACCGGTGCATCACGAACTGCCGAAGGTCATTCAGAGGGAAAAGCTGAGCCTGTTATTTCAGCTGCTAGACAGTCCAGAGCACCCGTGGCCGCCTTGCATGCGACCAATCTGGTTCTGGAGAGCGTTCATCAAGACGCTCTATTTCACGGGCATGCGGAGAAGACAGATTCTCAACCTGGAGTGGCGTGATATAGACGTCGGACAACGCACTATTCACCTCAGATCCGAAACCAGCAAGACCCGGCGATCTTACGACATCCCCGTGCCCCAATCTTTACTCTCCGAGTTGGGAACGTATCGAAAGATATACTGCACGCGCCTCGGCGGAACGAACCCAAACTGGAAGGTCTTCAATGTCGGTCCGTTTCGGACTCGGGCGAAACGGACTGATCCTCGAGAAGCCATGGGCGAATGGAATCTGCGTGACGTCTTCGCCGAGCTAAGGAATACACATGGGATAGTTGCATCCTGCCATCGCTTCCGCCATACGACCGGAACGAAATTGATGCGAGTGACGAAGAACCCGAAGCTTGTTCAGCTTCAGCTTGGACATACGAGTCTCAATACGACAATGAAGTATGTCCACCCCGATATCGACGAGATGCGGGATTTGGTTTCGTATCTGTAGCAGATGGAATGTTGACAGCTACGGGAGGTTCGGGCACCCTCTCGTTTGGGAGGCGACCTGTGCGGGCGCTCTCACGATACCCTAGCGGGTAAATTTTGCCATTTTGGAGCGGGAGACGAGGCTCGAACTCGCGACCTCAACCTTGGCAAGGTTGCGCTCTACCAACTGAGCTACTCCCGCTTTTTGGCTCCCCGACCTGGGCTCGAACCAGGGACCTACGGATTAACAGTCCGGCGCTCTACCAACTGAGCTATCGGGGAACAAGTTCCGTCTCAATCGAAACGGAGGCCGGATTGTACAACAGCCTTTTGCGTTTTTGAATAGTTTTTTTCGCTCAGCGTGGATCGGCTGCGATCGGCTTGCTTCTCGCTCGCTTCTCACGCCTCCCGCAGTTACCGCCTCAAGCGCCGAGGTGCCGCAGGTCGAGCACGCGCTGCGCCTTGCCCGTGGCGGTGGTCTTGATCTCGCCGGCATTCAGGACGCGCACGGCCGTGGAAACGCCGATCATCGTCTTCACCCGGTGCTGCAGCTCACGTGCCAGCTGCTCGCGCTCGCTTTCGGCCAGCGAGGCGCAGATCTCCGCGCGCGCCTCCACCGACACGGACAGCGAATCCATATGCCCGTCGCGCGTGATGCACAGCTGGTAGTTGCCGCTAAGCCGGGCAATGCCGAGAATCAGCTCCTCGACCTGGCTCGGAAACACGTTGACCCCGCGAATGATCAGCATGTCGTCGGAGCGCCCCGTGATCTTCGCCAGCCTGCGCATCGAGCGCGATGTCGGCGCCAGCAGCGCGGTCAGGTCACGCGTGCGGTAACGGATCATCGGCATGGCTTCCTTGGAGAGCGAGGTAAATACCAGCTCGCCCTGGCTGCCGTCGGGCAGCACTTCGCCGGTGACCGGATCGATGATCTCGGGATAAAAGTGGTCCTCCCAGACCACCGGGCCGTCCTTGCTTTCAATGCACTCGGACGCCACGCCCGGGCCCATGATCTCCGAGAGGCCGTAGATGTCGACGGCCTGGATGCCCGCCCGGGTCTCGATTTCGCTGCGCATGCCCTGGGTCCACGGCTCGGCGCCGAAGATACCGATCTTCAGCGACGACTCCGCCGGGTTCATGCCTTGGCGTGCCATCTCGTCGATCAGGTTGAGCATGTAGGACGGCGTGACGAGAATGATCGACGGCTCGAAATCGCGGATGAGCTGTGCCTGTTTCTCGGTCTGTCCGCCGGACATGGGCACGACCATGCAGCCGAGCCGCTCGGCGCCGTAATGAATGCCGAGGCCGCCGGTGAACAGGCCGTAGCCAAACGCATTGTGCAGCGTGTCGCCACGCCGGCCGCCCGCCGCACGGATCGAGCGCGCCGTCACGTTGGCCCATGTGTCGATGTCCTTCGCGGTATAGCCCACCACGGTCGGCTTGCCGGTGGTTCCGCTCGATGCGTGCACGCGCACCACCTCGTCCCTTGGCACGGCAAACAGCCCGAACGGATAGTTGTCGCGCAGGTCCTTCTTGGTCGTGGTGGGGAATTTCGCCAGGTCGGATAGCTGGCGCAGGTCGTCCGGATGCACCCCGGCGGCGTCGAAAGCCCGGCGGTAGTGCGCCACATTGTCGTAGGCATGGCGCAGCGACCATTTGAGGCGCGCCAGTTGCAGCGCCTGGAGTTCGTCGCGGCTGGCTAGTTCGATGGCTTCGAGCTCACCCGGTTGAGGAATTGGCTGGACCACGGTTGTCTCCTGGGAATGACGCGGCAAAATAGGAATGAACGGTGGCGGGAACGGGGGCGCCACGCGGCAGCCTGCCAACCCGGTCATGCGCGTCAACGGTCTTTGCCGTCGTGCCGCCCAGGTTGGCAACGTGCCTGCTTACTGATTACTGATTACTGATTGGTAGTGCTGGATATGCAGTCGCTCAGGTGCGCTGCGGCACATGCCGCCGGCTTTGCACGACGCGGAAGCGGTTGGCAACAAAGGCCGTGTCGGCAAGGCTCGCGTTGGCCGCGGGATTCGCGCCGGTGGCGTGGAAGTCCGAGAACGCCGCCGACTGGTTCACGAAGACGCCGCCCGTCAGGTTGACCGACAGCGCAACGCCGCCGGATACGGCAGCCTCGTCAGCGGCATCGAGCACCTGTTCGTCCGTGCTGTAGACCGACAGCGTCAGCGCGCCGCGCGTGCGAGCGATGCGCGCGGCGAGTTCCAGCGAATGCCGGGTGGAATCGGTGGCAATCACAAACGCAATCGGGCCGAACCATTCCTGCGTAAACGTATCCTCGTCGCGCCGGGCGTCGAGCTTCAGCAGGACCGGCGTGCTGACGCGGGCTTCCGGGTAGGCCGGATGCACTAGGCGCTGGCTGGCAAGGAGCGGCACGCCCAGCTTGGTCACCTGCTCGATCCGGTCAAGCACGCCCTTGTTCTGGATTGCACCGATCAGCTCCACGGCCTTGGCCGGATCGCTGGTCAGCTTTTGCACGGCATCGGCGATGGACTGGGCCACCTCCTCGAACGGGACCGTGCCTTGCGCCGTCTTGATGCCTTCACGCGGCACGTAGATATTCTGCGGCGCGGTGCACATCTGGCCCGAGTACAGCGCGAGCGAAAACGCGATATTGCGCGACACCGCCTTCAGTTCGTCCGCCGAGTCGATCACGATCTGGTTGACGCCCGCCTTCTCGGTGTACACCTGCGCCTGCAGCGCATGTGTCTCCAGCCAGTCGCCGTTGGCGGTGCTGCCGGTGAAGTCGATCAGCCGGATTTCATCGCGCGTGGCCAGCGACTGCACCAGCGCGCCGTCATTGGGTGCGGTGGCCAGCAAGGTCACGACGTTCGGATCGAAGCCGGCCTCCTCCAGCACCTGCCGCGCGATACGCACGGTAATGGCCAGCGGCAGGATCGCGGCGGGATGCGGCTTGACGATGACGGCATTGCCGGTGGCCAGGTCCGCGAACAGCCCGGGATAGCTGTTCCAGGTGGGAAACGTGCAGCAGCCGATCACCAGCCCGATTCCGCGCGGGACGATGGTGAAGCGCTTTTCCATGGCGAGCGGCGGATTCTTGCCTTGCGGCTTTTCCCAGTACGCCGTCTGCGGAATGTCACGCATGGCATCCCACGCATAAGTGATCGCCTCTAGCGCGCGGTCCTGCGCATGCGGGCCGCCGGCCTGGAATGCCATCATGAACGCCTGCCCGGTGGTATGCATGACGCTGTGCGCGATCTCGAAGCTCGCCTGGTTCAACCGCGCCAGGATCTCCAGGCTCACGCCGACCCAGGCCTTCGGGCCTGCCTTGCGGAATTGCAGCTGCGCCGCTTGCGCCGCCGCGATCAGCGCGTCCGGCTCGGCGTTGGGATAGCCGATGTTCAGCGCGAAGCCGAATGGCGAATGTTCCGCGCCGACGGTGCCGCCGCTGCCGGCTTGCTCGAGCACGAAGGGTTGTCCGAGTTGCGCCTTGAATGCCGCCTCGCCGTCGTCGGCGGCGGTTTCGCCGTAGGTGCGCGGGCTGGGCATCTCATTGAAGGGGCTCCAGTAGCCTCGGGTCCGGATGGCGTCCAGGGCTTGGGCAAGTGTCTTCTCGTGTTTTTCAAACAGGGCGTGATTCATTGCGGGGGCCGTATTTCTTTAAAGGATTGCGGTACTGCACTTGCTGTGCGTCGATTTACCGTTCATTTACCGTTCGTCGTAGCTGACGACAACCCGGTCGGAGACCGGATGGCATTGGCAGGTGAGCACGAAGCCGTCGTCGATCTCGTGCTGCTCCAGCGTGTAGTTCTTTTCCATCTTGACTTCGCCTTCCAGGACCTTGGCCCGGCACGTGCAGCACACCCCGCCCTTGCAGGCATAGGGCAACGCAAGGCCCGCTTTCAGGCCGACGTCCAGCACGCTGACGCCCACGTACGGCAGCCGCAGCTTGCGCTTCTTGCCGTCGATGATCAGCTCCAGATCCGCAGCCGGCGTGTCGTCGGTGATCTCGATCGGCGGCACGCCCGCTTGCGGCAGCGGCGTGCCGAAGCGCTCCACGTGCACCTTCGCGGGCGCCACGCCGGCGGCCTTGAGCGCGGCCTCGGCGGCGTCCATCATCGGACCGGGGCCACAGATGAAGGCTTCGTCGATCTCGGCGGCG
This sequence comes from Cupriavidus sp. GW821-FHT02F09, assembly GCF_059421605.1. Taxonomy (NCBI): domain Bacteria; kingdom Pseudomonadati; phylum Pseudomonadota; class Betaproteobacteria; order Burkholderiales; family Burkholderiaceae; genus Cupriavidus; species Cupriavidus sp. GW821-FHT02F09. The sequence continues at coordinate 29,316 of NZ_JBWKVH010000043.1, forward strand.
GGCACGAGCGTGGCCAGGAAGGCCTCGCATTTCGCCTGATCCAGCACGCCGTTGAACAGCTCGACCTCCTGCAGATCATCGGACAGCACGTGATACAGCGAGAACCGGCTCATGAAGCGGTTCTTGAGGTCTTCGAGCTCCTCGGCGAACATGATCGCGTCGACGCTGCGGTTGCCATATACCAGCGTGAAGCGGCTGGTCGGCTCCGTCTCCAGCGTGGTCTTGATGATCGCGAGTACTGGCGTGATGCCCGAGCCGCCCGCGAACGCCACGTAGGACCGCGACAGCTCGGCGTTCAGGTGGGTGAAGAAGCGCCCGTCGGGTGTCATCACCTCGATCTCGTGGCCGGGCTGCAGCGTGTCGAAGGCGAAATTGGAGAACCTGCCGCCGCGTACCCGCTTGATGCCGATGCGCAGCTCGCCATCGCGGTCATAGTCGGTGACGCCCACGCAGATCGAATACGAACGGCGGGTTTCCTCGCCATCAAGATGCGCCTTGAGCGTGACGAATTGCCCTTGCGTGAAACGGTACGCGTCGCGCAGGGCCTCCGGCACCTCGAACGAGACGGTCACCGCGTCGGCGGTCTCGGGCCGTACCTCGCGGATACGCAGCGGATGAAATTGCGGTGTCGCCATGTTGTCGGTCCAGGTCGGTACGGTTTGTCAGTACGGTTTGAAGTAGTCGAACGGCTCGCGGCAATCGATGCAGCGGTACAGTGCCTTGCAGGCCGTCGAGCCGAACTGCGCCAGGCGTTCGGTGTGCACGGAGCCGCATTGCGGGCATGCGGGCCGGTCGTGGGTAGCGTGCGATGCTGTGCGCGGCACGAAGCGGATGGTCTTCTCTTGCGGCGCGTGGCCGCTGCCGCAGTTGCCCATCGGCGGCGCGATGCCGTATTGCCGCAGCTTGTCGCGCGCTTCGCTGGTCATCCAGTCGGTGGTCCAGGCCGGGGCGAGCACAGTGACAACGCGATGGGAAAGGATCCCGGCGGCGTTCAGCGCCTGCCCGATGTCCTCGGCAATCTGCGACATGGCAGGGCAGCCCGAATAGGTTGGCGTGATGACGGCTTCGAGCACGCCGTCAGCGCCGCGGCGCACGTCCCGCAGGATGCCCAGTTCGCGAATCGACACCACCGGGATTTCCGGGTCGGGTACGGCTTCGAGCACGGTCCAGGCGCGCTCCAGCGTGGCGTCGGACTCCATCAGCGTGTCAGCAGCGTTCATCTTGATCTACCAGGTGGCGCCGGGATGCTGGCGTGCAAGGCTCTGCATTTCGGAAAGCAGGTAGCCCATGTGCTCCGAGTGCTCGCCGTGCTTGCCGGTGGTGATGTGTTTCGCCTCGGACGGCAACGTGAGCGTGGCCTGCGCCACCGTGGCGGCGACGTCTGCCTGCCAGGCGGGCTGAAGGTCCGCCATCAGGGGACCGATGCCGGCCGCTGCCACCGCGGTTTCCACCGCATCGGTCGCGAAGAATTCACGGGTGTACGGCATCAGGTAATCCAGCGCCGCCTGCGCGCGCCGGTGCGACTCCTCGGTGCCGTCGCCAAAGCGGATCAGCCAGTCGGCGGCGTGGGTCAGGTGATAGCGGGTTTCCTTCAGCGACTTGGCGGCGATGGCCGCCAGATGCGTGTCGGTGGACGATTGCAACGCCGTCCACAGGTGGCCCATCAGCGCGGAATACAGGAAGTTGCGCGTGATCGTGACCGCATAGTCGCGCTCGGCACGTGCCGTGCCGGCGAGCGGCCCGAAGTGGGGCAACTCCACCAAGGTGTAGTTGGCGAACTCGCGCTCGGCGCGGAAGTAGGCGTAGCTGTCTTCGGTTCTCCGTGTGCCGTTCAGTGCTTCGTCAAGGGTAGCCGCGTGCGAATACAGCAGGCGTGCCTGGCCGATCAGGTCCAGGCTGATGTTCGCCAGCGCAATATCTTCCTCGAGCGCAGGGCCTTGGCTGCACCACTCGCTGTTGCGCTGGCCGAGGATAAGCGCGTTATCGGCGAGGCGCAGCACGTACGACAAATGTTGGGGCGTGGTCATGTTCTGGGTCCCGCCTTACATGTGGTCGACTTCGGGGGGGAGCACGAAAAACGTCGGGTGGCGATAGATCTTGTCGCCAGCCGGCTCGAAGAACGACTCCTTGTCCGCCGGGTCCGACGCCGTGATCATGGCCGAGGGCACCACCCAGATGCTCACGCCTTCCTGACGGCGCGTGTAGACGTCGCGGGCCATGCGCAGCGCGCCGCTGGCGTCGGGCGCGTGCAGGCTGCCGCAATGCTTGTGGTCAAGGCCCTGCTTGCTGCGCACGAACACTTCCCAGATTGGCCATTCCTTGTTCATCTTTGTCTCCAGTTCAAGCAGCTTGTTTGCGGTCGCGGGCGGCCTGTCTATCGGCCTGCTTCTGGGCATGCGCCAGCGCGGCTTCGCGCACCCAGGCGCCATCGTTATGCGCCTTCACCCGGGTGGCGAGGCGCTCCTTGTTGCAAGGCCCGTCGCCATTGACCACGCGCCAGAATTCTTCCCAGTCGATTGCGCCGTAGTCGTGCGCGCCGCGCGCCTCGTTCCACTTCAGGTCCGGATCGGGCAGCGTCACGCCAAGGATCTTGGCTTGCTCGACCGTTGCGTCGACAAACTTCTGGCGCAGGTCGTCGTTGGAGATGCGCTTGATGCCCCACTTGAACGACTGGCCGCTATGGATGGAGTCCTTGTCGCTGGGACCAAACATCATCAGCACCGGCCACCACCAGCGGTTCACCGACTCCTGCACCATGTCCTTCTGGGCCTGCGTGCCCTTCATCATCGACAGCAGCGCATCGAAGCCCTGGCGCTGATGGAAGGACTCCTCCTTGCAGATGCGGATCATGGCGCGCGCGTATGGGCCGTAGGTGCAGCGGCACAGCGGGATCTGGTTCATGATCGCCGCACCATCCACCAGCCAGCCGATCACGCCCACGTCCGCCCAGGTGGGCGTGGGGTAGTTGAAGATGCTCGAATACTTGGCCTTGCCGGCGTGCAAGGCATCGACAAGCTGGTCGCGCGACACACCCATCGTTTCGGCCGCGCTGTACAGGTACAGGCCATGGCCGCCCTCGTCCTGCACCTTGGCGAGCAGGATGGCCTTGCGCTTGAGGCTCGGCGCCCGGCTGATCCAGTTGCCCTCGGGCTGCATGCCGATGATCTCGGAGTGCGCGTGCTGCGAGATCTGCCGGATCAAGGTCTTGCGGTAGGCGTCTGGCATCCAGTCCTGCGCCTCGATCTTGCCGTCAGCGTCCATGACCGCGTCGAAATGCGCCTGCTCCGGCGAGACGTCGGCTTGCACCGTTTCGAGCGGCTGGGCGTTGCCTGGGATATCCAGTGATTGGGTGTACATGGCGTTTTCCTGTGGACCGATGCCGCAGTATATTTATAAACCGACCGTCCGGTTGATTTATTATTTAGATCGACAAATAAAAACGATAGTTAAAAATCCTGGCTAGTTAGGAACTTGCTGGCTGAGGGAAAAGGGTGTGGCGAGCGAGGCATATTCACTCCGGGATAGCCTCTCCGTCATGCAACATCGGGCAGGCCCGCCTCGCTGCCGGGAATCCAGCGCACGGCCGGCTCCCCTTGATGCCGCACCCCGGCAGTAGAATGGAAATTTGCCACCGGGGAAGAAAGTGTGCGTGAAGCGCGAGCTTGCTGCGATTGGCATCGCTGCTGTACTGACAGGCACCCAGGTGGTGTGGGCCGCGACCGACGCGTCAATTACATCCGAATCGTCCGAAAGGCCGCTGCCGGCCGCGGCGCCGCCATCGGCGGGCAAGGCAAACTGCTGGGAAACGCTCTGGTCTCGCCCGAATGCGAAAGTGCAGATGGAGGCAGACGGCACCATGCCGATGTCCATGATGACGGTGCAGGAACTGCTGGAAAGTACGCCGGCGGGATGCCAGGCGATCATCAATATTCACTCGAAGAGCGCGCTGGCAGCGCTGATGGGGCCGCCGGTCATTGCGGATCAGCGCGACCTGGTCAGCATCTCGCCGCTCGCTGCGCCATCGGCGGTTCGCGTCGAAATCCACTCAGAGATCAATGCGAGAGCGCGCTATGCCCGGCTCTATGGCACCTCGACAAGCGTAGGCGAAGGTGTGGTCAACTATGCGGGTGTGGATCTGCGCGAGGGCACGATACTTGGCGGCGAGACGGTCAACTCCAGCGTGACGCTCAAGATCTATGCGCGCGGAACGGATGAGGAGGTGGGCGAGCTGCGCGCTGCGCACGCCACGATCACCATCAGCTCGCGCCACGTCGGGCGGCGCCGCATGATTGAAACCGCGCTGGGCCGCAAGGATTGCGTACCGATCACTTATGAGAAGCGCTCCTCGCTTGGGCCAACGCAGCTCGTCGATACGCTGATCCTGACGACGCCTTCGGTCATGCAGATCACGGATTGGTATTGCCCAAGCGAGCGCTTCGTGCTCCGTACGGAAGTACGAGAGCAGGGCAAGGTCCAGCGCATCGATACGACGGCAATCATGCCGGTCGGCGAGGTCCCCTGAATTCCGTTCGGGGCCAGGCTGGAGGCGAATCCGGTGCGTCGGAGGCAAAAAAAACCCGCCGGCTTGGCGGGTTTTTCCAGGCGCACGGCATCGACCGCCGCGCGGCGAGACGGCTCAGGCCCCGGCAGCGGCTGCCGGCACCGCCTTCTTGGTTTGCTTCTTATGCGACTTCTTCGCCTTCGAATCCGTCAGGTTGGCACGCGAGCTCTTGTTTGCGCCCTGGGTATACGGGTCAAACTTGTCGCCGGCCTTGGCCCCGTCGGTATAGGGGTCGGCCTTGCCAGCCTTGGCGCCATCGGTGTACGGGTCTGCTTTGCCAGCCTTGGCGCCCTGGGTGTAGGGGTCAACCTTGCCGGTGCCTTGCGCCTGAGCGGCGATGGATGCTGCGCCAAGGCACAGCGCGAAAGCGGTAGCGACAATCTTCTTCATGACATTTCCTTGGAAGGCCACCGTCCGGGCAGCCGTGAACACGCGAACATTGAGCCAACCTGACCGGCCAGCTCTCCACTAAACGTATCGTATTAAGCGTCCGTTGACTTGGCATTCAAACTTCTTTTCCCAAAAAATGGAGCCATTGCCGGGTGGACGTGGAACACTTTTTTGCGGCTTTGGCAGATCGAAGTTTCGGCATCGATGCCCACATGCCGTCTAGCGGTGCCGGAACTCCGGCGCCCTTCGCTCCAAAAACGCATTCATGCCCTCCTTCAGATCCTCCGTGGCAAACAGCGCATGCAACTGCCGCCGCTCGAACAGCATGCCCTCGGACAGCGAAGACTCGTAGGCGCGGTTGATCGCCTCCTTGACCACCATCATCGACGGCAGCGAGAAACCGGCAATTGTCTGCGCCACCGCCATCGCTTCATCCATCAACCGCCCGGCGGCCACCACCCGCGATACCAGCCCGCTGCGCTCCGCTTCATCCGCATCCATGTTGCGCGCCGTCATGCACATGTCCATGGCTTTCGCCTTGGAGATGGCGCGCGGCAGGCGCTGCGTGCCGCCCGCGCCGGGAATGACCGCAAGCTTCAGTTCCGGCAGGCCGAACACCGCGTTGTCCGCCGCGATGAGAATGTCGCAGGCCATGGCCAGCTCGCAGCCGCCGCCAAGCGCGTAGCCCGCGACCGCTGCGATCACTGGCTTGCGCACATTGCGCAGCGTCTCCCAGTTGCGCGTGATGTAGTTGGACTTGAACACGTCCATATAGTCCCAGCCGCGCATGGCCGCGATGTCCGCGCCGGCGGCGAAGGCCTTGTCGTTGCCGGTGATCACGATGGCGCCAACGCCGTCGTCCTGATCACACGCCAGCAGCGCCAGGCCGAGCGCATCCATCAGCGCATCGCTGAGCGCGTTCATCTGCCGGGGACGATTGAGGCGGATCACGGCGACGCGGCCGACCATCTCCAGCAGGACCAGGTTCTTGTCGCTCGCAGGCGTGGCTTCATGCGCGGTCACTGGATGCGCCCTCCCCTTGCCCGCTCTGGCGAAGTTGCTCCCGCAGCCTGAATTTCTGAATCTTGCCCGCTGGCGTCGAGGGCAGCGCACCCTGCACGACCAGCCGCTCGGGGATGTACTGCGCGGCCATCTTCTGCGCCTTGAGGAAGTCCACCATCGCCGCCATGTCGAATGGCTGGCCGTCGTGGGTCACGATGAAGGCGCAGGCACGCTCGCCGAGGCGCTCGTCGGGATAGGCGACGATGGCCACCTGCGCGACGGCCGGATGGCGGTACAGCAGGGTTTCGATTTCGACCACCGGGATGTTCTCGCCGCCGCGGATGATGACGTCCTTGCTGCGGCCGTCGATGCGGATGTAGCCGCGCGCGTCGATGCGGGCCAGGTCGCCGGTATCGAACCAGCCGTCCGCGTCGGTGTCGTTCAGGTGCGCACGGCGCAGGTAGCCGCCGAAATTGGAGCAGGAGCGCACCAGCAGGCGGCCGCTGGCGCCCACCGGCAACGCCGCGCCCGCTACGTCGACCACGCGCACTTCCACTCCGGGCAACGGGCATCCGTCGGTGCTGGAGGCGCGCTCATCGTCATCCTCGAGCCGCGTGGTGGTCACCGCGCCCATTTCCGACATGCCCCAGGCGGAGATCACCTTGGCACCCAGCGCGCCGCGCGCCAGCTCCACCAGTGCGCCGGGGATCGGTGCGCCGGCGCACAGGAAGGCGCGCAGCGTGGGCACGGCGCCGCCAGTCTCGGTGACCGTGCGGGCCAGGTCGGTGAGGAACGGCGTGGAGGCCATGGTGAAGGTAACGCCCTCCTGCCGGATCAACGCTACGGCCTGGCGCGGCTCCCAGATGTCCTGCAACACCACGCTCGCGCCCAGCATGATCGGCATCATCAGGCCATACATGAAGCCGGTCTGGTGCGCCATGGGCGAGGCCATCAGGATTACGTCGTCCGCACCCAGGCGCAGGCGTTCGGCGTACGTGACGATGTTGGCCATAAGCGTGTTGGACGAATGCAGCACGCCCTTCGGCTCGCCGGTGGTGCCGGAGGTGTAGATGAGCTGGGTGATGTCGTCCGGGCCGGGGCGATGGCCAGCCGCCAGGTCCGGCGCGCCGGCGCCGGCCAGCAAGGTCTCGAACGAATTGGGCCCGGCGCCGCCGATCACGGCCACGTGCCGCAGGTCAGGCAGCGCCTGGCGCAGGCCATCGAACATGGATTCGTAGTCAAACCCGCGAAAGCGCTTTGGGATCACCACAACCTTGCTGCACGCGTGCCGGAGCATGAACGACAACTCGCGCTCGCGCAGGATCGGCATCAGCGGATTGAGCACCGCGCCAAGGCGCGCGCAGGCAAGATAGAGCGCGGTGAACTGCCACCAGTTGGGCAACTGGCAGGACACGACATCGTTGGCGCCAACGCCCAGCCTGGCGAGGCCCGCCGCGATGCGCCCGGCCTGCCCGGCCAGTTCCCGGTACGTCAGGTGCGTGGTCTCGCCGCTTTCCACCTGCAATGCACTTAGCGCGACCTTGTCGGGGCAAGCGGCCACGCAGTCGTCCAGCGCATCGTTGATGGTGCGCTCTGGCCAGAGGCCTTGCGCGACGCTGGACGCGCGGCGCGGGGGCAACAGGATGGCGTCGAATTCCATGGCATGTCTCCTCGTTGTTATCGTTTTGGTCAGGCTTGCTCGCTGGCGAGATCAGGCTGGTACCGCTTCCCGGCCCGCGCGGGTACGGGCGATGATGGTCTTCATGATCTGGGCCGTGCCGTCGCCGATCTGGAAGCCGAGCACATCACGCAGGCGCTGCTCCATCGGGCCGCGGTCGTAGCCGCCGTGGCCAAACGACAGCAGGCACTGGTGCACCACGTCGTAGGCCAGCTTGGGCGCCCACCATTTGCACATCGCGGCTTCGGCCGTGTGCGGCAGGTTGCGGTCTTTCAGCCAGAGCGTCTGCAAGCACAGCAGGCGCGCGGCAGTGACCTGCGTCTCGAAATCCGCCAACGGATGGGACACGCCCTGGAAGGCGGCCAGCGGCTTGCCGAAAGCCTCGCGCTCGGCCACGTATTCCCAGGTTTCTTCCAGGCTCGCCCTGGCCACCGCCAGTACCTGCAGGCCGATCAGCGCGCGGGAGAAATCGAAGCCCTGCATCACCTGCACGAAGCCCTCGCCTTCCTTGCCAAGCAGATGGCTGACGGGCACGCGCACGTTCTCGAAGAAGATCGAGCCGCGCCCGATGGCGCGCTGACCGTGGCAGTCGAAGCGGTTGGTGGTGATGCCGGGCAGGTCCATCGGCACCAGCAGCGCCGAGACGCCGCGCGCGCCCGCCTCGACGGAGCCGCTGCGCGCGAACACCACCGCGGCGTCGGCCTGGTCGGCGGCGGAGATGGAAGTCTTCTCGCCGTTGAGCACGTAGTGGTCGCCGTCGCGCTCCATGCGCAGGCGCAGGTTGGCCGCGTCCGAGCCGCCGCGCGGCTCGGTCAGCGCGATGGCGAACAGGGCTTCGCCTTGCGTCAGGCGCTGCAGCCACGGCCGCGCGATCTCCGGGGCGGCGTGATGCGCCAGGATCTGCCCGTTCAGCGAGGCCAGCAGGTTGATGTAGGAAAGGCTCAGGTCCGCGCGCGCCACTTCTTCGTGGATCACGCCGGCCGCCAGGCAGCCCAGGCCCTGGCCGCCATATTGCTCGGGCAACTCGGGGGCGATAAAGCCCATCTGGCCCATTTCGCGCATCAGCGCGCGGTCAAGCTCGCGGGTGCGGTCGCGCTCCAGGAAGCCGGGCGCGATACGTTCGGTGGCGAAGCGGCGGGCATGGTCGCCGAGCGCGGCCAGGTCTTCGTCGAGATAGGGGTTCATGGTGTCTCCAGGAGGTCTTGCCGCATGGCGCGCCGATGCGATGCACCGTGCGGCCGCGTTGCTTGTGAGCGCAACGTCGGCTATGGCGGCTATGGCGGCTTACTTGGCGTGCTTGCGGAAATCGGGCTTGCGCTTTTCCTGGAAGGCGGTGACGCCCTCGCGCGATTCCTCGGTGTCGTAATAGAGCTTGAGCGCGTACATGCCCATGCCGGCGATGCCGCTCTGGTGGGCCGTGTCCATGTTGAACGAGCGCTTGGCGATGGCCAGCGCGGTGGGGCTCTTCTCCATGATCTCGTCGCACCACTTCTGCACTTCGGCGTCGAGCTGTTCATGGGGGACGACAGCGTTGACCAGGCCCATGGCGAGGGCTTCGGCAGCCGGATAGCGGCGGCACATATACCAGATCTCGCGCGCTTTTTTCTCGCCCACCACGCGGGCCAGGAAGGCCGTGCCATAGCCGGGATCGACCGAGCCGACCTTGGGGCCGACCTGCCCGAACACGGCCTTCTCGGACGCGATGGTGAAGTCGCAGATGGTGCAGATGACATTGCCGCCGCCAATGGCGTAGCCCTGCACGCGGGCGATGACAGGCTTGGGCACATCGCGGATGGCGTTGTGCAGCTCTTCCATCGGCAGTCCGATGGTGCCGCGGCCGTCGTACTGGCCTTCATGCGCGGACTGGTCGCCGCCGGTGCAGAAGGCTTTTTCGCCGGCGCCGGCGAGCACAATGGCGCCGATCTCCCGGTCATAGCCGGCGCGGTTGATGGCGTGGATCAGTTCGTCGCAGGTGCGCCCGCGGAAGGCGTTCATCTTCTCCGGGCGGTTGATGGTGATCCAGGCCGCGCCGTTGCGCACGTCGTAGAGAATGTCTTCGTAGTTCATGGTCGTTGTCTTCGTTGTCTTCGTTGTCTTCGTTGTCTTGGAAGCCGCTGCAACCGCTGCAGCCGGGTTCAGCCGTTCATGGTCAGGCCGCCCGACACGCTCAGCACCTGGCCGGTGACGAAGGCCGCGTCGTCGCTGGCAAAGAACACGATGGCGCCGGGCAGGTCCTCCGGCTGGCCGATGCGGCCGAGCGGGATCGAGCGGGTGAAGGCCTCGATCAGCTTTTCCGGGTTGCCAGCGCCTTGCTTGTAATCCTCGAACAGCGCGGTATCGGTCGGGCCGGGACACACCACGTTGACGGTGATGCCGTGGCGGGCGTGCTCACGCGCGATGGTCTTGGAGAACGACACCAGGCCACCCTTGCACGCGGCGTAGACCGCCTCGCCGGAGGAACCCACCCGCGCCGCATCGGAGGCGATGTTGACGATGCGCCCGCGCCTGCGCTCCACCATGCCGGGCAGCACCGCGTGGTGCATGTGCAGCGCGCCGGTGAGGTTGATGGCGATCAGGCGGTCCCATTGCGCCGGCTCGGTCTTGGTAAAGGGCTTGAACACGTCCCAGCCGGCGTTGTTGACCAGCACGTCGATGGGGCCAAGCTGGCTGGTGGTGGCCGCCACGGCGGCATCCACGCTGGCGCGGTCCGTGATGTCGCACTGGAATGCTTCGGCGCGGCCACCGTTATCGCGGATGCGGGCTGCGACCTGCTGCGCTGCCGCCAGGTTCAGGTCGAGCACGGCCACGGCGGCGCCCTCCCGCGCAAAGCGCCGGCAGGTTGCCCCGCCGATGCCACCGCCACCACCGGTCACGATGACCGTCTTGCCTTCGAGTCTTTGCACAGTGTTCTCCTTCGTGGTCCAGGGTGCTATCGTGCGGCTGATAGGTCGCGCGCCAGCGTTTAAATACGTAAATATATTGACGTATAATAGGCGGGCAACTGGACCAATGCAAGTACGGCTACTCTGGAATTTATGATGGTTAACCCCGATTTTGACGATGATCTTGCCCCGGCCGCGCGCATGGAAATGGCAAACAGGTTGTTCTTTCGCCTGTACCAATGCGCAAATATGTTGCATAAAACGGGGTCAAGGGCGGTCGAGGCCGAAGGCCTGACGACGCAGCAGTGGGCCGTGCTGGGCGCGCTGTCGCGGCCACAGGCGGCCGATGGCATGAGCGTGGGCGACCTGGCGCGCTACCTGATGGTGAGCCGGCAGAACCTGTCGGGGCTGATCAGCCGCATGGAGCGCGACGGCCACCTGAGCATGGCGCCCGACGGACGCGACCGGCGCTCGCGGCTGGTCACCATGACGCAGACCGGGCGTCATGTGTGGTTGCGCCTGGCGCAGCCCAAGATCCGGGATTACTACGAGCGGGCGCTGACCGATTTTTCAACCGGCGACATCACCCACACGCTGCACTACCTGCTCAAGCTGCTGGAAAACATGAAGGGGCTGGATGCCGAAGGCGCCGCGCCGGAGGATGGGCGGGAGTGAGGCGTCGTGCATGAAGGGGGGGAATGGCGCAAACCGGCGGCCATCACCGGCTTGCGTGATTACGCTGTCGCCTTATTCAGCCTTGATGCCGCGCGTGCGGATCAGTTCGGCCCAGCCCGCGGTTTCCACGCGGATACGCGTGGCGAGCGCATCCGGCGTACCGGCAACCGGCTCCATGCCCTGCCGCGCCAGCTCTTCACGCACGGCCTTGCTGCCGAACACCTCGCGCACGTCGGCATGGAGCGCCTCCACCACAGGCGCCGGCGTGGCGCGCGGCACCAGCAGCGCGTACCACGAGCTGACCTCGATGCCGTGCACGCCCTGCTCGGCCAGCGACGGAATCGCGGGCGCCGCGGGCGAGCGCGTGGCCTGGGTCACGGCCAGCGCGCGCAACGCGCCGGAGCGGATAAACGGCGCCAGCGTGGGCAGCGTGCCGAACAGGATCGGCACCTGCCCGCCCACCACATCGTTGAGCGCCTGCGTGGTGCCCTTATAGGGCACGTGCAGTAGCGCGATGCCGGTCTGCTGGCGGAACAGCTCGCCGGCGAGGTGCAGACCGCTGCCCACGCCTGGGCTGGCATAGCCAAGCGGCGGCTTGGCGCGCTGGGCCAGCGCCACCAGTTCCTGCACGGAGCTAGCGCGCACGGAAGGGTGCACCGCCAGCACATTGGGCGAACTTGCCAGTAGCGAAACCGGAAGGAAGTCTCGCTCGACGTTGTAGGACAGCGCCGGGAACAGCGTTGGGTTGATGGTCAGGTTGCCGGCGGGCGCCACCAGCAAGGTGCAGCCATCGCCCGCCGCGCGGCGCACCGCATCGATGCCGATATTGCCATTGGCCCCAGGCTTGTTGTCCACCACCACGGTTATGCCGCGGCGCTGGTGCAAACCCTGCGCGAGCGTGCGCGCGAGCAGGTCGGCCGGGCCACCCGCCGGGAACGGCACGACAATGCGCAGCGCGCTGCAGGCAGGGGCGGGTTGCGCGGCGCGCGCCGCTGGTGCAGCGCCAATCCACAGGCAGGAGATCGCGAGGCAGGCAGCGGCGGGCCAGCGCAGTGCACGCCTGAGGTTGGTTTCGGACTTCGGATGTCGCACTGGGGACCTGCTAAGGGTTGGCGTAATGAGAGTGACTCCCTGGCTTTTGTTTTATATATAAAACCATGAATCGCTATTGAGACAAATAAAAATATAGCCCGCCCTTTCCCGGAACGGGTCTAGGGTAATCCCTTGGTTTTTGGGGAAGCAGGTTTCGCGCCTAAACTAAAGACGGCACCCCGCCAGGCGCACGCCGTCCATGCCACTTTCGCGGCACGCGAACACCGCCACAGGGGGGGGCAAAAGGGGGGATGCCGTGCAAGGCTTCCAACTCACGCTGTTCACCATCGAAAACCGCCGCCACCACGGCAAGCAGCTATCCCACTGGCTGCTGCAAATCTTGCGCGAACTGCAGATCCGCGGCGCCACGCATATGGTGGCGGCCGAAGGCATCGGCCATGACCGCCGCTTTCACACCTGGCATTTCCTGGAGCTGGCCGACCGGCCGGAGGAGATCACCGTGATTGCCACGGAGGAGGAAGTGCAGCGGCTGTTCGACCGCCTCGCCCTGGAAGACGTCCAGGTGTTCTACGCCAAGACGCCGGTGGAGTTCGGCTTCCTGGGAAAAAGCAGCGCGCCAGGGGCGCAGAGCCCCTGACCTGGCTGGGCCACGCGGCCTCACTCGGCCAGCGTGCGCCAGTCAATCCATGCTGGCCGCCACGCTAGCGCCGGTGCTGCCGCGCAAGGTGGCCTCCGGCAGACGCGCCACCAGGAAGGGCGCCACCAGCGACACGGCGGCGCTGAGCAGGAACAGCGTACGGAACGCGGCTTCGGCCACCGCCCGCACCGCGCCGGCATCGGCCGAAGTGCCCGCATCGCCCCCCACCATGGCGCGATGGAACATGCTCATCAGGATGTCCTCGCCGCCGGCCAGGTCCGCGATACCCATGCCGCCATGGCGCAACAGTGCGATCAGCACGGTGGTCAGCACCGCCACGCCAACCGCGCCGCCAAGCATGCGCGAGAAGGCGGTCAGCGCCGTGGCCACGCCCACCTGGTGCGCAGGCACCGCGTTCTGGGTAGCAACCAGGCCGCTTGGCAACTGCAGCCCGATGGCCAGGCCGAGCATCACCATCACCAGCGCGGTCAGCAAGACCGCATGCGGATCAACGAACGCCAGCGCGACGATCGCCAGCGGCGCGACCAGCGAGCCCGCCAGCTGCAGCGGCTTGTAGCGGCCGCTCCACGTCATCAGCCGCCCGGAGATGAACGCGCCAAACGGGATGGACAGCGTCAGCGGCACCAGCCGCAGCGCAGCGCTATCGGCCTGCACGCCGCCCACTACCTGGAAGCGCAGCGGCAGCAGCACGGACATGGCGATCAACTGGAAAAAGCACAGGAACAGCGTGACGCAGCAAATCGTGACCGTCGGCACGCGCAGCATGTCCAGCGGGATCATCGGGTCCGCCACCCGGCGCTCTTGCCACACGAACAGCACCATGGCGACCATCCCGGCCACCAGCAGGCCAAGCGTCTGCGGCGTGGCGGCAGACTGCCCCTGCCCGAGCCGGGTCAGGAACACCAGCACGCCGGTCAGGCCGCCACCGAACAGCAGCGCGCCGACGTAGTCGATGCGATGGCGGCGCCTGCCCGCCGGCAGGTGCTTGAGCGCACGGCGGACCACCAGCAGCGCGATCAGCGCCAGCGGCAGATTGATCCAGAAAATCCAGCGCCACGACAGGTAGTGCGCCAGGTAGCCGCCGATCACCGGGCCGGCCATGCTGGCCACGGCCCATACGCCGCTCACATAGCCCTGGTAGCGGCCACGGTCGCGCAGCGGCACCACATCGGCAATGGTGGCCTGCGACACCGAGATCAGGCCACCGCCGCCCAGCCCTTGCAGGACGCGCGCGATGATCAGTTGCGGCATGGTCTGCGCCAGCGCGCACGCGATCGAAGCCAGGAAGAACAACACGATGGCAAACGACAGGACCGAGCGCCGCCCGAGCAGATCCGAGAGCTTGCCGTAGATCGGCGTCACCACCGTGGAGGCCACCAGGTAGGCCGAGACCACCCAGGCCATCTCCTCGAAGCCGTTAAGCTGCAGCGCGATCTCCGGCAACACCACGGCCACGATCGATTGCTCCAGCGCCCCCAGCAGGATGGCCAGCATCAGCCCGAAAATGATCTGCATCACCGGCACCGGCGGAACCGGCGGGGGGACGAATGCCGTGTTGCGAGGGTTACCGCCGTCGTCCGCGGCCTCGGAGGAGGCGGAAGTGGCTGAGGCGATCGCGGTCGCGGGTGACCGGGCGGAAGAAGGCGGAGCTGAAGCCGCCAGGAAGGACGGCATGGAGACGGCGGTCATGGGCGCAGGGGAGAGAACGCTTGCGGCGAGGGACATTGAGTGCGGCGCCACCGCGAACGGGCGGCATCGCTCCTGTCTGTTTTTGTATACAAGGGCGCTATTGTAGGCCTAAGCCTTGCGCCTTGCAGCCGCCCCACCGCCTTGCCGGGCTCCTGACCTGAACGGCATTCAAGGCGACGTTGCCTGTCTCAGAACGATTCCCAGTCCCCTGCAGCCACAGCCGGGCTGCCGGCAGCCGGGGTGCGCGCGGCGCGGCGCGGCGCCGGTGTGGCCACGGCAGCAGCCTTGGCCTGACGGGCGGCGGGCAGCGCCTTGGAAGACAGCACTGGTTCGCGGCCCTGGCGCACCACCGGCGCGCGGGCCTTGCTAGGCAACACGGGCTCGCGGGGGGTGCGGACCGCGCCGGCACGTGGCGCTACGGCGGCTGGCCGGGCCGCCGGCTTGGCGGCGGTTGCTGGTGCTACTCGTGCTGCCGGTGCTGCCGGTGCTGCCGGCGCTGCTTGAACCACCTGCACTGCCTGGGCAGCACGAGCGGCCGGAGCCACGGGCTTGGCCGGGGTCGGGCGAGCCGCCCCCGGGCGGGCCGGCGGGTGGCTCTTGCCACCTGCGGCCGTGTGCGCCGCGTGGCGCCGCCCCGCGGCTGCCGGCGCCACGCGCGCTGCGGCTACCGCCCGCGCAGGCGCAGCCGGTGCCGGCGCCCGTGCAACATGCGTTTGCGCCGGTGTCACCTGGAACCTGGATACATCATCGACCAGCCCGGCTGCCTGCTGCTGCAGGCTCTCGGCGGCGGCGGCGGCTTGCTCCACCAGCGCGGCGTTCTGCTGCGTCACGCTTTCCATCTGATTGATGGCACGGTTGACCTGCTCGATGCCGGAGGACTGCTCCTCGCTGGCCGCGGCGATCTCGCCCATGATGTCGGTCACGCGCTTCACCGCCCCGACGATATCGTCCATGGTGCGGCCGGCGTCCTCGACCTGCTTGGCGCCATGGGCCACCTGCCCCACCGAGCCATTGATCAGCTGGCCGATCTCCTTGGCCGCCGACGACGACCGCTGGGCCAGGCTGCGCACCTCTGCGGCCACCACGCCAAAGCCACGTCCTTGCTCACCGGCGCGGGCGGCTTCCACCGCCGCGTTGAGCGCCAGGATATTGGTCTGGAAGGCAATCCCTTCGATCACGCCGACGATTTCGGCGACCTTGGCCGACGATTGCGAAATATGCTGCATGGTCTCGACCACGCCGCGCACTGCGTGCCCGCCCGCCGTCGCCACGCCGGAAGCGCTGACCGCCAGTTCGTTGGCATGGCGTGCATTGGCCGCGTTCTGCTTGACCGTCGAGGTGAGCTGCTCCATGGATGCCGCGGTCTGCTCCAGGGATGCCGCCTGCTCTTCCGTGCGCTGGGACAGGTCGGTATTGCCCTTGGCGATTTCCCGGGTCGCGCCATCGATCGAGCGCGTCGCGCCCTGGATGCCGTGCACCAGTGTCGCCAACTGCCCGAAAGCGCGCTCCAGCGCCCCCAGCATGCGGCCCATCTCGTCATCGCTGCTGGCTTGGATGACATAAGTCAGGTTGCCATGTGCGAGCGCTTGTGCCGCATCCAGCGCTTGCCGCGCCGGGCGCGTGATCGAGCGCGTGATGCCGATGCCGAGGACGGCGGCCAGCGCGACCGCGGCGGCAGCCAGGCCCAGCAGCAGGTTGCGCGCCATCTCATAGCTGGCATTGGCCTCCTGCACGGCAGCGGCGGCCACCTTGCGCCCCCCGTCGGACAATTCGCTCAGCTTGTCGAAGTAAGGTGCCTGCGCCGCCGGCAGGGTCGCGACCAGCGCGCTGCGAGCACTGTCGAACTCGCCACCCTGCAACTGGCGCAACACCGTGTCGAGCTGGGTGTCGTAAGCATTGCGTGCCTCGATCAGGGCACGATAGGTTTCCTGGATCTCAGGCCTGGCGGACCTGGAAAGCCACTTCCCAAGTTCATCCAGCGTGCCACGCATGTCCTGGCGCAGCGCGCCGATGCGCTCGGCGTTGCGCCGCACGGCAACCGGATCCTCATTCAGGGTGGCATCGCGCACCAGGATGCCGGTGCGCAGCGCATCTTGCTTGACACGCTCGATCTCCAGCACCTTGAACAGGCGCCCTTCCACTGTCAGGCGCATCGATTCGTTCATGGTGCGCAGGGACATCATGCCCAGCACGGCCACGGCAACCAGCAGCAGCGCCACGAGCGAAAACGCTACCGTCAGGCGCACCCCAATGCCAAAGTTTCGCAACCAACGCATCTTCCCGGCTCCTTTAACTCTTATCGCGCGCGCTTCATCCTCGCCCCGGACAGATTTCCGGAGCGACACCGCATCGCGGGCTTAACGGCAGGGACGGGAGCAAGCTTGAGGGCTAAACAGCGACTTCCACAAAGAAGCGGAAAAATGCGGAATTGAAAGGGAATATAAGGGGGAAAAGCCCGGCAATTCGAACGATTGGCCGGCTGCAACCTGTCGTCTAATGTCACCCACGCACTTCGAAGTGCCGCCACCGGCGCTTGTCGCCGAGGGCGCACAACAAGCAAAGTGGGCGCACAAAAAAAGAAGCCCACGCGCGGGGTGCTCGTAGGCTTTCCAGGACTGCTTTAGAGCCGAAAGGCCCTGAAGCGAATATAAACCTGCTTACATGAGGTGTAAATCCAATTTCTATCAGGGATAACTCTGATAGCAAAAGTGCCGAAAATGTCACTCAAGTGGCGAATACGCGGCATGGGTTACATCGCAGCAGCAGGCCAGGGCCACTTTGTTGCCCGCAAACCCGTGCCTGATAGGGAATGCGGGCGCAGGTGGCGTTGGGACTTGCCACGCAAGCGCCTATCAATTCATAGATTTGCAGCGTGATGCAATAGTTTTATTAGAGGAAAACCTCTACACGAGACGCGCCCCCCAACCGTCAAGATTTGTAAGAAATTTTGTTACCCTCGCCCCTGAAGTATTCCCCTTCTCTTCTGGCGGCGTCGCCCGCCACAGCTTGCGGAGCAGCATCGGATCCACCGCCTGGACACAAACCAGGTCCGGTCCCGGCCCATGCCGCCTCGCCGTCCCGCGCCAGCACCGAGAGCGGATGTTTCATCCCCCGCCCAGCCCAGGCCGCGCCACAGCCGGCGCCCAGCCGTGCTGTCACACCGCATTGCCCAGGCCCAGTTATTGGACCGTTGCCAGCCGCCAGAACCCGAGCGGGCTCTTCCGGAGAAGTTGTGAACAAGAAGGTAACCAGGATCGATCGCCCGAGCCGGAAACTGCAGCACCTGCAGCTCTCCACCCACAGCGCAAGTCGCAATCCTGTCGTCGTGCATTTATCGAACGGCATTCGACTGCACGGCGTGATCATGGCGGCGGACAACTATATGGTGCTGCTGGCAGAGTCTGCGCAGGACCCGCTTCCGCAGATCGTCTACAAGCATTCCATCGCCGTGATCACGCCGGCTCACGCCCCCGAGGCCATGGCCTGCGTGCCCGGGGCGGAGACCTCGCCGGATTTTGTCAGCTTATATACACCGCGTACCCGCAAGCGCCGCTAGGCGTTGCCGGCGTCACGCCGCAGGCCCGGCGGGGCTCGTTTCGCGCCGAATCCGCCACTCAGTTTCAATCCATCGCAAAGATCACTCTAAATCTTTTCCGGCACCAACCGATAACCCAAACAACGGTGGCACTTCTCGCCCAGCATTGCCTGGCAGCCAACGTTGCGGCAGCAGCCGGATTGCACAATCTACTGTAAAGAATAGGAGTCGTACCATGTCGATGACCATCAATACCAACACGTTGTCTCTGATGACGCAGAACAACCTGAACGCATCGCAATCGTCGCTGAACAGCGCGATCCAGCGTCTGTCGTCGGGCCTGCGTATCAACAGCGCCAAGGACGACGCCGCCGGCCAGGCGATCGCCAACCGCTTCACCGCCAACATCAACGGCCTGACGCAAGCACAGCGCAACTCCAACGACGGCATCTCGCTGGCGCAAACCACTGAAGGCGCGCTGAACGAAGTCAACAACAACCTGCAAGCTATCCGTACCCTGTCCGTCCAAGCCGCAACGGGCAGCAACTCGGCAAGCGACCTGCAATCGATCCAGGACGAAATCACGCAACGTCTGGCTGAAATCGACCGCACTTCGCAACAAACCGACTTCAACGGCGTCAAGGTCCTGTCGTCCACCGCCACCCCGCTGAGCGTGCAAGTCGGCGCCCAAGACGGCCAGACCATCTCGATCGGCCTGCAAGAAATCAGCTCGAAGACCCTGGGCATGACCGGCTTCACGGTGGCCAAGAACGCACTGAGCACCAGCGGCGCCATCACCACGGTTGCAGCCGCCACCGGCTCCGCACCGGTTTCGGTCAACCTGACCTCGGCTGCCAACGCCCTGTCCGCCGTCGTCGGCTCGACCGTCAGCACCAGCTCCCTGACCCTGAACAACGTGCTGGACACCGCCGGCAACGCCACCAGCAACTACGTGGTCAAGTACGGCAACGACAACTACGCTGCCTCGGTCGACGCCGCCACCGGCAACGTCACCCTGAACAAGGTGCAAGTGAAGATCGGCGATGCCGCCAACGGCAACACCGGCAACACCGTGGCTGGCCAGCTGGTCAAGGTCGGCGCCAACACCAGCGGCGCTGCAGTCGCTTTCATCACCCAAGGCGGCAACAACTACGCGCTGTCCGCCGGTACGCAGGCTGGCGCCCAGGCCAACGGCGGCTCGACCACCACGTCGGTCACGGATGCCACCCAAATCGAGCTGAGCACCGCCGGCACCACCACCGCAACGGCCCAGTTCACCGGCTCGGGCAGCACCAACCCGCTGGCCCTGATCGACAAGGCGCTGGCCACGGTCGACAAGCTGCGCAGCTCGCTGGGCGCAGTGCAGAACCGCTTCAACTCGGCCATCACCAACCTGGGCTCGGCTGTGACCAACCTGTCGGCTTCGCGCTCGCGCATCCAGGACGCTGACTACGCGACCGAAGTGTCGAACATGTCGCGCGCCCAGATCCTGCAACAAGCAGGTACGTCTGTGCTGGCCCAGGCCAACCAGTCGAACCAAGGCGTGCTGTCGCTGCTGCGTTAATTCTCGCAACAGACGGCGGTCTCCTAGCAGGACGGGCTCTACCCGGGCCCGTCCTGCCGGGAATGTTTTCAGAGCGGTCTCCGCTCTGAAAGCGTTTCCACCGAAGCCTTTTGTGCACCGATCCAACGTTGCGAGAACAGATCATGATCAGTTCGACCGAACCGCTACTGCCAATGCCGGCCACGCTCACCGCTGGGCCGGCATCGTCCGTTGGTGCCGCCGGAGCGGCGAGAAGCCAGGCGGATCCGGGTTCGGGGCCAGCGGAATCGAAGCCGACCGACAGCGCCCATGCGGCCGGCAGCACCGGGCTGGACAGTGCGCTGAAGAGCCTCAACGAGGCACTGGAGGCCACCCCGCTCGAGGTCCGCGTCAGCATCGACAAAGCCACGCACCGAATGGTCACGAGTGTCGTGGACAAGGTCTCCGGCGAGACGATTCGCCAGTTCCCCACAAAAGAAGTCCTGCGCATTGTCCGCGCCATTGATAAGCTGCAGGGCCTGCTGATTCACCAAACCGCCTGATCGGGCGCCTCTCCCCGCACACATAAACCACAGGTACGCATCATGAGTTCAACGAGTGCAACGAGTTCGACAAGCGGTTCAGCGATTTCGTCGCTTGGTGTTGGTTCCGGCCTGGATCTGAGCACTTTGCTGACCAATCTGAAATCGGCGGAACAGCTCAAGCTCACCCCGATCACCGATCAGCAGAGCGCGGTCAACACCCAGCTTTCAGCTTATGGCGTGCTGCAGGGGGCGCTGGCCTCGTTCCAGTCCGCCGCCACCGCCCTGGGCACGGCCAGCCTGTACAACAGCACCACCACCTCGTCGAGCAACACCAGCGTGCTGAGCACCTCGGCCGACAATACCGCGGTGGCGGGCAGCTATGCCGTCAACGTCTCGCAGCTGGCACAGTCGCAGACGCTGGTCTCGAACGGCATCACCGACAGCACCGGCCAGCAGCTGGGCAGCGCCACCATCCAGATCCAGTTCGGCACCACCACCACCAGCGGCGGCACGACCACCTTCACACCCGGCAGCGCCGCGGCAGCGTCGATCAACATCAACGGCACCAACAATACGCTGAGCGGCATCCGCGACGCCATCAATGCCGCCAATGCCGGCGTTACCGCCAGTATCGTCAACGACGGCAGCAGCACGCCCTATCACCTGGTGCTGACCTCGAACACCACCGGCGCTGCTTCGAGCATGAGTGTTTCGGTCAGCAGCAACGGCAGCGGCGACCCCACCACCATCAGCAACCTGCTGACGTACAACCCGGGCGGCACGACGGCGATGACGCAGAACATCGCGGCACAGGACGCCAAGCTCAGCATCAACGGCCTGGCGATCACCAGTGCCAGCAATTCGGTCCAGGGCGCGGCCCAGGGCGTGACCCTTAACCTGGCCACCACCGGCACCAGCACGGTGAACGTGGCCAGCAACACCAGTGCCATGGCTACCGGTGTGCAGAGCTTCGTCACCGCGTACAACACCCTGCAGTCCACGGCGGCCCAGCTCTCCGCCTACGACCCGAGCACCAAGACCGCCGGCGCGCTGCTGGGCGACTCCACGCTGCGCGTGATCGAGAACCAGCTGCGCAACGTGATCAATACCCCGCAGACGGCCACCGGCACCACCGGCCTGACCAACCTGACGCAGATCGGCATCAGCTTCAACGCCGACGGCAGCATGTCGCTGGATTCGAGCAAGCTCAATACCGCACTCACCACCAACCGCACGGGCGTCGCGCAGTTGTTCAGCGGCACCGACGGCAAGTCGGGCTACGGCAACCAGCTGTCGAGCGCGGCGGCGGGCTTTGTCTCGCCCACGGGCGCGCTGACTACCGCCACCAACGGTGTCAACGCCACGCTCAAGTCGCTCGCGACCCAGTACACCGATGTGTCGGCCCAGATCGATGCCGCGGTGGCGCAATACCAGACCGAGTTCCAGAACCTGGACACGCTGATGGCACAGCTGAACTCGACCAAGACTTACCTGACGCAGCAGTTCAGCTCTTCGAGCAGCACTTCGGGCTGAGCCCGGCCAGGTTTCTCGCACACGTCATAACAAACTCAGGGAGCGCCGCCATGTACGCACGCACCGCCGCCAACGCCTACACCAATGTCGGCCACGAGACCGGGGCCATGAGTGCCTCGCCGCACCGCCTCATCGTCATGCTGTTCGATGGTGCACGGGCGGCGATCGCCCGCGCCAAGTTCCACATGGAAGCAGGCAAAATCGCCGAGAAAGGCAAAGCCGTCTCCAACGCCATCAACATCATCGAAAGCGGGCTGCGCGCGTCGCTGGATCATGGCGCCAGCGCCGAGCTTGCCGGCAATCTCGATGCGCTCTACGACTACATGACCCGGCAGCTGATGCTAGCCAACCTGCATAACGACGAGAGCCGCTTCAACGAGGTGGACAAGCTGCTGGCCGACATCGCCTCGGCGTGGAGCCAGATCGATCCGGCAGCCATGCCGGAGCCTGCGCCCCAGGCGTCCATGCCGAGGGAAGCGGTCTCCATAGGGTCCTGACATGCTGCCGCAAAAGAAGAAGATCATCGCCTGCTACGAAGAACTGCTGCGCCTGTCCGGCCTGATGTGCGAAGCCGCGCGCGCGGGCAATTGGGATACCCTGTGCGCGCTGCAGAACGGATACGTCACCCAGGTCAGCACGTTGAAGAGCATCGACGACGTGGCATTGCTGAGCGCCGAAGAGCGGCGCTACCGCTACCGGATGCTGGAAAACATCCTGTCGCAGGATGCCGCCATCCGCAACCTGGTCACGCCGAAGATGGAGGAATTGGGGTACCTGCTGAATAACTCGCGCCGCCGCCAGGAACTGCATCACGCCTACGGCTCGCCGGCCTGATACGGCGAATGATCGGCATCAACCTTCCGGCAGATGTATCGCTTGCCCTGCGCGCGGATCCGCAGGCGCTCAAGTCCGCCCTTACCGTAGCCAAGCTCGCAGCCCTGCAGCCGGTTGGCACCGTCACCGACATGGTGGGGTCTGCCGAGGGCGGCAACACCGTGCAGCAAGGCCGGGCTGGAACGGTCGGTACCGGCATGCCGCCTGCGCCCGAAGGCGCGGCAACGACTTCGGCGCGCGAGTCGCTCAGCACGGCCGCGCGCGTCATCCTCGATATCCTGGACGGCACCGACGCCGCGCCGCTGCGCAGCGCGGCGCCCATCGTGGCCACACCGCCTGGCAGCGGCCAGGCCGGCTCGCTGGCAAGCGCGCTGGCCCGCCAGGTTGGGCAAAGCGGCCTGTTCTATGAGTCGCATCTCGGCCAGTGGCTGAACGGCACGCGCGCGCTCGACAGCCTGATGCGCGAGCCACAGGCCATGCTGGGGCGCCCGCCCGCTCCGCCGGCCACCACGGATCCCGCACAACCCGTATTGCAGTTGACGTATCAGCCGGCCGCGGGCGCGGCGGCGCCTGCCCCGGCGCAGGCTGTTGCCCAGGCGGCTGCCAAGGCAGCCACCGCTGTCGCCGTCGCGACGGATTCGGGCAGCCTCCCCCTTCCCGCAGAAGGTCCCGGTGCCGACACGCCGGCACAAGCGCAGAAGGCCGCGAGCACTTATTCAGCGCCCGCTCCCAGCACCGCCTCCACGGCGGCGGCGCCTGCCGCGAACCCGTCCACGCCCTCGGCACATCTCGCCCAGCAGGCAACCCAGGCCTACCAGGCAGCTTCAGCCACGCCGGCGCCGCGTGCGGTGCATCTCTCGGCGGACGACATCTTCGGCGCAAGCAAGCCGGCCGCCGACCCGTTGCGGGCCGCCAGCGCCACCGGCCCCGCCGTGCACCCCGATGCCACCACCTTGGTGCGCCAGCAGCTCGACACCCTGGCAACCCAGCAATTCCGCTGGATGGGCGAAGCGTGGCCGGGTACACCGATGCAATGGCAGATCCTGCGCGAGCAGGATGACAACCCCGCGCGCGGGCAGGGCGAGCCGGATGCCATTGCCGACGGCATCTGGTCGACCCGGCTGGTCCTCGAATTCCCCAACCTTGGCACCGTGGAGGCCAGAATCAGGCTGACCGGCAACAGCATCGAAGCACGCCTGGCGGCGCCCGCCTCCGTCAATCTCCTGGCCGGTGCGCGCGCGCAGCTCCAGGATCGCCTCGCCGCGACCGGCCTCGATCTCACTGCGATGGCGGTTGATGGCATCTTCCAACCGGCCGGGGGCACCAGGCGGTGAGTCAACCCGACGACAACGCGCGCGGCTCCGCGGTAGCGCTGAGCTACGACGAAACGCGCGACAATAGTCCCCGCGTGGTAGCCAAGGGCTACGGCGACGTTGCCGACGCCATCATCGCCCGCGCCCGCGACAGCGGCGTCTATGTCCACAACTCCCCCGCGCTGGTGACCCTGCTCATGCAGGTCGACCTGGATTCGCGCATCCCGGAGCAATTGTACGTTGCCGTGGCCGAATTGCTGGCCTGGCTGTATCAGCTCGAAAAGGGCGAGGCACAAGCCGGTTCCGCGCCGGCGTCGAATACGTTCAGCCCTCGCTGAGTCCCCGGCGGCGGCCGCCCTCCCCCCCGAAAGCGCCGCATTCACCCCACTGCTGCCCCGCCTCCGGAATTAGCCTCTTTTTTGGCTTGTATTCCGGCCTCCCCGTGCCTGTCGTCCTGATAACTTTCAGGGGCCGGAACAGCCTGGCGATGCCGCCGCGACACCGCCTTTCCCGGTACGCGGCGGCGTCGCCAATAAGCGCATTGCCTGTACCAGCCCGCCAAGACGGGCCCAACCGATGAAACCTACCAACGCTAGCAAGTCTCCCCGCCAGATCGAGAAGGCTCGCGCAGCCTACCAGGCCGGCCAGTACCGCGCTGTACTCAGAGAAGCCGAAAAGGCGGAGCAGATCCTCGGCAAGCGGGCCGACGCCTCTTACTGGCAGATGGCAGCCTGGCTGGCCCTGCAGGATACGAAGAAGGCCGGCGAGATCCTGCGCGACGGGCTGCAGCATTTCCCCGACGACATCGAGCTGATGTCTCTTGGCGGTTTCGTCCTGCTGCGCAACGGCGAGCACGAGCAAGCCAGGCAACTGCTGCAGCACTGCGTCGGCGCCGCTCCCGGCTCGCTGAGCGCGTGGGTGCACTACGCCGCCCTGCTGCTGGAGTTGCGCGAACCCGCGGCGGCCAAGGAAGCCGCCAGCAAGGCACTGGCGATCGACCCCAACGAAGCCACTGCGGCCTGCAACTACGCCCTGGCCCTGAAGGAGACGGGCGAAATGGTGGAGGCCATGCCGGCGCTGCGCAAGGCGGTGAAGCTGGCACCGCGCAGCCTCGCCATCCGGGCCAACCTGCTGTTCGCGATGTTGTTCGCCCAGGAGACCACGGCGCTTGACCTGCTGCGCGAAGCCAGAACCTACGAAACGCTGCTGCTGGACGGCCCGCGCTTGCCGCGCAACGACATTGCGCCGCGGCGCACCAGCGGTCCGATCCGCCTGGGCCTATTCTCGAACGACCTGCTGCGCCACGCTTGCGCCTACTTCATCCTGCCGCTGATGGCACATCTGGACCGCTCCCGGGTGGAAGTGGTGGCGCTCTCGCTCAACCCGCAGAGCGACCACGTCACGGACAAGATCCGCCTGCACGCCAACGAGTTCATCGAACTGGCGGGAAGAACCACCACCGACATCGTGCAGACCATCCGCGACGCGCAGCTCGACGTCGTGATGGATCTCGGCGGCCATACCGGCAATTCGCCGCTGCCATACATGGTGCACGAGCTGGCGCCGGTGCAGATGACCTGGCTTGGCTATCCCGGCAGCACCGGCCTGAAGTCCATCCAGTACCGCATCAGCGACGCGACCTGCGACCCGGAAGGCTTCGAGCCCCACTACACTGAAACCCTGCTCAGGGCGCCCACCGTCTTCTGCACGTATGCGCCGCTGGTGCACAGCCCGCTCAATGCGTACGGCCCGAAATACAGGGTCCAGGAGACGCCGGCGCTGCGCACCGGCGCGATCACCTTCGGCTCCTGCAACAACCTGGGCAAGATCACCGAGCAGACCGTGGCCCTGTGGAGCGCGGTTCTGGCCCGCTGCCCGGACAGCCGCCTGCTGATCGAAGCACGCGACCTCGACAACGACGCCGTCAGCGGCCCCCTGCTGGCGCGCCTGGCCCAGGCCGGCATCGATCCGGCCCGGGTCGCCTGCGTCCCCCGGCTGGCGACGAACCAGTACCTGACCTATCACGACATCGACATCATGCTGGACACCGCGCCGCTGACCGGCGGCACCACCACCTGCGACGCCTTGTGGATGGGGGTGCCGGTGATCACGCTGGCGGGGTCGGCCTTCCACTCGCGGATGTCCGCCAGCTTCCTGCATGCGCTCGGCCTGGGTGGCCTGATCTGCCACAGCGACGAAGCGTACGTCGAGATGGCCGCGCAACTGGCCGCGGACGCAAACCAGCTCAACGCCTTGCGCCTGTCGCTGCGGCAGCGTTTCGAGCAGAGTCCCCTGGCCGACAGCGCCGCCTTCGCGCGCTGGATGGAAGACCAGCTCACCGAAGCGCTCAAGCCGCACCGCCCGGTCGACAGCACGCCCGGCCCGCACGACGGCGTGTACTTCTCCGGCACCTGGCACACCATGGCGGAAATCGTGATTGCCGTCGCTGGACTGCTGGAGGCGGGCCGCTACGTGGAACTGCGGGCGCTGCTCGAGAACTTCTCGGCGAAGTGGCCCAGGCACTGGATCGTTCCCTACGCACTCGCCGAGATCGAACATCGCGCCGGGCAGCACGACACCGCGGTCGATTACCTGATGGAGAGCGTTGGCCTGCGGCCCTATCACCTGCCGCTGTACCGCCTGCTTAGCGCGCGGCTCGACGAGTACCAGTACGACAAGGGCTCGCTTGGCGAATTCATGCTGCAGCAACTCGGGGTGCCGCTGGCACTCGTCGAACAGCAGGGTGCGCCAACGGTGCTGGAAATCCTCGGCATCGACGTCAGCCAGCCAATGCAAGCCGAGCCGGCACATGCATGAGCTACCGCTCGCCCGGGGTGCGGACCGCCCCCGGGCTCATCCGCCCGGCGCCGTTGCGGCTGGGTGTTGCCCTGCAACGGCCTGCCGGCCCGGCAAATCCACCCTTACCCTATGAAGAACTTCGCATTCAACGCCAAAGCGGACCAGCATAACAAGAAGGCCGAAGCCAGTCATTTCTCTGGCCACTTCGAGGAAGCCATCGTCCATGCGGAGAAGGCCAGGAAGCTCGCCCCGCATATGGCCAAGCCCTACTACTGGGCGGCTTTTTCATCGCTGGAACTGCATCGCCTCGACGACGCGTACCGTTTCGCCCAGGAAGGACTGGCCGCGCATCCCGGCCAGCCTGAGATCGCGTCCATGTGCGCGCGCATCCTTGCAGCGATGGGCAAGCTGGAGGACGCCAGGACCATGCTGCGAGACTGCGTGGCATCCCACCCGCGGTGCCTTGAAGGCTGGGCGAACTACGCCATCGTGCTGAACAAGCTGGGCATGCATGCCGAAGCCAAGCAAGCCTCGCTCAAGGCCATCGAGATCGCCCCGGATCATCCGGCGATCCTGGCCAACTATGCCAACGACCTGAAAAATACCGGATTTGCCGAGGATGCGATCCGGGTATTGCACCGCGCCGCGGCAATCGCACCGACCAACAAGAACATCCGCTCGAACCTCTTGTTCATGCTCTTGTTCGGCGAGAAGACGGGTGCGCAGGACCTGCTGGCCGAAGCCTCCAGGTATGCGCAAATGCTGGCGCGCGAGCGGCTGCCGAAGCTGGCCGTGCAGCCCCGCCCCCGCTCGGACAGGATCCGCATCGGCATCCTGTCGAACGACTTGTACAGGCACGCCTGCGCCTATTTCCTGATCCCGCTGATCGCCAACCTCGACCGGGCCAGATTCGAAGTGGTGGCGCTCGGCCTGCACGCCTATCACGACAACGTCACGCACAAGATATCCATCTACTGCGACCGCTTCGTCAACCTGGCCAATAAGCCGGATGGTGAAGTCGTCAAGCTGGTCCGCGAGGAAAACGTCGATGTGCTGATCGACCTTGGCGGATATACGGGCACCTCGCCGCTGCACTACATGGTCCACGGCCTGGCTCCGGTGCAGCTCACCTGGCTTGGCTATCCTGGCAGCACCGGCATGCCGGCAGTGCAGCATCGCGTGACCGACTGGATCGGGGATCCGGCCGGGGCAGAGCCCAACTACACCGAGAACCTGCTGCGCGCACCCGGCCCGTTTGCCGTCTACCACCCGCTGGTTGGCAATCCGCTGACGGTCTATCAGAGCGATTACCAGGTCAGGGAAACGCCGGCGCTGCGCAATGGCTTCATTACCTTCGGCTCCTGCAACAACATCGGCAAGCTGACCGACCGGACCCTGCGGATGTGGAGCGCCGTCCTGGCGCGCTGCCCTGGCAGCCGGCTGCTGGTCGAGGCGGCGGGGCTCGATACGGATGAAGTGAAGGTGCCGCTGCTGGAGCGCATGCAGCAAGCCGGCATCGACACGCAGCGCGTCACCTGCATCCCCCGGGAAGGCAAGAACCAGTACCTGACCTACCACGACATCGATATCGCACTGGATACCTCGCCGGTCACCGGCGGCACCACGACCTGCGACACGCTCTGGATGGGCGTGCCGGTGGTCTCGCTGGCCGGCCCGGCATTCCACACCCGCGTCTCCGCACCCTTCCTGCACGCCGTAGGCCTGGGCGGCCTGGTCTGCGAAACGGAGCAGGCCTACGTCGAGATGGCCGCGCAGCTTGCTGCGGACGTGGAGCAGCTCAACGCGCTGCGACTCTCCCTGCGGCATCGCTTCGAGAAGAGCGCCATCGCCGACGTGGCCGGATTCACGCGCTGGTTCGAAGACCAGGCGGCGCATCTGATCAGCCAGCACCGGGATGTGAGCCACCTCAAGCCGCGTACGCAGGACGGCGTGTTCTGCAATGGCGCCTGGCATTCGATGGAAGAACTGGTGCTGACCATCGGGCTGCTTCTGCAGGAAGGACGCCATATCGAGTTGAACAGCCTGCTGGAAAACATGTCGGCCAAGTGGAGCAAGCATTGGCTGATCGCCTTCGCGCTGGGTGAGATGGCCCAGCGCGAAGGCCGCTACGACCGTGCGCTCGAACTACTGATGGAAGCCGTCAACCTGCGTCCGTACCACCTGCCGCTCTACCGCCTGCTCAGCGTGCGGATGCGCGAAGGCGGTCATGACACGAGTCCCGTGGCCGATATCCTGCAGCAGCAGTTCGGCCTCGACCTGGCCCTGCTCGATAGCCAGGGCAAACCTTCGACCTACGAAATCCTGGGCATCCAGGTGCTGGAGGAAGCAGCATGAAAGCCGTCATCTTGGCGGGCGGGCTGGGTACCCGCATATCCGAAGAGTCCCACCTGCGTCCCAAGCCCATGATTGAAGTGGGCGGCAAGCCGATCCTGTGGCACATCATGAAGATGTATGCCGCACACGGCATCAATGACTTCGTCATCTGCCTGGGCTACAAGGGCTACGTCATCAAGGAATACTTCGCCAACTACTTCCTGCATATGTCGGATGTGACCTTCGACATGTCGGAAAACCGCATGGACGTGCACTGCCGCAAGGCCGAGCCGTGGCGCGTGACGCTGGTGGATACCGGCGAGGAATCGCAGACCGGCGGCCGCCTGCGGCGCGTGCGCGAGTACCTCACGCCTGGCGAGCCGTTCTGCTTTACCTATGGCGACGGCGTGTCCGACATCGACCTCACCGCCGAGATCGCCTTTCACCGCAACCACGGCCGCTGGGCCACGGTGGCGGCGGTGCAGCCGCCGGGACGCTACGGCGCGCTCGAGCGTACCAGCGAAGGCATGGTGGCCGGCTTCGCGGAAAAGCCGCGCGGCGACGGCGCCTGGATCAATGGCGGCTTCTTTGTGCTGCAGCCCGAGGTACTCGACCTGATCGCCGACGACAAGACGAGCTGGGAGCAAGCCCCGATGGAAGAGCTCGCCACGCGCGGGCACTTGCTGGCGTTCGAGCACCAAGGCTTCTGGCAGCCGATGGACACCCTGCGCGAGAAGAACATGCTGGAGCAGTTGTGGCAATCCGGCGCGGCACCCTGGAAGACATGGTGACCCGCATGCTAGACGGCTACACCGGCCGGCCGGTCTTCGTGACCGGCCACACCGGCTTCAAGGGCGCATGGCTCGCGCTATGGCTGGCTCGCCTCGGCGCGCGGGTGACAGGCTATGCGCTGGCGCCCGAGTCGCCGGCCGGCCTGTTCACTGCGGCGGGCGTCCAGAGCACGCTGCACGCCCACCACCTGGCTGACATCCGCGATGCGAGCACGCTGGCTGCCGCCATGCAGGCAGCGCAGCCGGAGATCGTCTTCCACCTGGCGGCGCAGCCGCTGGTCGGGGCCGGCTATCGCGACCCGGTGGCCAACTGGGCCACCAACGTCATGGGCACGGTCAACCTGCTGGAAGCGGTGCGCCACTGCCCTTCGGTACGTGCCGTGGTGGTCATCACCACCGACAAGTGCTACGACAACAAGGAATGGTTCTGGGGCTACCGCGAGACCGACCCGCTCGGCGGGCATGACCCGTACAGCGCCAGCAAGGCCGCGGCCGAGCTGGTTGCCGCCAGCTATCGCAATGCCTTCCTGGCCGAACGCGGCGTGCTGGTCGCCACCGCGCGCGCCGGCAATGTCATCGGCGGCGGCGACTGGTCCGACAATCGCCTGGTGCCCGATGCCGCACGCGCGGCCGCCGCCGGCGCGGTGCTCGAAATCCGCAACCCGCAGGCAACGCGGCCCTGGCAGCATGTGCTGGAAGCCCTGCACGGCTACCTGCTGCTCGGCGCACGCCTGATGGCCGGAGAGCAAGCGCTTGCGCGCGCCTTCAACTTTGGCCCGCAAGCCGCCGACAACCTCGCCGTGGGCGCGGTGCTGGCGCGACTGGCGCAACACTGGCCCGAATTGCGCTGGGAGCATCGCCCGGATCCCGCCGGCGCCGCACCGCACGAAGCCCGCAACCTTCACCTGGACTCTGCGCTGGCCAGAGGACTGCTTGGCTGGGAGCCGCGCTGGCCGCTCGACCAGGCCCTTGCCGCTACCGCCCACTGGTACCGTGCCGTGCATGAAGCTCCGGCCCAGGCGCGGTCCGTTACCGAACGACAAATCGAGCAATTCTGCGTATGACAGACGCTGCCCACGCCATTCCCGCTACCCATTCCAGCCACGCTGCCAGCGACGCGGCCTGCCGTTCCTGTGGCCAGCCGCTCGCGCAGACCGTGGTGGACCTTGGCCTGTCACCAGTCTCCAACGCGTTCATCAAGGCGGACGACCTGGCCCTGGCGGAAACCTTCTACCCGCTGCATGCGATGGTGTGCCAGCACTGCTGGCTCGTACAATTGCGCGACGCCACGCCTGCCCAAACACATTTTCACGACGACTACGTCTACTTCTCGTCGTACTCGTCGTCATGGCTGGAGCACGCGCAGCGCTATGTCAGCACCATGACCCACCGCCTCGGCCTGAACGCCGACAGCCGCGTGATGGAGCTGGCCAGCAACGACGGCTACCTGCTGCAATACTTCGTGCAAGCCGGCATTCCCTGCCTGGGCGTGGAGCCCACCGCCAACACCGCCGCCGCCGCACGCGCCAAGGGCGTGGACAGCCGCGAGCTGTTCTTTGGCCGCGACACCGCGCGCGCGCTGCGCCAGCAAGGCTGGGAAGTGGACCTGCTGCTGGGCAACAACGTGCTGGCGCATGTGCCGGACATCAACGACTTCGTCGGCGGCATGCCGCTGGTGCTCAAGGCCCAGGGCGTGATCACGCTGGAGTTTCCGCACCTGCTGCGCCTGATCGAGCAGAACCAGTTCGACACGCTTTATCACGAGCACTACTCGTACCTGTCGCTATCGGCGCTGGAGCCGGTATTCGCCCGGGCCGGCCTGCGCGTGTTCGATATCGAGCACCTGCCCACCCATGGCGGCAGCCTGCGCGTGTTTGCCTGCCATGCCGACGCCAACCACGCGACCCGCCCCTCGGTGGCCGCCACGCTGGAAGAAGAACGCGTCGCCGGGCTGCGCTCGGCCGCGCTGTATGCCGGCTTTGCCGAGCGCGTGCGCAAGGCCAAGCGCGACCTGCTCGCCTTCCTGATCGAAGCCCGCAATGCCGGCAAGCGCATCGCGGCGTATGGCGCCGCCGCCAAGGGCAATACGCTGCTCAACTACTGCGGCGCCGGCACCGACTTCATCGACTACGTGGTCGATCGCAATCCCACCAAGCAGGGCCGCCTGCTGCCCGGCACCCGCATCCCGGTGGTGGCGCCCGAGCAGGTCTTCAGCGACAAGCCCGACTACCTGCTGATCCTGCCCTGGAACATCAAGGACGAAGTCATCGCGCAGATGGCCGGCATCCGCGAATGGGGCGGCCGCTTCGTGGTGGCCATTCCGGAAACCGCGGTGCTGCCATGATTTTCACGCGGACCCCCATCGAAGGCGCATGGCTGGTGGACCCGGAGCCCCTGGCGGACGAGCGCGGCTTCTTTGCGCGCACGGCTTGCGTGGATGCCTTCGCGGACCACGGGCTGAACGGGCGCTTTGTGCAGCAGAGCATCTCGCGCAATACCCGGGCCGGCATCCTGCGTGGCATGCATCTCCAGTACGAGCCTGCCGGCGAGGACAAGCTGGTGCGCGTCACCACCGGCGCCATCTTCGATGCGATCCTGGACCTGCGCCCCTACTCGCCAAGCTACCGCCAGTGGTTTTCGGTGGAGCTGACGGCGCAGAACCAGCGCGCGCTGTACATCCCCAGGGGCGTGGCGCACGGTTTCCAGACCCTGACGGATCTGTCCGAAGTCTTCTACCAGATGACCGTGCCCTTCGCGCCTGCCCACAGCGGCGGCGTGCGCTGGGACGATCCCGAGATCGGCATTGCCTGGCCGCCGTGCGAGAACCGGCTGATCTCGGCCAAGGACCTTGCACTGCCGTGCCTGGCAGCGGTCAGTTGTTATTGAATTTCGTATCGCCCGAGACACCGAAACACCGAATTTCCCGAATTGCCGAATCATCAAATCCAACCGGTCAGCCAAGCCGACCAACAAGCCAAACTGCGGAGCCATTCCATGAGTACCGATCAATTGCAGAAACTGTCCAAAGCCCTGCGCGAAGTTGGCACCAGCGCGGCCGCGCGCGACCGGCTGGTCGCGCTGTGCAAGTCCATCGAGCAAGACCTTTCCGGCTACGAAGGCAGCGTGCGCGATGACATCACGGGCCCCATCGTCGACGCCATGTACGACGACGAATCGCGCCTGCGCAAGACGCTGGCCGATGGCACCGTGTTCGAGTTCCTCTACCGCACCAAGATCGCCCGCGATTTCCTGATGAGCACGCCGGCGCAGCCGGACCACGTATGGGAGCCGCAAACCACCAAGCTGCTGGTCAAGCTGTGCCAGAACGGCGGCAACGCGGTAATTGGCGGCGCTTACTTCGGCGACCAGGTGATCCTGATGGCCAAGCAGCTGGCCGCCGCCGGCGGCGCCTGCCACGCGTTCGAGCCCAATGCCGACCAGCTCGGCATGCTGCGCAACAACGCGCAGCTCAACCATGTGGAGAACATCCACAGCTGGCGCCTGGGCCTGTGGTCGGACAGCAGCACCCAGCTGCGCCTGGTCGGCAACGACTCCTTCGCCCACGCCGAGCGCGCCGATGGCGCTGCCGGCGACGACAGCTTTGCCACCATCACCATCGACGACTACTGCGCCCAGCAAAAGCTCGACAAGCTCAGCCTGATCATGCTGGACATCGAAGGCGCCGAGCTTGACGTGTTCAAGGGCGCGCGCGAGCAACTGTCGCGCCCGGCGCCCGATGCCCCGAACATCGTGTTCGAGGTGCACCGCCACTACGTGGACTGGAGCAACGGCCTGGAGAACGCGGAGATCATCCAGCTGCTCCAGGGCTTCGGCTACAGCGTGTTCGCGGTGCGCGACTTCAACTCCAACGTGGACATGGCCGGCCGCCCCATCGAGCTGATCCCGGTCGACGAGGTCTACCTGGAAGGCCCGGCGCACGGCTTCAACATGGTCGCCGTCAAGGACCCGTCCCTGCTGCAGGGCGCGGACTTCTCCGTGTGCCATGGCGTGAGCCCCAAGCTGCTGTGGCACCGTGACCCGGCGCTGCATCACCCGTTGTCGTGAGGCCAGACATGCCCGGCTCCGTACCTTGTACCGTGATCGGTGGCGCCGGCTTTGTCGGCCAGCGCCTGGTCCAGGCGCTGCGCCAGGCCGGGCATGAAGTCCACGTGCCCGGCCGGGACGACCCCGGCCTGCTGGCGCGCGACCTCGGCCGCGTGTTCTATTGCGCCGGCCTGACCGCCGACTTTGCCGCGCGCCCCTTCGATACGGTCGAAGCCCATGTCGGACTGCTGGCCCGGCTGCTGCAGGCGGGCCGCTGGGACCACCTGGTCTATCTCTCCTCCACCCGCCTGTATGACAGCTCCGCGCTGCCGGTAGGCGACGAGGCCGGCGCGCTCACGCTGCAGCCAGCCAACCCGCGGCATCTCTACGACCTCTCCAAGGCGCTCGGCGAAAACCTGTGCCTCACGCTCGCGCCGGAGCGCACAGCCGTGGCGCGGCTGTCCTGCGTCTTCGACTGGTCGCCGGGCTCGCCTGGCTTCCTGTCCGAATGGCTGCAGCGCGCATCGACCGAACGCGCGTTCCAGCTCGACAGCGATGCCGCCTTGGTGCGTGACTACATCCACCTCGACGATGTCGTGCAAGCCCTGGCCACCGTGTCGGCACTGGGCGAGCGCGGAATCTTCAACGTGGCCAGCGGCGCCAACGTCTCCAACGGCGAACTGGCCGACGTGTTCAACCGCGCAGGCTGGGCAGTCGAACTGGCCAGGTCCACCCGGGCGCAACCGGCGGCGGTATGCAGCGTGACGCGCCTGCGCGCGCTAGGCGTAGCACCGCGCGACGTGCGCGAGGTGCTGGCCGCTCACCTGGAAGGAGCAAGAACATGGAACTGATCGACCAGACACCTGAAAGCCTTGCCGCCTACACCTGCGCGCAGGTCGCGGCGCTGGTGCCGGACGGCAAGGCAGAGACCTTGCTGCCGCTGATCAAGCGCCACCAGGCGCAAGCACTGGCCCGGGTGGAACGCTGCATCAACGCCGTACGCATGTGGCACCCAGGGCGCTTCAACTACCTGCACTCCAGCCAGTACTGCCAGTACCTCTACTACCTGGCCAACACCATCTGGCGCAACGAGGGCGACGCCCGCGCCTGCACGCGGCTGTTCCTGCTGAACAAGGCGCTCAACGGCATCGACCTGTTCTACGAGATCGAGATGCCGGAAGTCTTCTTCATCGGGCACTCGGTCGGCATCGTGCTGGCAAAAGCCACCTACGGCAATTACCTCGTGCTGTACCAGAACTCCACGGTAGGCAAGAACCACGGCGCCGCCCCGGTGATCGGCGACGGTGTGGTGATGTATCCCAATACCGCCATCATCGGCCGCAGCCATGTGGGCAATGGCTCGGTGATTGCGCAGGGCGTTAGCGTGATCAATCGCGATACGCCGGGGGATTGCCTGGTGTACGCGGGAAATGCCGGGGATCTGGTGTGCAAGCCGGTGCGCGAACCAGCGGCGGAAGAGTATTTCCGGTTGTAAGTTCCCGGGAGGCTGTCGGCCCGTGCCGTAACGAAGGCATCGCGGCATAGCAAGCGCCCGCCCTCTCCCCCGGCCCCTCTCCCACAAGTGGGAGAGGGGAGCCAACCAGCGGCAAGATCAACCAACT
>NZ_JBWKVH010000044.1:0-58110 GCF_059421605.1 Cupriavidus sp. GW821-FHT02F09
TGCCAAGTAGTTCATATACTCCGCAAATCGGTCGCTTGTACTCATGCACTTCCACCTTGAATTAGAAGCACATATAACGCACTATTTTTTATGACACTGTAAGATTAGGGTAGTACGGCTCGTACCGCCGCAATCAGGCGCGACCACGGCACCACGCTTTCCATCTCCGTCAGGAAGCGCTCGCGGCGCGTCACCCGCTTCTTGCCGTGGCTTTCCGCCTCCGCAAAACTGATCTGTCGCTTCATCTTCGATTCATCTCTTGGGCATGCACATGACAACGCTTACAAGCCACTCAACGATGACTGCCGCGCTGATTAATTAGTCTTTCCCTAGAGGCATGCCAGCCCGCGCTGACCATCCTGGCCAAGGCGGAACAGCTGGCCATGTCCGCCAACTCGCGGGCGCGTGGCACCGTCGTCGTCGGCGTCCAGCCAGTGATCGCCCAGCAATGCCTAACCACGGTACTCCCCCGGTTCAACGCACTCTACCCGGACATCCAGCTCGACATGCGCTATCTCATCGACACCAACGTCGAGGTGTGTCGAGGCGTCGATGTGGTCCTCGTGCTGGACTGGCCTGACCACACTGGCAATCTCGTCCACTGTCAGATAGGCGCCGCAAACTTTGTGGTCTGCGCTGCTCCCGCGTATTGGGCCGCACGCGGAGTGCCGCAACATCCGCGTGAGCTGAAACAGCACCAGTGTCTGGCGGTCCGCGGCAACACCGGAACATTGATGGATGGATGAGACTTCCACAAGGGGGATGAACGGGTCTCGGCTCCCGTAGGAGGCTGGTTGCTCACGGACAACGCGCACCGGGACATGGTGATCAATGTCGCTGCGGCAGGCGCCGGCATCGTGCGCCTGCTGGACTGGCATCAGCGTCCAGGCAGGGAGCTATCCACCGGCGCACTAGTGCCCGCGTTGGCTGATTGGCAGCAGCCCGATGTGCCGCCGGTGAATCTGCTCTATCCACCCAGCGTCCGGCGCATTCCGCATGTGCGACTGTTCATCGACTTCGTCACGCAGCTGTTCAGCGACATCGGGCGGCAGCGCGATCGTCGTACGCCCGCGTCAGGGCCACCCGAGTGGCGCAAGGCCCATCGTGCGCGTGCCTCGTCCGCGGCGGGCAAGTTGTGACCTATCAAAGCCATCCACAGCACGTGGTATTCGGCGCCGGCGCGCTGGGCCAGTTCGGCGCCGAGATCGAGGCGCTGGGCGCCAGCCGCGTCCTGGTGCTGTCCACGCCCGGCCAGCGTCCGGCCGGCTCTCAGCCAATTTCGAAGTGTCGGACAGGCCCATGATTAGACGGCCCGGCAACGCAATACCACGCCTCTTTCATCGCACAATATGATCGACTCGGAAGAGTGAGGACAACCAAGTCTTCGTTTGCCCCCTGTTGACCGCCGTGGAAAGGAAAGCACCATCCTCACTTTCGTTCCGATGGCGCTGAATCGCTCAGCCCACTAGGTGCATGGCCTTAACGCCACGGATCCACTTCTCGAATGCCGTCATCTGCGCGCCGACGAACTTCCTTGTAGCCTCGTCGGTGCATTTCCCCGTGGAATCGAACTTGGCGGCAGCCATACCCATGAACACTTCGGGCTTTGCGAGAACCATGGAGTTCACGAACAGCAGCACGCGCCGCAGGTCATACTGAACGCGCGCGCCGCCCAACGGGCCGGGTGAGGCGCTCAGTATGGCAACTGGCTTGCCCGCGAGCGGCTGGTCGTCGCCTCGGCTTAGCCAGTCGAGCAGGTTCTTGAAGCCGCCAGGGATCGAGAAATTGTACTCCGGCGTGGCAATCACAACCCCGTCGGCGCGCCGGATGCGCTCGCGCAGAGCCTGGACGACGGGCGGGAAGCCTTTCGCCAGCACGTCGGTGTCGAAGATGGGAACTTCGCGCCAGTCCAGCGTATCCATTTGCACTGTTTCGGGCATCAGTTCGCCCGCTAGGTTCAGGGCCAGGCGGTTCAGCGAGCCAGCACGCAGGCTGCCGCAGAATCCGACGACATCAAGCTTGTTCATGGTTTTTCCTCTTTCGTGGGATGGTGGAAAGTGCGCTCAAACGCAGTCGCTGTTGGCGGTCACCTACCAGGGATTGCGTACTTCGTCGCCGGCTTGGAACGTTCGCAGACCTTCCAGCCTAAGCGGAAGGGGTTCTCCTAGCCAGAACGCAAAAAACTTATGTTCCAGCACCTCGTCGTTCAGCAGCGGATGGACAAGAACGCTCAGGCAGAGCCGGTTCAGCATCAGCCATGGAACGAACGCTTCGAACTGCTCCGGCGCAAAGGAGATCTGGTACATCGGCTTCGGGTGGGGGCCGAATGGATGGTCGAGTACTCCGCCCATAGAGACAGCGAACAGCCGGGGAACCAAGTCGTAGAGCGCATTCGCCGCCGGCCAGGACGACTCGTCGAAGTAGACGTGCGCGTGATAACCGCTGATGACGCGTGGATGGTAGATGGGAACAGAGGAATTCGGGTTCATTCAGGCGCCAATCACGACGGACTTCGTTTCCAGGTACTGCTCGACGGTTTCCTGTCCCATTTCCTTGCCAATGCCCGACTGCTTGATGCCGCCAAACGGGAGCTTGGGGTCCGGGAAAGGGCTGGCGTTCACGAACACGTTTCCTGCTTCCAGACCGCGCACAAGGTTCAAGATGCGCGTAATGTCCTTGCCCCACACATAGGAGGAGAGACCGTACTCGCTGTCGTTGGCGAGCGGGAGGACCTCATCCTCTCGCTCGAAAGGGATGACGGCGAGCACGGGACCGAAGATCTCTTCCCGCGCGGCTGGCGACGTCTGGTGCACGCCCACCAGTACAGTGGGCGGAACAAAATATCCGGGGCCCGCGCGTCCCGGCCCCTCGATGACGTGCGCGCATTCCGTCCTAGCGTTCTCGATGTAGCTCTGCACCTTCTCCTGCTGCTCGCGCGATACCAACGGGCCGAGCGTGACTTCCGGATCAAGCCCGTGGCCCAGCCGCTGGCTCTGGACGATGGAAGTGAGCTTGGCGACGACCTCTTCCAGGATGTCCTTGCAAACGTAGAGGCGGGAACCCGCGACACAAGTCTGTCCGCTGTTGGCGAAGACACCTTGGGCAATCTGTGGCAGTGCACGATCTAGATCGGCGTCGTCGAGCAGGATCACCGGCGACTTGCCGCCCATTTCCAGCGTAACCTTCTTGAGCGGATCCGCGGCGACCTTCTGTATCTCCTTGCCGACGCGGCTGGAGCCGGTAAACGAGATCTTCTTCACGCACGGGTGGCGCACCAGTTGGTCCCCCACTTCCGTTCCGAAACCGGTCACGATATTCAGAACGCCCGGTGGGAGTCCCGCCTCCAGGGCGAGTTCACCTAGCCGCAGTGAGGTCAGCGGGGCCACTTCGGAGGGCTTGAGAACGACGGTGCAACCGGCCGCAAGCGCAGGCGTGATCTTCCAGGTGGCAATCATCAGGGGCGTGTTCCACGGAATTATCGCCGCCACTACGCCGACCGGTTCACGCACCGTGAAGGCCAGCATCCGTTCCAGGCTGCCAGGAGGCGCGACATCGAAGCTCCTGCCCGCCACCTTGGTTGGCCAGCCGGCCATGTAGCGCATCGTGGCGACCACGTTCTCGACTGCGAAATGCCGCGCGGCCGCCAACGGCATACCGACGTCCAGCGACTCGAGCAGGGCAAGTTCGTCCGCGTGTGCTTCGACCACATCGGCGAATCGGTGGAGCATGGCTTCGCGCGCGGTCGGGTTCATCTCCCGCCATACCGGCCGTCTCAGCGCAGCGTCCGCGGCGCGAACCGCCCGCTCGACGTCTTCTGACGTTCCGCGCGCCACAGTCGTCAGGATCTGTTCGGTCCCGGGGTCTAGCACATCGATGCGGCCGTAGCCTGTGCTCTCGACCCATGCCCCGTCGACAAGTTGCGAGTGTGAGCGGGCGAGGAACTCGCCAACGGAGCGCGGAAGGGAAAAAGAATTGGACATTGAGTCTCCTGTGTGCGCTTTCTCAGTAAACTTTCGGCGGAAAATACTGGCACAGCCAGCCTTCCAAGTGCCGCTGAAGCCGCAGATTCTCATCGACGAATGGGAAGTGGTCCATGCCGGAGAGGACGAGCAACTCAGCTCCCTTTCCAGCTCGCCGGAAAAGCTCAAGCGCCTGTTCGTTTGGGGTCACGGAATCGGCCGCCCCATGTGCGATAAGCAGAGGCCGGGGCGAGATGAAAGCGACGACTTCTTCCGCCTTGAAGTCATGCATGCTCAGCGCGCTTTCCACGGGAAAGTCCATGATCGCGCCGGCCGGCAAGTTCTTGCGCTTCTCCTCTGGCACCGGAACGATGTCCCATCGGCTGATCGTCATCAACCGACCTTCCTGCCTCGCACGACGACCGGCGTCTAGCAATGCTGAGAACTGTCTCCAGGCCTCGGGAGATGCGTGCTGGCCACGGAATTTCCGCTCGCCGTTCCCCCAGCCCCCTATCGAAACCACGGCAGCGAAGCGTTCGTCCACTGCTCCTGCACAGAGCGCAATGGCGCCGCCAAAGCTCTGCCCGCTGACCAAGACCGCGCGCGGCAGGACTTCCTCGCGGGCAGCGAGCCACGTTAAGGCATTCCGCGTGTCAGCCACCTGATCGTGGCACAGGATGCGACCGCGAATACCTTCGCTGTCTCCGCATCCACGCATGTCCATGCGGAGTACCACGTAGCCTAGCCGGCGATAAAAATCCGCCTCAGCTACGTGTGTCACGCCATCCTTGTTGCCGCCAAATCCGTGCAGCACGATCACTGCCGGTCTGCGGGTGCCGGCGACATAATTTTCCGGAATATCAAGGACACCCGCTAGCTTCAGCCCGTCAGAAGGAATCTCTACTTTCGTACGCATGCAATATCTCCGCGTCACCATCATTCAGCGAAGGTGGATGGCCTCGAAATTGGTCGCGAAATCACGCGGTTCGGGAGCGCCCCAAATGCTGCGCGTGCCGACCTCCTTCCAGTCACTGGGTTCCCACGGGTGACCCCTGCCGATGTAGTCGATGTCGGCGAAGTACTCGTGCAGACTGTTCCACGGGTCTCGCACATACATGAAAGCGTTGGAACCGACGAAATGCCGGCCGGGTCCCCAGGATGGCACGTAGCCCTTGTCCATGAGGATCTGGCCGCCGGCAGCGACTTCGTCACTGCTGCCCACATCGAACCCGGCATGGTGCAGACCGTAGGTCGTCGACTTGCCGAACGCAATCACATGGTGGTCGCTGCCGTTCGCTGCGTGCAAGAAACTCAGGAAATCTGCCACCCGGTCCGACAGCTTCATGTCGAACATCCGGTTGTAGAAGTCCACCTTCCGGAATGGGTCAGAGGAAAAAGTGACAATATGGCCGAGCCGCCGGGGCTTCACCGGGCGCTCCTCGATCAACTCCGTCCTACCAGCTCGGGCGCGCCGGGCCTGCAAAGTATTGAAGGTTACGCGGGAATTGGTGTCCCAGGGGGCCTCTGCAGCCACGCGCAGGTTAGTGAGCATGCCGTCGAAGTCACGGAACCACAGACCTTCACCACGAACGTCGCGCGGCGGGTCGATGATCTTCACCGATGCCGACTCGAGCCGACGCATGGCTTCCCCGAGCCCCTCCTCGTCAGTGCCGAAGCTGACGTAGTTCAAGCGCTTGCGCGGGCCTTCGACCAGCACAACCTGGTCCTGGTCCCGCCCGAAGCAGCGGCAGACGAGGCGTCCGTCGCGCTCGACGGCGTCGAGCCCAAAGTCGCGATAAAAAGCTTGCGCAACAAGCAGGTCGGGCACGGTCAGTGCAAAGTGTTGGATGTTCTGAATGGCCATGTGGGCAAAGCGGCTTGTTGGGGTGAGCACAATGTACTGCCCGTCCCCCGCTCGGTCCAATCAACAGATTAGGCGTACCACGGCCTTCCATAAGAAAATTGCAAGCTAAGACGCATGCATGCATCGGCGTTCAGCCAGACTTCAGCTGCGCCCAGGCCCACAGTATTTCCAGAAATGCTCGCACGGTCGGGCCGCTGGTACGATCGGCATGCTGCGCCACCCCAAGCGGCCGCAGTGGAATATCGATCGGAACTGCGATCTCGACGAAATTTCCTGTGGAGAGGAAACTCTGTGCCGTTGCGTACGGCACGAGCATCAGTAGGTCGGTCCGGGCCAGGATGGCCAGCGCGAGCGCCTCGGTAGGAGTCTCCAGTGCCACGTTTTCGTAGGTCAGACCAATGGACGTCATCGCGCTCGCGATGTCGACCTGCAAGGGATCGGTCTTGGGCCGCACAATCCAGCGGGCGGCGCGAAGTGCGTCCAGCGACCCGCGGCCGCGACTGGCGAACGGATGCTTGGCGCGCGCAACCACGGCGAGCCGATTGGCTATGAGCGGCTTGAATTCGATGCCGGCGCTCTCGGGAACCAGCTGGACTCCACCGACGACGAGGTCCAGTTCTCCCTCTCCGAGCCGATCAAGCAACAGGGGCGTGGGCCCCACCGTCGTTTGAACCGAAGCCTTCGGTACCTTCTGCAGGAAGGTACCGATCGGCTCAGCCAGGAATTCGCTCGCGACGCCGAACGAGAGCCCCAGCCGCAACTGGCCCAGTTCCCCCGCACGAATTGCAGATGCCGTCTTTCCTGCTTCGTCCAGCAACTCGCGCAACACGCGACCCTTCGCACTTAACAACCGTCCCAGCTCCGTCGGTGTAGCGCCGTGCCTGCCGCGGTGCAGCAGGCGCGCTCCGACACGCTCCTCGAGCAACCGTATGTTCCTACTCAGGGCCGGTTGAGTCAGAGACAGATACTCCGCGGCAAGCGCGAAGGATCCTAGCTCCACTATCGTGTGCAGTTGCACCAGGTGCTTAGGGTCGAGATGCATGCAGTCATCCGCGTTGAGTTACCGAATTCTTATCGAAGCTGCGACCTCGCGCAAAACTTCGAAGCATGGCTGACGACGACCGGCACATAATCCGTGTCAACGGCAAGCCATCCTGCGCAACCGCCGGTTCGAAAGAGAGACAAGCCGTGCAGCAGCCACGTACCTCCGAGACTATTCTGCCAGAAGACTTGCTGGCATTCACCACGCGAGTCTTTCGCGCCCTCGGCGT
Source organism: Cupriavidus sp. GW821-FHT02F09 (assembly GCF_059421605.1). Taxonomy (NCBI): domain Bacteria; kingdom Pseudomonadati; phylum Pseudomonadota; class Betaproteobacteria; order Burkholderiales; family Burkholderiaceae; genus Cupriavidus; species Cupriavidus sp. GW821-FHT02F09. The sequence goes on from NZ_JBWKVH010000044.1 coordinate 7,095, forward strand.
TGAAGAGCAACAAGCGCGAACCTGGGCTGAAGTGCTAGTGTGGGCAGACCTTCGCGGAGTGTCATCCCATGGCGTGCTGCGTGTCCCCTCGTACGTGGAGCACATTCGAAAGGGTGACATCAACCCGCGCGCAAAGATGTCGGTGACAGCCGACGACGGAGCCTTGCAGGTTCTCGACGCAGGGTTCGGCCCCGGCCCGGTGGCGATGACTGCGGCGATGCAACTGGCAGTAGACCGGGCACGTCGGCTGCGAGTCGGCTGGTGCGCAGTGAGGGACCTCACCCACTGCGGCGCAATCGGTTACTTCGCACAGGCGGCTGCCAGCCAAGGGATGATCGCACTGACGATGAGCGCTTCCCAGCCGATGATGGCCTACCCCGGCTCACGCTCTGCGGCGGTATCGACGAACCCGCTGGCGATCGCAGTGCCCCGCAAAGATGCGGCCCCGCTCGTCCTGGACTTCGCCACGTCGAATGTCGCGATGGGAAAGATACTTCAGGCGCGGCAGCAAGGCTCAAGCGTTCCGCACGACTGGGGACTCGACGATGCGGGCCAGCCGACGACCGATCCATCCGCGATCACCACCCTCTCACCTATGGCAGGCGCGAAGGGCGCGGGGCTGTCACTGATGATCGAGTGCCTCACGAGCCTGTTCGTCCGTCGGCCGCTCGTCGCCCCAGCGTTGCAGGGCGCCTTCGACCCCGCTCGCCCGATGAATGCCCTGGCCATAGCCGTCGACCCGGCGGGATTTGGCGATCCACAGGAGTTCTGCCTGCAAGTGGACGTGCTTGCCTCCGCCATCACGGCGCTGCCACGAGCCGAAGGCGTCGACTGCATCCACGCTCCGGGAGAACGAGGCAACACACTGTTGGTCCGACGCCGCAGCACAGGAGTCCCCCTATCCGACCAGACACTGCGGGCGCTCACGCGCGTCGCAAATGAGCTCGGACTCCCCCCCCTTTCTTCATGAGCAGGAGACAAGTACCATGTTCCGCAACACGATCATCCGGGCCCTGCTTGCTGCCACTGTCTTCGCCGCCGCAGGGCCGGCATTGGCGAACGATTACCCGAGTCGCCCCGTCCGCATCATTCACGGCTTTCCGCCCGGGGGCGCGGCGGACGTGGTCGCGCGCATTGCCGCCCAGTCGATGACACAGGAGTTAAAGGCTCCGTTCGTCGTGGAGACAAAACCGGGCTTCGGCGGCAACATCGCTGCGAAGACTGTCGCCAGCGCGACCCCGGACGGCTACACGATTGGCCTCGTGACGGGAGGACATGCCGTATCGAACGCGGTATACAAGAAGCCGCCCTTCGATGCGGTCAAAGACTTCCAGATGGTGTCAATGGTGGTCAACTATCGCTTCGTGCTCGCGGTGCGTCCCGACCATTCAGCCAAAACGTTTCGTGACCTGATTGACATGGCGAAGACAAAGCCAGATTCGATAGCTTTTGGCTCTGCCGGGGTGGGTACGACGCAGCATCTGGCCATGGAATCTCTGCAGACTGCGGAGAATATTCGGCTACTGCATGTGCCCTACAAGGGAGAGGCAGATCTCGCAAACTCGCTGCTGGCCGGCGACATCCCCGTGGCTCTCTTGTCGGCCGCTGCATTCAAGACGTATGGCGACGCCAGCCGCCTCCGTGCCTTGGCCGTGACGTCGAGCGACCGATGGGCTGCATTCCCCGGAGTACCTACGATCGCCGAAAGCGGCGTTCCCGGATTTGACGTGCGCACCTGGCTCGGCTTCTTGGCACCAAAAGGAACTCCAGAGCCGGTAGTGACGCGCCTGAACAAGGCGATACGGACACTCCTGGCTAACCCGGAATTGAAAGCAAAGATCGAAGCGGCGGTTGCGGGCGAGGCGCGCCCTTCGACGCCCGAAGAGATGAACGCCCAGGTCGGTCGCGATGTGATGCGATGGAATGGCGTCGTGCGTACTGCCAACTACGTGCGCGAGTGACATTCAGAAATTCCCAACAGTGAGGATTGGAGATGAAACTGGCAAGCTTGAAGATTGGGGGACGCGACGGCACCCTCGTCGTGGTCAATCGCGAACTTACCCGTGCCGTGCAGGTGTCCGCCATCGCCGCGACGATGCAGCAGGCGATCGAGGATTGGGATCGTTGCGAACCACTCCTGCAGCAAGTATCAGCGCGGCTGCAGCAGAATGATTGTCTGGATGCCTTCAACCTCGATATAGGCGCGCTGGCCAGCCCTTTCCCGCGAGCGTTCCAGTTTCTCGATGGGTCCGTCTATCTCCACCACATGGAGAAGGCCCGCAAAGCCCGGGGCGCAGCAATGCCCCCAAACTACAAGTCCGATCCGTTGATGTATCAGGGCCTCTCGGATCGCTTCGATGGTCCTCGCGATCCTATGGTCTGCCCGGCGGAAGATCTCGGACTTGACTACGAGGCAGAGGTCGCCGTGGTGACCGACGACGTGCCGATGGGTACCACCGCCACCGAGGCCGTTCCCCACATCAAGCTGATCATGCTTCTGAACGACTATACCTTGCGTTCACTGACCCGGACGGAACTACCCAAGGGTTTCGGATTCCTTCAAGCCAAACCGACCAGTTCGTTCTCTCCCGTGGCAGTGACCCCGGACGAACTGGGCAAGGCGTGGGATGGTAAGAAACTCTCGCTGCCGATCATATCCTGCTTGAATGGCGGCCGGATGGGCAATGCGAATACCGGCAAGGACATGTTCTTTACATATCCAGAACTAATCGCACACGCCGCTCGCACACGCAGCTTGAGCGCGGGCACGATCGTGGGGGCCGGCGCAGTCTCAAACCAAGACCAGGAGACGGGTTATGCGTGTGTAGCAGAGGCCCGCTTCGACGAGGAGCTCGAGTCCGGCTCGCCGAAGACGCCGTTCCTGCGCCACGGCGACACGATCCACATCGAGATACTGGATTCCGCGGGTCAATCAGTGTTCGGCGCGATCGAGCAGCAGATACAGCAGCGGTAACGCGCCAGCTGCCCCAACCAGTTCAATCACCAGCGGGAGAGAGTCATGCTTTGCAAGAAGTTGCATCATGCAGCATTCCGGTGCAAGGACGCGGTCGAGACGACACGTTTTTATACGGAGGTGCTAGGCCTCAAGTTCGCGCACGCAATGGGGGAAGACCATGTGCCGTCAACGGGCCAGTTCAGCCCCCACGTCCACATCTTTTTTGAGATGGAAGATGGCAGCAACATCGCCTTCTTCGAGTGTCCGCGCGACCCGGGCAATATGAAGGACCTGGATTCGCCCGACTGGATCCAGCACTTCGCCTTCGAGGTCGAGAACACGGAGGTACTCTCGCGATCGAAGGCGGAGCTGGAAGCCAAGGGCCTGACAGTCGTTGGGCCGACTAACCACGATGACTTCATTCTCTCGATCTACTTCTTCGATCCATCGGGGCACCGACTCGAGTTGACCGCCCGCACGTGTCCGCCGCAACGGCTCAAGGAGTTCGAGCACGAGGCGCCAAGGGTACTCGACCTGTGGTCCCAGAGCCATGACTGGTCGCAGCGAGAAAAGGTGTTCGGTGCAAAGTCCGGCTATGCGCGTATCGAAGGAACAACGTGAAATTCTGCTCGAAATTCGAACATCTACAGTTGCCCCCGGAATCTGCGCGAATTCATCCGTTTGTACGGCGAACATGGTGTAGACGTGCACGTCGAATGCCTGGGCGCTGGTTGGGCCGCCACTACACGGAAATCAGGCCGCTCAATCAGGTGGTCCATCTCTGCAGATTTGAGAGCTTCGCGGACCGGATGCGCCCCACGGACCGCCCTGCTGCTGACGGGAGGTGGAAGGAATGGCTGGCCCGGCCGGCAGGCCTGATGGTGGCAGCAGGCAAGATTCTGCTCCATGCTGCCTTCACGCCAGCTGCGCCGTCGCCTTATCCCACCCGACACTGACTGGGTGAGGCTCCCCGATACCTGACTTTCCAGGTCATGTGTCAATTCGACCAAAGGGAAGGAAGAGGACATATTCAAGTTTCCAACTATTGAGACGCACAACTATTATTAGGAGGAGTCGAATGAAAGGAAAGTTAGTCGCTTTGACGGCGGGGGCGCTCGCAGCAGCCTCGGCTGCTGCACAAACCAACATCACACTTTATGGTGTGGTTGATGCAGGGATTGAGTACGCCAACCGTCAGACCGCTAGAGGAGATGTCGTGCGATTGAGTTCCGGTAACGTTGCGGGTTCGCGGTGGGGTCTGCGTGGGACGGAAGATCTTGGATCGGGGCTGAAAGCGGTCTTCCTCCTCGACAGTGGATTCGACACCGATACAGGCCGATCCGCACAAGGGGGCAGGTTGTTTGGGCGCTCCGCGTATGTTGGTCTGGATGGCGCGTTGGGGCGAGTGCTCTTCGGTCGTCAGCAGAACCTAATCTTCGACTTCAGCGCCAACTTTGAACCGATGCTGCTGGCACCGAAGTACTCAGTTATCACCCACGATGTTGCTTTCGTTGGGCGAGCGGATAACACCGCAAAGTACATCGGTACGTTCGGTGGACTCACTGCCTCCGCGATGTACAGCTTTGGCTATGACAGTAGCGTTGCCAATGGCAGTGAAGTTCCAGGCAACAGCAAGCTCGGCAGCGAGTACGGTGTACGGTTGAATTATTCCAGCAGTTCATTTGCGCTCGGTGCGGTGTATGATGAGGTCAATATAGGCACCTTGACCGTTAATCCGGATGCAAAAACCCGCCGCGCAGTGGCTGCAGGTACGTATAGGTGGCATTCTCTGCAGGCGTTCCTAGGATATCGCTGGGCTCGAGCATACGATGGCGCAGTACTAGCGGGTGCGCCCCAAGGTGCCGCGAATCAGGGCTCCAACCTCTGGTGGACTGGCCTTATCTGGCAGCTGAAGCGGCCGATTTCCATCGGGATCGCCGCGTACTATCAGGACTTCAAGAACACCTCCGCCGATCCATGGCTGTTTGTTGCCATGGCCAAGTACACTTTATCTAAACGCACCGATGCCTACATTACTGCGGGCTATACAAAAAATAAGGGCTCCTCGAATCTTGGGCTGAGTTCCGCAGGCTCTGGCTTCGGCAATACGCCGCCCGGGAGCAATCAGCTGGGCGCCGTCATAGGTATTCGCCACGCGTTCTAGCGCATTGGCCTCCCCCCCTCACTCAAGAGAGGGCCTTTGGAGCATTGCCCCTTGCCTATTCGAACAGTCTCCAAGGGGTACGAGCATTCGTGTGCGGGGCGCGATCTACCGGCATATCTATGAAGGCCTCCCCCGCATACTTCTTCATCCGAAGGCAGCGCGATTCAGTGTCGACGCTTATGGACCTTGTTGCATAAATCGAGTTGAAGACAGAGGTGCCGCTCTGATCTTGAATTCACGCGATACGGACGGAATGAGGGCGGGCGAGCGTCGTCATGCAATTGAGCACGCCCACGCGGATCGCTACCTCGATCGCCCGGGAGCCGACCTTGCGCGCCCACAGGCAATTGCGAGCGTCTTGAGGCAGTAAATCAAGGCCTCAATGAGTGAGCGCCAGTGATAAGCCGCTGGACTTCTTCCATTCGCGCCTGCTACTTTCGCAATGGCGTCAATGGCCCCCGCAGACGCATCGATTCAATGCCCATCGACACCACTGCCCGTGGAGCGGTTTAGCTCAAAGACTTTTTTTGCGCAGTGAAGACGGGGCGTGCACCGCGCGCCCTTGCCGACCATTGCGCCGTCTCCGCTGCGCAAAAAATCCTCTGCCTTATCACAATAGCTTCACCGAAACGCCACAGGAGCTTCCCGATCTCAGACATCTTGTTGGGCCGTGACAACCTGTCGCCTAGGGCGCGCTTTTATCGTCCCTTTACGAAAGGAATTGTCGGCACTGCCGTCCGCTTTGTGCAAGGAGGACGGCGTAAGGGCTTGGATCCGATGGGGTGGTGAGGTTGGATGCATACCGATCGCGGACACAATCTCCCGCGCCCCGATCGATGCGGATCGGCCTCATCGGCCCTCGCGGAAACGCGGTTGGGCCGGCATGATGCACACGCGTAAGATTGAGGCACTCGATTACTAGCCATGCGAGAAGCCGCCCGGGAGACCGACCGCGGTAGCTACCAATCGCTCCCGTGCCAGCGCCTCAAACTCGAGCGCTTCGATGATATTGCGCTCGAAAGATATCGTCACGGGCCTGGGTCGGTTCGTCTCGTTCACTGGTGCGCGCGGGCCCGACGCGAAACGATGGCTACCGTCCGGAAGTCCTAGCGCCAGCAGGACGCTGCCCTGTGAGAATGTTCTATACCGGGGGCGGCCGGTTCGCTCGTCCCGCATAGTGTGCTTCGAGAACTCGACCTGCCATTCATGCTGGAACGCGTACCGGTTCGCGCCTAACTAGGCGTTCAGCGCGCGCTATTCGATCGTCAACCGAGGCGGACCGCATTAGGTGGAGCCTATCTGGGCTGAACTGAATGGGATATGTGCAGTGCGCTCCAATACCGATCTTACTTTCATTGGCACGGAGAAGCACATGCCGTCCGACGAGCTGTTCAATCCCGCGGCCGGCGCCGCTAGCACTTCCCGGCCTTCGCCAGGTGTGTGGAGACACGGTGCGGTCCAGGCAGCGCTGCTTGTCGGGTGGGAGGGGGGCGTCAGGCGAGTGATTGCGGCTGGCTGGTCAACGCACTGGCGAGGGCAGCCACGAAAGCATCGACGGCGTTCTTATCTAGCGCAGCGGTCGTCACGCGAAACCCCGGCGCGCTCTCCAGCGTAAAATCCGTGCCGGTGCGGATACGCCAGCCGCTGCTGAGCAGGCTCTGCGCGACAGAAGCCTCGTCCGAGCAAGGCACCCAGATATTGAAGCCGGCGGTGCCGCCTGTCTCGATACCGATGTCGCGCAGCGCCTTCTGCATGTAGGTATAGCGGTGCCGATAGACGCGCCCGGCGTCCCGAACTAGCGACAGAATGGCCGGCTGCTGAAGCATGCCGCCTACGAGCCGCTGTAGCAGCGAACTGACCCAGCCCATCGCATACGCCTGCGCGCGTGCGATCCGCGCCACGGTCAACGCATCACCCACGGCGATCGCCACCCGCATGTCCGGCCCCAAGAACTTCGACACTGAACGCGTTACGAGCCAGTGCTTGGCGTTTGCCGCGACGATGTTGCGAAACGAGGGGCTCACCCTCTACTTCCTCTGTGGTTTGGGCAGCCAAAAGGCGGCAAATCTGGCACGAGATGATCGTGTCTCGCTGACGATCGATCACGACACGCCGGATATGATGGCGATTACCGGTCTGTCCATGGCGGCGCACGCGCAACTGGCAACCGATCGGGGTGAGGCGAAGAAAATCTTGCATATGCTCCCCTTGAAGTATCCCGAGCAGATTCCGTTGCCAATGCCAATGCCGACTCCGGAGGATGTCCGCATATTCCGGGTAACTCCGACAGTCATTTCCGTGCTCGACTACTCCAAGGGCTTTGGCCATACGGATCTCGTCACCTGCTGAGCCGCCAAGGAGGCATCCAGGACGCGGCCGTAGACCAGTAGGCGGAAGTCCGTCTTGCCGGCCTCGCTTGTGAGATCGGGGCGATCCCATCGAAGCCCGCCACAACGTTCAGCTTGAGGAACCACCGCCCCGATCTGGTGGTCCGCTTCGGCCTCGGGCCGAGGATGTCCTTGTCCATGCAACGACCAGTGCAAGCCGTGATGGTCTAGTCTGGCGTGCCGTCAATAGTGGGGCACAAATGCTGCGGATCACCGGTCTGATCATCGCACTTGCGGTGCTGGCGACGGTAGCACGTGGCCTTACGGCATTTGGAAATGCGCGCTGGGCTGAAGCTACTCGGATGCTACTGAATCGTCTGGAAGCAGCCCGCCTGCCGCCGAGCCCATCGTACTACGATGCACGTGAACTCGAAGGCATTCCCTCGCCGGTACAGCGCGGCTTCCGTGCGGTGTTGGAGGATGTCCAACGCATCATCAGTGCTGCGATGGTGGGGCACATCGGCACCTTCAACCTGGGCCAAAAAGGCGAAAATTGGAAGCCATTCACGTCGCAACAACGGGGAGTGACCCGAAGACCGGGCTTCGTTTGGGACGCACAGATTGGGATTGCGCCGGGGTTGACGGTACGCGTCCACGATGCCTATGTCGGCGGCAATGGCGTCCTCCGCGCGTGAACGCAGCTTCGGCTGGGCAAATCGAGTCCGCCGACTCGCACGCGCCTACGAGCATTTTCCCGAAACCCTGGCCGGTTTGCATTTCGTTGTTTTCGCTATGCTCATGCTCGTACATGCCGCACCCATTCTTCAAAGTGCATAACACGCTCTAGCCCGCACCGGCACGCATACATTAAATCTTCGCCTTCCGCAGTCGCAATGCATTCGAGACTACCGAGGCAGAACTGAGGCTCATCGTCAGCGCAGCTATCATGGGGGATAGCAACCAACCGGTAGAAGCGTACAAGACCCCTGCCGCCAGCGGTACACCCAAGGCGTTGTAGACAAAGGCAAATCCGAGGTTCTGCTTCATGTTCCAGATTGTTGCCTCTGACAACTCCCGCGCGCGGGCAATGCCACGCAGGTCCCCTTTGACAAGGGTCACCTGAGCGCTGTTCATTGCGACATCGGTACCCGTGCCCATGGCAATGCCCACATCGGCCTTCGCGAGCGCCGGCGCGTCGTTGATGCCGTCGCCGGCCATCGCAACAACTCTACCTTCCGCCTGGAACTTCGAGACCAGCGCCAGCTTGTCGGCCGGCTTCACCTCGCCGTGGAACTCACCAATACCCAGCTTTGCAGCCACGGATTTTGCCGTCACCACGCCGTCCCCGGTGGCCATCACAATCCGGATGCCCACCTCTCTCAGCCTGGCGAGCGCCTCCGGCGTAGTGGGTTTCACGGGGTCTGACACGGCGAGAATCCCAGCTAACTTTCCGTCGACGGCAAGATACATGACGCTGGCGCCCTGAGCGCGTAGGGGGTCACCATCGCCGGCAAGGGAATCGGTACCGACTCCCTCGGCTTGCATCAGCGCCGTGTTGCCGAGTGCTAGCTTCCTGCCCGCAACAATCCCTCGCACCCCGATGCCCGTGCCAGATTCGAAGTTCTCTGCTTTCTCGAGTGCCAGATTGCGCTGGCGAGCCGCCTCAACAATGGTGGCGGCAAGAGGATGCTCGCTGCCCTGGTCTAGGCTTGCGGCTAACCGCAGAACTTCCTCTTCCGTGACACCATTCGTGCCGATCGCCCGCTCGAACGTGGGACGGCCCTCAGTCAGGGTGCCGGTTTTGTCGACAATCAGCGTGTCCACCCTTCGTAGATTTTCAATGGCAGCCGCATCACGGAACAGAATACCGTTCGACGCACCCTTGCCACTTGCCACCATGATGGACATCGGCGTGGCGAGTCCAAGCGCACACGGGCATGCGATGATGAGCACAGCGACAGCATTGATGAGGCCATACAGCCAACTCGGCTCCGGGCCGAAGAAGCCCCACGCGAAAAAAGTCAGGAGCGCAACTGCTACTACCCCGACAACGAACACTCCCGCGACCTTATCCGCCATCCTCTGCATCGGCGCCTTGGAGCGTTGCGCCTGTGCGACCATCTGAATGATTTGCGACAACACGGTCTGAGAGCCAACTTTTTCCGATTTGATGACCAAGCTACCGGACGTGTTCATCGTCGCGCCGATGACATGGTCACCCACTCGCTTGGTAACAGGAATCGGCTCCCCGGTAATCATTGACTCATCCAGCGAGCTCGCGCCTTCAATCACAACGCCGTCCACCGGCACTTTCTCGCCTGGCCGTACGCGAAGCGTGTCCCCAACATGGACGTGTGTCTGCGGCACGTCTTCCTCGGTGCCATCCACATTGATGCGTCGCGCCGTCTTTGGTGCCAGGCCGAGCAGCGACTTGATAGCAGCCGACGTTTGCGACCGTGCCTTCAGCTCCAACAACTGGCCAACCAGCGTAAGGGAGATGATGACGGCAGCGGCCTCGAAATACACACCGATTCGACCGTGGGCAGCAAAAGTCTCGGGAAAGAGTCCAGGAGCGACCGTCGCAATCACGCTGTAGAGATACGCGGCGCCGGTGCCAAGCCCAATCAGCGTCCACATGTTCGGGCTGCGATTGACGAATGACCGCATGCAGCGCTGGAAGAACGGTAGGCCCGCCCAGAGGACCACGGGGGTAGCAAGAACCAGCTCCACCCAACTCTGGGTGGACACTTCCATCAGGTGAAGCTGATGCCCGAACATCGCCAGAATGAACACGACGACCGTCAGCGGGAGCGTCCACCAGAAGCGATGACTGAAATCGACGAGTTCTGGATTTTCCTCCTCGTCTAGACCTGGGATTATCGGCTCCAGTGTCATGCCGCACCTTGGACAGCTTCCCGGGTGATCTTGACGAACCTCCGGGTGCATCGGACAAGTATAGATAGTACCCTCTGCGGTGGCGGAAACCGAGTCGGCCAATGCGGGAGCGACATACTTCAGAGGTTCCCCCTCGAACTTCTTCTGGCACGATTCACTGCAGAAGAAGTAGCGAACCCCTTCGTGTTCGCTATGGAACTGCGAATCCGCCGTGACCGACATGCCGCAGACCGGGTCTTTCAGTTGTGTCGTCGGGCCGGGGGAGGCGTGTCCATGGCTGTGCGTATGCCCCACGTGGTCTTCAGGCGCGGAAGCACTGGAATTCCCGTGTGTCTGATGAGAACAATGGTCGTGCTCCTCACCCAGAGACTGCACACCGCCCGCATGATGACCGTGGGAGGCCCTATCCTTACCGAGTTCGTCACTCATCTGAACTGCTCCAGGTTATTCGTCGCTTAGTGCGTCAACATATTCTCTGTTCGCTGTCGCCAGCCTCGCATGCTCTGGTCAGCTTCCCGGCCGACGCGTCGGATTTCTTGAGCTCCCCTTCGGACATGCACTCAGTGGAAGCAATAGAGATGCTCTTCTCTTCGCTACCCTGGGCGGCTTGAGCGTGAGCTGCAACGCCAACTAAGCCAAGCATCGCAGCCATGTAGATGGTCATACCAATCTTCTGAATCACCTTCATCCTTGCTCTCATTCCGGCGTCATAGTGGCCAGGCAGCAGACAAGCGGATGGCACCGTACCGGACTTGGTGAACTGCCAGATGAGAACACCGGATTTGCCATCGTCAAGCGTAATAGCGTTAACCTCTGCATGCTCAATTCTTTGCATCTGCATCTCATAGCGCTCCTTCAACTCGCCTTCAGTCCCGAGCACCATCTCGTGTTTCTCTTTCCCTGCGTTCTTGACGTTGAAGCGAATGGTCTATCCTCTCTTCACCGTAATCACCGCGGGGGTGAAGCGCATGTCGTCGATCATGTCCACATTGACAATCCGACTCACTTTCTTCGGGTCGCCCGCCTTACCGAAAGCTGTCACTCCACCACCACCGTGCCCATGGCTGTGCCACCATACAGGCTGGTCGCCAGCTGCCAACACCACACCTGACAGCGCTGTGACAGCGACAAAGGCAGTCAGTTGGAGCTTTTTCGATAGTTCATTGAACTTCACTTCGAGTGATGCCCGATTGCAAAAATGCCGGACAACCTTAGGTCGTACCTGGCAGCGGGCTCGCTACCAGCACTGCAGCGGCGACCAAGACGCCTCCAAGCACACAAGACTCCACATGCAGGACGGTGGCGAAGCGTTTAATGTAACGAGCAGAAGACACTGATGGCCGGCTATGCAACGAAGCCAACAAGCGAGGCATCTCAAAGAACCGATTGTGCCCACCGAGGGCCACAGCAACCAGCACGAGACCAAGCTTCAACGTCAGCAACTGACCGTACAATGAGTCGAGCAAATTGCCCGGTAAACCCACGGCCCGCCACCCGTTATAGGCCCCAGTAACGACGAGCGCGACGAGCGCGTACGTGGCCGTATCGGATAGCGATTGAATGAAAGACGCATCGTTCTGGTGGTCACTCTGCGGAGCCTTGGCTATCTTCGGCGCCACCATGAACGCGGCGACCCACACGATGCCAACCCAGGTGCTAACGGCCAGAAGATGAATCCAATCGGCCCAAACGGGCAGGCTGAAAACTCCGGCGTCCACGGGATGGCCGGAATGGCTCCGGCTCAGTGCAAAACCAGCAAGCCCCAGCCACAGAGCCAGTTGACAGCCAAAGGCTCTTCCGGTCCAAGGGAAGAACGAAACGAGGGTGACAAAAAGCATGAAGGCAGCCCCAATACCCCAAGCGCGACCGAATTCCGTTTCCGAGAGCATTGAGCGCACCGCCGGCCAGGCGTCAGCCAGCGAAGACTCGCTCATCAGCGCGCAATGTATCCAGAAGGCGAGTACGCCCGACAGCAGCGCAACGATGGCACTGCCCCTGAATGCCCGCACCAACCGTCGGCTGACATCGGCTTGCCACGGCGACGGGGAGCGAGCCAGCCAGCGCTCGCTCAACAAGGTACCGACGAGCAAGGCAAAACTGAGGTTCTGCAGTGCCGTCAATGCAAGCCGCAAGATGCCAAGGAAACCGTCATTCATCACTTCACCATGAATTTATAGTCGCCCTTGACCTTGTGCCCGTCGTGCGTCATGACGGTCCAGTGCACGGCATAGGAACCCGACGACAGTTTCGGGACAGCAACCGTCAGCACACGCGGATTCGACGAGTCCACTTCGGCTTTCTCCTTGCTAACGACTGTGCCGCTGGCGTCGGCAACGCTCACATTGCTGAATGCCGGCTCCAGGTCTTCATTGAACGTCAGTCGAATTGGCCCCGCCAGCGCGTCAACCGTGCTACCCGCAGCCGGGTCTGCGCCTTCGAGTTTGCCGTGTGCGAATGCGATGGCGGGCGACAGTCCGATGGCGGCGGCGGTCGCGAGGCCCATCAGCGTTTTCTGGGTCAGTGCTTTCATGTGTATTTTTCCTCTATGGTCTGGGGCAAGCTAAGGCGGCCGGGAGCCGGCCGCACTTCGCAGAACTGGTTACTGCACCTGAAGCTTGGTAACGGTCAGTGCACCATTCAAATCCTCGGCAATGAAGTCAATCTTGTCGCCAACCTTTACCTGCGCAATCATCGCCGGCACTTTGACCCTGAAGACCATCGTCATCCCTTCCATCCCGAGGTTTTCCAGCGGACCATGCTTGATGGTGAGCTTCCCGGCAGAGGTATCGACCTTCTTGACTTCACCGTGCGACATGCTCGAGGCGGTTGAGCTTGCCTTGTGAGCGGGGCTTCCGCTCATGTCCATGTTGCCCATGTCGCCTGCGACCGCGAATGCGGAGGCCGAGCACGCGATTGCCAAGCCAACAACAATCGATGCAAATCCCTTCTTCATGACTCTTACTCCAATAGTTGAACGATAGACGTGAACCGGACATGCTCCGGCCCGTTGAAATCAGCGTTACGGCAGTTCGCCGGTGTACTCGTAGGCAACTGTCCCCTTGGGATGCTTGTACCAACCCGGGTCCTTGTAGTCATTCCGTCCCAGCCCTTCGCGCACCTTGACGACAGTAAACATGCCGCCCATCTCAACCGGACCGAAGGGACCCTGCCCGGTCATCATTGGCAAGGTGTTGTCTGGCAATGGCATCTCCATTCCCCCCATGTCAGACATACCGGCTTCTCCCATCGCCATGTAATCGGGCACAAGCTTGTTCATCTTTTTGGTAAGGTCCTTCTGCTTGACCCCAATCATGGTGGGGACCTGGTGCCCCATGGCGTTCATGGTGTGATGCGACTTGTGGCAATGGAAAGCCCAGTCACCGGGATTGTTGGCCACGAACTCAATCGCGCGCATCTGCCCGACAGCAACGTCGGCCGTCACCTCAGGCCAGCGAGCGGCCTTGGGGACCCAGCCGCCATCCGTGCCGGTCACTTCGAAGTCGACCCCATGCAGGTGAATCGGATGATTCGTCATGGTGAGGTTGCCGATACGGATACGCACACGGTCGCCGAGGCGCACGGGCAACGAGTCGATACCGGGGAACACGCGGCTGTTCCACGTCCACATATTGAATTCGGTCATGGTAGCGACGCGCGGCGTGTACGAGCCCGGGTCGATATCGTAGGCCGACATCAGGAACACGAAGTCGCGGTCGACTCGCATGAACAGCTGGTCTTTCGGATGCACGACGATGAAACCCATCATGCCCATCGCCATCTGTACCATTTCGTCAGAATGGGGGTGATACATGAATGTGCCAGACTTGCCCATGACAAATTCATAAACAAAGGTCTTGCCCGGTTTGATATGCGGCTGCGACAGTCCACCCACCCCATCCATACCGGAAGGCAGGATGACGCCATGCCAGTGAACCGTGGTGTGCTCAGGCAACTTGTTCGTCACAAAAATGCGAACCTTGTCCCCTTCCACGCATTCGATGGTCGGACCCGGGCTCTGCCCGTTGTAGCCCCAGAGATGGGCTGTCATCCCTGGTGCAAATTCACGCTCGACCGGTTCGGCAATGAGGTGAAACTCCTTCCAGCCATTGCGCATGCGCCAGGGTAACGTCCAGCCGTTGAGCGTTACCACGGGGTTATAGGGTCGGCCCGATGAAGGAAGGCGTGGAGGCTGCGTGGCGGCACCGGATTGCAGAGGTGCTTCCGGCAGCGATGCGGCACCGGCTTTGGACACCACGGCGGCGCCGAGCATGGCGGCACCGGAGCCTTGTAGGAATTGTCGACGGGAAACCATGGTTACTGTCCTTGTCCGTTCGGCACGGTCATCTGTTTGTTCTGTGGCGTGGCTGCCGGCTCGCCTTGCACGGGGAGCGCGCCCCCAAGCGAGAGTTGAAGGTCCGTCTCGGCCACCCAATAATCGCGAAGGCTGCCGATGTAGGTATTGACCCCGTCCACCTGCGTGCGCGTTTCGACCAGAAGCTCAAATACGCTGGCCAGCATGCCGTTGTATCGGAGCATCATTTCATCAACGATGGCCTTGCGTACCGGCACGACTTCATCGCGGTAGTGCTTGGCGATGTCGTAACTGGTCTGGTAGCTCGCATAGGACTCGCGAACTTCCGAGCGCGCATTGATTGCCGTTTGCGCGAGTTGGTTTACAGCGAGCATATATACCGCTTCGGCACGCACCACACGGGCGCTTCCCCAGTCAAACAGCGGAATCTGCACGCTGATTTCGTAACCTATCTCAGGCGGTGTATTCGATAGACTGTTGCGCAGGTATCCCACGTCCAGGACGTTGATAAAGCGTGTGGCCTTGGTTAGTCCGAGCGACGAAGCGACGCTCTGCGTCTGCAGCTTGCCGGCCTGAATATCGAGGCGGCTCTGCATGGCGTAGCCTTCAAGCTCGCCGAGTTCTGGCCGTTCCTTTGGCAGGTCCGGCAAACGGTCTGGCAGCGTGAAATTCGCTCCGGTGCCCCACAATCCAATGGCACGAATGAGCTTTTCCCGGTCGGAGATGGCCTGACGCCTGGCCCGCGCAAGCGCCCCGGCGGTATCGGCGTAGAACGCCTGCTCGCGCGCCAGGTCGAGCTTGCTGAAGTTGCCGGCAGCCGCCAGGCGTTTGGCAAATTCTGCCCCCGCTTCGGCGCTCTCATTTACTTGCCCGGCGTACAGCGCAAACTGCTGTGCCGCGACGGCGTTGACGTACGCTTTGCGCGCTTCGGCTGCGACCTTCACCGTCTCATTGGCCACCAATAGCTTCGTCTGCTCATATCGCTTGCCTTCAATCTGGGAGATGAAGGGCAGAGTCAAGACGTTAAAGAAGGCGAGAGTAAAGGTCCGCTCAATCGACAGGTCGTTCCCTGCGTGCTTGCGGCTGAAAGTAAAACCTGGATTTGGCAAGCGGCTGGCTTGCACGTAATCAGCCTCGGAGATGCCAAGTTCGGCATAGGTGGCCTGCAATCCTCGGTTGTTGAGCAGCGCCAGCTGTACTGCGCCATCCATCGTCAAAGGCTGCGCAAGCAATTCCTGCGAGCGTTTGTAAACGCTGTCCTGGTCCTCTTCCGACCTGACCCAAGCGACGTCTTTGCCGAGCCTCTCCTTTGCAACCGAGGACACGGAATCGAAACCGCCGTCTTTTGAGAACCGGGCACAACCGCCCAGGAACACAGAAGCGGCCAGCGCCAATGCGCCGAGCCTCAAGGCTTGTATTGTTCTAGTTGACATTGCAAGTCCTTGCATCACATCTTGTGGTCCGAGTGGTCGGCCGGCCCCGCCGGCATGGAGCGGACCGGCTCAGGCCCAGTGGGCGCCGGCGAGACAGCGGCATTGGTGTCTTTCCAAGGCATCACCTTCGGCTCCCTGTAGGGAACGTATTCATCGAAGGTGCGAGGCACCGTGAGCGTGGTGGTGGGCGCGTTGGGGTCAAACGGGTCCGGTCGCGGCGACGACGCCTGCGCATAGACGGACGCCCAGACGGCCGCCAGGCTGGCGCCAGCCAGCATGCGTGTCAGAGACATGTCAAACCTTGTGAGTGCGGAGTTTTGAGTGCCGCGTTAGCCACAAATTTGGGCAACGCACGATGGGAGCGCCCAAAAAATGGACGCACCTAGGGCATCAGACGACCGAGGCAGGCGGACGCTGGAGCGCGTCCGGGATGTGACTGACAAAGGCGTCCATCAGGCTCGAAGGAACCTGTGCTGGCGCATTATCAAGGTGAACAAAAAGAGGGAATGCATAGGGGACGACCGAGCAAAGCGAACAAGCGGCGCAGCCTGGGCACGCATGACCTGCATGCTTTCCAGATTTGCCCTGCTGCTTAATATCCGCATCGCTCATGTGCGCGATGCAGTGGTCGTCGTCTTCATCGGACGAGACTGTGATGACGCCTTCATGGACCGCAGACTGCACCCGCACTGCGCTCGCGTAAGCCTGCGTCGCGCCTTTTACCATCATCGTGGCCGCAGTCACCCCTTGCAGCGGAAGCGCTGCAATCAGGAGCAAGAGAAGGAAACGTGTGACGAGTCGAAGCATCGGGGCGATAGCAGCCTTGTGGCCGCAGACTCGTAGTTTAGCGGATGCGCGCTGCCGCTCCAATAGGAGTCGCCTGCAAGACACAACTTGCCCGTTAACGGAAAAAGCATTGACCCTGCCATAGTGGGAAGGTCTATGGGGGAGCAGCCCTCGACCGGTCATCGAAGGTCGCCCCCTGGGCAGGTCAATTAGCCAACATTACCCAGAGCAGACCGAGCTACTACGGCTTCATCATGCCGCCGCCCATCCCCTGTCCGTCCATCATGCCGCCACTCATCCCCTGTCGGTCCATCATCGTCTGCAGCATTTCCTGCATCATCTCCATATGCTGGCCCATCAGGTCATGACACATGCGCATGTGCTCTGCCATGTCTGCCTGGTTCATCGGCATGTTGCCGTGCATGGCGCCACGACCCTGCATCGTCGGCATCGTGCTGTGCATTATTGCCATACTCTCCTGCATCACCTTAGCCTGCTCCGCCATCAGTGCCTGACGCTCTTCCGGCGTCTTGGCTCTCGACAGCCGTTCGTGCAGCGCACGCATATGTGCAATCTGCGCGTCCATGTCGGGATTCCTCTGTGCGGCTTCCTTCGGTGCTGAACTCTTCCGTGCCGCACCCTTCGGCGGTGCAGTCGTGGCAGCCTGCCCATGGCTATGGTCATGCAAAGCATCAGCTGGCTGCGGGCTTGCCGAAAACGCTAGCGGAGTCCAGATGAACGCTGAAGCCGCGACAAGAATAGGGGCAAATAGATTTTTTGACATGGTGCCGTTCTCACATGTGGGTATCTAAGATGCGATGGCGCGTGCCTTTTAATCTACTCGCATATGCCCATCAAAGCTTGACTAACATCAAACCTGTTCTGGTGGCAGCACAGACTGCCAAGAGTTTCTGACGAAACAGTCCTTCGGATGCCAGTGAGACCCGAACGACATCCGTGATGTCGGTGCCAGATAGCGTTGCAACAGCGTATCACGTGCGCAAAGCACCACACGGCCTCATCCCTACGCCAACACCTAGAGCGCGCGGGCATACAACGTTAGAAGTCGCCTGGAACTCTCACGCCGCTGACTACCATGTTCGTTTCGCAGATGGAGGCCGGCAGAGGTTGAGACAGCTCCAGAACGCAGAACGCACCGTGGCTTCGTTGATGGGCGGCCCCTGGCTCAAGACCGTCCAGAGGCAGTCGTGGATGGTTAGTTGCGGCCCGGCGTGGCCGCCGCACGGCTGGAGATTAGCGATTGGCAATCGTTCTCAGCCCCGGTTACAAATGCTGGATAGAGCTTGTTGCTCGCAATACTCATAACAGTTCGACGGCTACCGCATGCTGGCAACCGCCTTTCTTCCTGAAAACCCGTTCCTGGGAAAGCTGCCCGCCGGCGTTATCTTGGGCATCGAGATCCGCGTGCGGCGCGAGATCGGGCGCTTGGACTCCGATCAGCTATATGGATGCGGCAGGCGGCGCGGGCTGTAAGCGAACGATACGCTAACGGCTTACGGCGTTCTCGATTCCTTGGCGTACCGGGGCCAGGTCCTACGCAGCCGCCCCATCGCGGCCCGCAGGGCGCGATTGCATAATCTCAGATTGAACCGGCAATGCCAGCGGACCGCACAACTGATGACAACGCCGGAAGCGGTGGCCGAGATAGAGTCACTTTGACTACGCCTCATCTTACGCGACTGGGTAGCCAACATGACAATGCCCTTTGCTCCGCATCCGACAGTGCTCATGCTATTGGTCATCGTCCTACTCTGCCTGGTAGCGGTAAATGTATGGGTAACGCATAAAGTCCTTCGGACCGAAGCAGATTTCCATCACAGGGGACGCTATGTCGCCATGGTGTGGATCGCTCCGTTCTTGGGTGCACTCTTAGCGCACGGCCGTATTCGTTCGTGCGAGAACTCCATCAAGGGCTACACGATTTCCGCTGATATTGTGTCAGGGCTACCTGCGCAAGAACTATATGCGCCTGGTGCGGCAACGCTCCCAGTTGCTTCGAATATGGAGTTGGTGAATGGATTTCCGGTGATGCATTGGGGCGTCCGGCAAACGCTCGTAGTCACGTGCGAGTCGGCGGAATCGATTTGCCTGACCGAAGCTGCGGCGAGGCAGCAAGACAAAGCCCTTCTTGGCTTCGGACAGCTTGATGACCTGCAAATCAATGTCGTCATCGCGTGCGGCCTGCGCTGGTTCGGCGCCCGTGTAGCCCTGGTCAACAAAGGCTACCTTGACGGTCTGGCCTGTCACGCACTGAACCGCTTGCGCCAGTGCCCGAACCTAAGCGCGCTCCTGCTCATTGGCTGGCGTCACCTTCGCGGCAAGCAAGTTGCCCAACGTATCCACGGCCATTTGCACCTTGCTTCCTCGCTTGCGCTTGTACCCGTCGCAGCCGGCTCGTGGCGCGCTCTCGCACGTGGACTGGAGCGTGCGTCCGTCGAGAATCACCGCGCTTGGTTGGCCCTGCCGGTCCTGCGCGACTCGCAGTACCGAGCGCAGGTCATGCACCATCGCCTCGAAGCAGCCCGCCCTGAGCCAGCGCTGCATTTGCTGGTACACCGCCTCCCACGGCGGAAGGTCGTGCGGCAACATGCGCCGCGATGCCCCCGTTCTCGCCAGCCATCGCAGTCCAATGAACAGCTCCCGCAAGTCATGCTTGCGTTGTGGCGCTTTTTCGTCCATCAGCGTCAAATAGGACGCCGCGAAACTCCATTCATCGCCCGAAATATCAGTGGGATACGGTCTGCGCTTGTCATCCCCATCAGACTACGTTTTCGGAAAAAAGTGCATAATACGCTCTAGGTAATGATGTAAGTCACTATCCGACAATGGAGAGAGCTACATCATGATGCGGTTTCCGCCGATTTGTCGGCCGAGCTGCATCAGGCGACGCCACTGTATGAGCGACCGGTGCGAGTTCACTCCACAGAACCCAAGCACCACGCTAAAAATGGCAAAGGAGAGGAGGTAAGCTAAAGATGACAAAACTTTGGGACAACACATTCCGCTTATACCAGGGCAGTGGGAGGATTATTGAAGATGTTCAATATATTTCAGGGTCAACGGTTGTTACAAAAGACCAACCATTTACCGAGCGCCCGACGATCAGCAGCGAGATGATAGATTATTGGGATATTACGCTAAGTTCTGGAAGAAAGAAGTCCAATTCACCGCGAGATGTATTTTTGAACAATTGTGGTGGCTCGCATCAAATACTTAGCTATCCGAACGATTATTTGGATGATTTCAGCACACCCAAGGAGCTAAATTTTACCTTTGGCTTTCAGATTAAGCTGGGTGGCGACTGGTATGACTTATTCGTTGGTCAGGGTAGCAATTTTGCATCAAACAACTGGTGGTGTGGTTCGAAACAGCTTTCCGAAAGAAATAGCTTAGGCGGCCAGTACTTTCAAGGTAGAGATAATATAAGATATCATTTTGAATGGAGCTCTTCATCTTCGGATACAGCCGTGGTGGATATGTGGTCAATTAAGACTCACTAAGCTGAGCGGGCGAATTCATTGGTTTCATAGCGTCATCAGCTACGCCAGTGGCGATGGACAGCGAATGCACCCTCACTGAAGCCACGGTCGAAGTAATCCGCGACAAGGCTATCGATTGCATCGCGAAATCGTTACGCGGCCGCTAAAGTCTTCTCAATCAATGGATTCAGCAAAGGGCGCCACAGCGCCCTTTTTTTTCCTATTCTCGCGCCCGCGAAAACAGCTTGCCAATCTCGGTCCGCCGCCGGCGCGCGCCAGCCTTGCTGTAGAGCGCGCTGGTCGCGGGCGAGGCGTGCCCCATATGTCAAACGAACAGTAAGCGCGAAATTGAGCCCACCTAGCATTTGCGGCAGAGATTGGGCAGGCTTGCGTCCGCAACCACTATTTGCGGACGCAAGCATGATGGATAACGAATATGAGGTTCCGCCGCTGAGGGTGATCCGTGTTCGCTCTAACCTGTCCACGAGTTGCGTGACCCGATTGCCTGAGTCGTAGGTGTAGGCGAGTGTGGCGTCGGGTGCCGTAAAAGGCTACCCCCTACCAGCGTTTGGCCATAGGCGCTGGAAACACGCCGGTTCAAGCCGTCATAGGTAAAACTGGAGATGTTACCGTTGCGCGCGGTCAACCGCGTGAGATCATCCAGCCCATCGAAACTGTAGCTCTCGATCTGCAGCAGCGGATCGGTCTTGCGACCTTTGGCAAGATTGTGCGCGCGGCGCTCTTGGCCATCGATTTCGAAGACGAAGACATGAACCGCGGGTGCTGCGCAACACGTACTGCCGGCGTCAGCTACTTACCGGCCACGTCCGGGATGAAGTCAGCAGGCTGCTTGGGCTGGCCAGCACGCGAACCTGCGACCGGATCACGGCTACCATCGGCACGCAGTTGTAATCATTGGTATCAGGCGCAAGGAATAGGAGCTTTTCGTCTAAAACCCTCACGCGTTGTTCGTTCTAAGCAATCCCGATTATAGCGCAATCACAAATATTCAATAAACACGCGAACTAATTCGCGCGGCGCAATTTATTATATGAACCGACAGATATCCCCTGGCGAACATAGTCATCTATATTATCCTTAGAGTAACCCAACAACATTCCAATTATTCTATCGATTCCCTCATCAGGACTATGGAGGTTTTCCTGCTGAGCCAACAGAGCCAGCTTAATTGCGGGAATTCTCCATTCCTGCCCCCGAATAGCGTAAAAAATATAGGTAATTACAAATCCATTTTCATCCCCGCCCCCGGGAATTTCAGATTCCTCCGTAACCATAACTCCATTTTCCACGTAAGGAAGGAAATCGTTGACAGGTATAATATCCCTATCCCCCATTTCCTTGCAATAATAGAACATTGAGAGTGGCTTCTTGCCTTCCAACATTAAGTGCAACTCATTTCCGGAATATTCATTCATTTTTTCCTCCACTTCAAAATTTTCGGAACCGCGCTGCCAAAAAGCCACTCCGCTCATCCCGCCGTTCTCACAGCGCGAAGGTGGTCCTTGGTAAGAATCTATTCTTCGATAAACGTTGGCTGAGCACGCTTTTACCGACGGCTTGAGCAAATCCAAGGGATTGGTGGCCGCGTAGGTGGATGCAACGCACCAAGCCCGCGAAATTCAAAGTTTGATGGAATGTCAACTTTGAGATGATGGACGTCGCCGGAGGATCAGGCGTTGGATCCGAGAGGGTCCTTGGCCAACACCCGATTCCTCGCATAGTGGTTACAACGAATCTGGAAACCCACCAAGGAAGCGGTAGAACATCATGGTTTAATTATTCTCCTGCTTGATGTAACGACAGGATATATTCCAATAACCTCTATAGATTCGCATAAGAATATAATATTAAATCCTGACTGCGGTACCACATCAAATTTTATGCGTCCACCACTACTCTTCGTGATTATGATCTCACTTATCCAGCCAGCGTCAGGCAGATCATTGAATTCTATGCTCGCATCTGAGAGATTGCGAAATAGAAATTCTATGATGCAATCTTGCTCGTTTCCCGAGAACTCAGGATTGTCTTGACCCCAATGGCGAATGGAAATTGTCGCATTCGTCATAGAGGGGCTATCAGTTTTCTCCCTCTTTATGCAAAAACTTATAATTTCCGCATCGTGAAAGCTTGGCCAATAGCCAAATATATTTTCAATAATGTGGCCAGATCGAACTAAAGATTCCGAAGGAATTTTATTCATGTGTCACAATTAATTAATATATTCGCAACTAATTTTATTTTCCATTACTTTTTTGTATCATCGTATGCGCAGTCAGTTTGCCATCCGCAAGACCGACATTTTTTAGGAAGAAATGCAGGGAACACAAAAGGCCCCTTAAATTTATACAAATATGGTTTCGAACATTTAGGGCACGAGAATATCATGTTCCACAGTGCAAATACAAAAAACGAAATTATCACCGGGATGATAAATAGACCATTTTTAGTTAATATAGCTGAAAATACGCAAATAATCCATACAGCCGAGAACGAAGAAATAGCCATGTAAAATTTCTTGCGAGGAGTCATCATATTAACTCTCCTATCAGTGCAGAACTGTAGTTGTCCATCCCACAGAAGCGGCAAGCCAGCCGCCACGCCAAAGGCAACGCCGGTAAGCCCACCGAAACCTCCATCACCGAAGCTCAGGCTGACAACAAAGTCAAGGAGCGTGATCGAATACGTTCCTGACCTCCCTTCAAATGAACTCGTGCCATCTCCGAAGAAGGCGCCTACTTGACCGCCAAAACCTAGACCCAATCCTCCACCCACAGTCGTGGAGGTGTAAGCGCCGTATTTCGATTCTCGACACTGCCCTCCATCTGGAGAATAGTATCCGCCGGCCCAAGCTTCCCCACCCCCGATAAGATAGCCTCCGCCGCCCACGGCACCAAAGAATCCCCACAAGCCCGACGGATCACTTCTCGAAAGTGGATTCCCGTTGACATAGCCGAAGAGATTCAGGCCCCCCGCGAACCCAATCGGGTCTTCCGCTATGAAGCGACTGAAGCCAGGATGGTAGTACCGCGCCCGGTTGTAGAATAGGCCGGTGCCATCGTTCTCCCGACCCGTGTACTGGAACGCGTTGCCGCTGGCCTCGCCGCTCGCCGTGGCCGCGCCATATGGCTCGTAGGTGTAGCTGGTCTTCACTATGCTGCGGCCATCTGTAGGCGCCAGCGTACTGCCCAGCCCATCAGTGATGAAGCTGCCGGCGCCGAACACCGTATCGGTGCGACTAAAGATCTCGTCAAGACCCAGGCCAGTCAGTAGGTTCGCGCTCGGCGTGCTGCCCGAGAGCTCCTGCACCACATTCAGGCCATCGTAAGCGAAGCCGGTGGCGACGCCGCCTACCGTCTTGCCGCTGCGCCGGTTCGCACCATCGCAGGTGAAGGTAGCGGTCGCGCCGCCGGCAGGGGCACTGAGTCGGTTGCGCGAATCCCAGGTGTAGGTCAGCCTGCCGTCGCCCGTCAGGTTGCCGTTCGCGTCGGAGGTGAGGCTGGCGCCGTCCCAGTTGGGCGTCGTAGGTGGCGCTGCTCATTGCCGCAGGTAGGGTCATATTGGCCAGGCTTCCGCCCAGCTGGGTGCGCCGTCCGGCCGCGTCATAGGCATAGGTCAGGTTGCCGAGTGCCGTGCCGCCGTTGGCATAGCTGATGGAAGTCAGCTGATTCGCGATGTCGTAGCCATAGGTGGCCACCACGCCGTTGGGCAGCGTCAGCGTACTGCGCCGGCTGGCCGCGTCGTAGGTGAAGCCAACCTGGGCGCTGCCCTGCGTGATCCCGGTCAGGCGGTTGGCATTGTCGTACGCATAGCTCACCGCAGCCTGGCCGGCCACCGTGAGGTTGGTGCGCCGGCTGGCCGCGTCATAGGCGTAGCTCACGCTGCCCTGTGGGGTCGTCTCTCCAGTGAGCCGGACGGCCGTCATGGCTGCGCGTGAGCGTGCCACCGACGCTATCTGCAAGCTGGGTGACCCGGTTACCGGCATCGAAGGTGTAGGTGACGGTGGCGTCGGCTGCCGTGAGGCTACCGCCAACCAATGTCTGTCCGTACGCGGCTGAGATGTGCCGGTTCAAGCCATCATAGGTAAAGCCGGCGATCTTGCCGTTACGGTCGGTCAGTTGGACCAAGTTATCCAGCCCGTCGTAGGTGTAACGCTCGATTTGCAGCAGTGGGTCGGTCTTGCTGGTGAGCCGATCCTTCGCGTCATAAGCAAAGCTCGTCTGCCCGCCGCGCGCGTCGGTCAGGCTCGTCAGCTTGCCATTGGCATCATAGGCGTAGCTGGTCACGTTACCTTGCGCATCGATGCGTCGGGTCGGCAGGCTGCGCCCGTTATAGTCGAAGCGCGTCAGATTACCCAGGGGATCTGCGGCGGACAGTAGTCGACCAATGCTATCAGCATAAAAGTTGACGGTGCGCCCTAGCGGATCGGTTACCGCAAACAGGTCCCCCTCGCGGTAGCTAAACGTCGTCGCGTTACCAAGGAATCGGTGATCCACGTTTTCCGCATCCGATCTTCGAACGAAGATCCCGGCCAACAGAGGTCGAGCAATCTCCTGACGTTCCTGTGGAACAGATCTTTGCCGGTCGCAAAGCATCCCCATGCGTACCTATTCACCGATGCTAGGTGTCCGTCAGGCGACCCATCGCTTCCGTGCGACTCCGAGATGTGGGGGTCTCCTGGCTCGGCGCACACGAGCACCAAGCGAACCTCTTCCGCCCCGGCGGTGGCACCGCAGAAGCCACGGGGGACATGGCCGGCTGCTGGGTTCCACACGGCCTCTCTACATCCGCTTGTAAAGCCAGGGCATGGCTCATACGCGGGTCGTAAGAGCGACAGGATGGGGGGCGCAGGTTGCATCAGCTTTTCCTAGGCAATGAGCACTTCGGCAGGAATCTGCAACTCGCGGTTCAGACGGCGAATCATGGCAAGGCTTAGCCCGCGTTTCCGATTGAGCACTTCGTAGACTCTATTCAGGTTGCCGAGATACGGTTGCATGTCGCTGGCCGATAGGCCGGCCTGCTCCATGCGGAACTTGATGGCCTCGATGGGATCGGGAAGATCGAGCGGAAAATGCTCAGCTTCATAACGCTCTACCAAGGTGGCCAACACCTCCAGGCGGTCTCCTTCCGGAGTACCGGGAGCTGGGTCGGCATCAACCAGGCCAGCTACTATCTGCAAGGCTTCTTTGTAGTCGTGTTCGTTGTGAATTGGACGGATTTCCATCTTGATTACTCCAGTTCGACGGTTTCAGCATCAATCCTGTCGTACTCACCATGCGTTCCGACGAACTTGATGTAGACGACTCCGATACGGTAGGCGATCGCAACTATCAGCCTGTAGTCGTTTCCCTTGATGTTGAATACCACTCGGTTCCGACCGACAAAGCTAGCGGTCGAATACCTTGCCTTAATGTCCTGCGGCGTCATCCAGACTGCCTTTACGGCTTCCTCATGCCAGGCCAGCAGCGACTGTCGCGCGATAGGATGCTTTTCGCAGAATGCCAGGAGGACTTTTTTCGCAATGATTCGCATGGGTGCATCGTAGTCCCATTTTGGGACTAAAGCAAGCGTCAATCCTCACTCACGATCGACTCCTTGAACTTGTAATGCACACCGTTTCAGCATCTGTTCCGAGGAGGTTTGCGCACAAATGGACGAAAATCGCTTCTCGCGCCACTTGGAGTCACCGTTCCTCGGAAAAATGCGTGTGCCGCTTCCAGTGGGTGCTGGCGGCGCGCATCCACCAGGTCCAGCTCGCTGACGCAGGCCTGGAAGAAGCGCTTGATCTGCCGGTACAGCGTGGTGGCGGCCAGCGCGGCTTGCGCGCTGGCGCGATCGGCCTTGGCCCACGGCGCTCGCTCCGCCTGTTAGGGCGCGTAACGTCATCCCGCACGGAAATGCTCCACCGACTGCCCCGCGTTGACGGCCCGCTGCAGCCAGGCCGGCATCTCGCCCTGCCCGTCCCACTTCTGTCCTTCGGCGTTGCGGTAGGTGCGC
Organism: Cupriavidus sp. GW821-FHT02F09; assembly: GCF_059421605.1. NCBI lineage: Bacteria > Pseudomonadati > Pseudomonadota > Betaproteobacteria > Burkholderiales > Burkholderiaceae > Cupriavidus > Cupriavidus sp. GW821-FHT02F09. The sequence continues at coordinate 33,486 of NZ_JBWKVH010000044.1, forward strand.
GCCGGCGCGGGTGGTGGTGGCGGCGGCGCGGGTGGTGGCGGCGACGGCGCCACGACGGCAAAGCAGCCGGCGGCCTGCAGGTCCGCCAAGGCCAGGCCGTGCCTGGCCATCTGCACACGGATCCACACGATGGCCGCGGTGCGCTCAATCTCAAGAGACATAGGTATCAGGTTATGGGAGTCGGAAAGGTGCAACATTTTGGGCCGCACAATCAGTCGGCCTTGCCGGCGTTCCACACCGCCCGTATCGCCTCCTCAATGCGCCGCGCCGCCCTCGGCGGCCGCTGAAGGTGGTGCTGCAAAATACGGGCCACGCCTCGCGCGACACCACTGCGCGCCACGTGCCGACCTTCCGCTGTTGCGGATCAGATGGCGCTGGTACAGCGTCGTGGCCGTCGCCCCGCCTCGGCGCTCGAAACGGTCGGCCTTGGCCCACGACGCCCATTCCGCCCGGTTAGCTCGAACAGCCTCCCCAATGTTGATCGCCAAACGTGGTGGTGGAGAACATGATCCCGAGGACGACACCGATCTTTCTGACGGTGGGAGTGATCATTCGACTTGTCAAACCATAATCAAAGTTCGGACATATTTGCAAACAAGTCAAGTTCCAATAATTAGTGCATGGTCATGTTTTTAGCAAAGAGAATTTAGTGGGGTATGGTTTGATGGCATTCTACTTCATGCCATACGAAAGTAGGGAGAGGCGTATGCGATCTTGCGTCGCAATTTTTGGTCTGCTATACAAAACGTGGATTTGACCACCGAGCAACAAAATCAAGAACTGGAGGTAAGGTGGGGTCAAGACTGATCTACTGCACCGGCAGAAGCTCTCTGCCGTGCTTGAATGGCCGGCGACGGGTCCATCGTAGCCATCTCGGATTTCCTCTTTCTCGTACAGATCGGCCACCCATGTGCCGGCGAGGCCGGCTCGCGCCTTTTCATCTGGGGAATCGCATGATCGCTCGAATGATTTTTGCGTTCGGACTTGCTCGCTTGCGAGGTCATGTGGTCACCGCAGCTGCTGGATGCATGCTCGTAGCGAACTCACCCGTTTTGGGGCTGTCTATAGCTTTGCTTATGACGACGCTGGCCGCATGACGGGCGTGGTCGACGACAGCGGCAATACGGCTACATATGCTTACGACGCAGCCGGAAACATCGCCGGGATAGGGCGAGGGAGTGCGACAGTCTCGGTGATTGGCTTTTCGCTACTCAGCGGCGCTGTCGGCACGAACGTCACTATTTCAGGCTCGGATTCTCCTCAACTGCCAGTCAGAACACAGTCCGGTTCAACTGTGTGACCGGTACCATCAGCTCGGCTTCGGCAAACCAATTGGTTGTTCAGGCTCCGACCAGTGCGACAACCGGGCCGATTACGGTTACTTCACCTACGGGCAGGGCGACCAGTTCGAACTCCTTTACCGTCGCGCAAGGCTCGGCGCCAACTATCAGCAGGTTCTCGCCGACTATTGGCACGCCGAGGACCGCTGTGACGGTCAATGGGAGCAACTTCCAGACGCGTCCAATCAGAACAACCTCGCCTTCAATACGCGTTTGGGGAACCGTGAACGTTGGGGTTTGAATCTGACGTTTAGAGCCTATCCGCTTTCCTGCGGAAAGTTAAACATAGGAACCTATTATTAATGAATCCCGAAGACTATAGATATCCTTCGCTAGCTGAAAAAAATTGATTGATTTTCTGGTTTCTGCGGATTGCCAGGGATCGACAGAGATCGGACAACAGCTGGCCTCATGCCGTGTTCGTCTAATTGATGATGACGGAAGCTTAAGCCTTCAAATATCCAATCCGGTATTCGCAAAAGTACGTTATCGGGTGCCCGTTGAATTATATGGGAAGGATGTAGATGGGGTTGATATTCACGTCCTACTACACATCGTGCAGGGAATTTGCGCGGAATTTGAAATTTATAAATACACATCAGTTCGAATAAAAATGATGCCATAAATATGGGGTTACTTCATCCCTGGTTCTTGATGTGACCGATCTTCAGCCGCGTGGATACCGCCCTTGGCACGCGCAGCTTCGTTACCGATGCGCTGAGCAGCTGCCAGGCAGTGGACCCGACCTTCATACAGCCCATTTCCTTATACAAAAGTCATGATTTTTCCCGCAGTGCTTGAATGGTGAGCGCGGCGTCCATGGGTTCCAACGACCTTCTTTGGATTACATGGAGAGATACCCCTTATGAGATGATCCTAGACAAAATGAAATATATGTTCTATTATTAAATATATAATGAGCTTTTTTTTAAAATCACCCGCCCTATGGACACCGTCGTCACCTACGAAGATCTCAAGGAGGCGATCACCCGCGCCTACCCTGTCCTGTCCAAGCAACTGCAGCGCATCGCCCGCTTCGCACTTGAGCGTCCGCACGATATCGCGCTGGGCACTGTGGCTGCCGTGGCCGAGGCCACCGAGGTGCAGCCCTCGGCGATGATCCGCTTCGCCAACGCGCTGGGCTTTAACGGTTTCTCCGAGATGCAACAGCTGTTTCGCGACCACCTGCTGGAGCGCTCTGCCAGCTACCGTGAGCGTATCGACCAACTGCGGGGCGGGCAGGAGATCCGTAAGAGTGCGCCGGCCGGCGTGCTGCACCAGCTGGTTGACGACGCGGTGGCCGATTTGGGTCATCTGGAAGAGCACGTTCACGAGGCTGATCTCAAGGCCGCTGTCAAGCTCATCGCCAGTGCCAAACGCGTCCATGTACTGGCACAGCGCCGTGCCTTTCCCGTCGCGGGCTATTTGGCATATGCGCTGAGCCAACTGGACCTTCGCACTCATCTGCTCGATGGCATGGGCGGCATGCTGCGCGAGAGCCTTCGCGCGGTGGGTACCGAAGACCTGCTGATCGTGGCAAGTTTCCAGAGCTACTCCCCCGAGGTGGTGGACTCGGCGAAGTCGTGCGCGAACCGTGGCGTACCGGTGGTATCCATCACTGACGGGCCGCTATCGCCACTGAAAGCGCCGGCCGAGGTCTGCTTCGAGCTGGCTGACGATTCGCCCAGGCCCTTCCGCTCGCTGGTGGCGCCGCTTTGCTTGGCACAGGCGCTGGTCATGAGCACCGGCCACCATTTGGCTGAAAGATCCGCTGCCAAAAACACGGGCCGCAAGGGTGGCAAATGACCATGAAACACCGCGATTTCGACCTCATCCGTTGGTGGAAGCCAAAGTCGCGGTTTGCGCGAAATATGTATCCGGCCTACGGACTTCACCTCAGCACCATTGCGAATGTTCAGCGCACAGGCATGGCCACAGGTCGTTGTGATGCCAAGACGCGGCCGACGCCTGTGCCCCTTCGGGGCGGCGCATCGTTGCTGGGCTCCCGGGCTGCGCAGACGGGATGCGCTCCGGTCAGCCGGACCTCGTTGTCGAGCCGGTTGTCGGCCGCGAGAAGCCACCGGCCAGCTGCTCACGCAGGTGCTGGACCAGCGCGCGCACCGCGCGCGGCACGATCGGATTTTAGGGTCGGATCGCCAGAATATGCTCACCAAACGCGCCGGCCGGCCGCCATGCCTCCAGCAGTGGCACGAGACGGTGCGCGTCAACGTCCTGCTGCGCGCTAAAGTCATTCCGGGCAATACCAGCAAACGCATCCGGAAAGGCTGCATTCAGGTCGCCTCTTCCGCGCCGTCCGGCGTGCCTGCGAGCCGGTATGAAAGCTCAAGCCAGTAGGCCAGCGCGACGAAGAGACTCTGCGCCAGCCCCATGGTCGCCGTCAGCGCACGAAACCCGAAGGTGGCGCGGTCCTGATGATCAGCGTGGCCTCGGACTCGCGCGCGATCGGGCTCATGCGGCTGTCGGTGAGGGCGATCAGGCGCGCGCCACGCTTCCTGGCCTGCAGCGCCACCTGCACGGCCTCCTCAGCGTAAGGCATGAACGAGATCGCGATCAGCACGTCGCCGGCACGCACCGAGCGGAACTGCCCCTGATGCAGGCTGCCCAGCGCGCTGAACGGGCCAATCCGCTTGTCAGTATGTCGCAGCGCATAGTCCAAGTACGCCGCTACCGGGAAGGACCGGCGCGAGCCGGCGATCGAGATCGCTGGCGTTTCCGCCAGAAGTTCCACCGCTCGGGAGAACGCGTCCTGGTCCAAAGCCTGGTGCAACTGTTGTATCCCGGCGATGCTACCTTTGATGAATCCGTCTGCGATCTGCTCGAGCAAGAGACTCGTCAAGCGAGCCTCGCTCGCGTCGCTCAGGCGCAGGTTGTGGGCGCGCCCTAGCGCAATCTGCTCCGTCAGCCCCTCGCGGAACAATCGATGCATCTCTGAGAAGCCGGAGAACCCAAGGTGCTTGGCGAAACGCACCACGGCGGACGGCTGCACGCTGCATCGCTGGGCCACGGACTGGATGCCCTCCAGACCGAGGTGGTCGCGGTGGGCCTCGACATGGCGGGCGATGCCCTTGAGTTGCTTGCTCAAGCCATCGTACTCCTGTGCGATGCGCTGCAGGAACCGCTCGACGAATGCAGGTGGCTTCTGGGATAGGCTCAACGCAAGGCGCGAGGTGGACGATCTAAAGCTACCAGACTGTATGTGCTTGTCGGAGGGGACATGATGCCACGAAGGCCTGAGTGATTGCCAGACGAGCAAGACCCGCCCGACCGAGAGCACCCACGAAGCAAGCAGGCAGGCCGCCCCGCGGATCAGATGCCGTGGCTGCCAGGCCCGCTTGAATCCGGCTTATTGGCTGGCAGTGATGCCGCCGTCGACGTAAAGCACCTGGCCCGTGACGAAAGCCGCCGCCGGGCTGCAGAAGTACACCGCCGCGCCGGCTACGTCTGCGGGGTCTGCGACGCGGCCTAACGGTATGCGATCCAGCACTTGCTTGCGTGTTTCGGTGTTCTCCAGCCAGTGGCGCGCCATTTCGGTCCTCACCACCGTGGGCGCAATGCCGTTGACGGTGATCCCGTGTGAAGCGAGCTCGCTCGCATGCTGGCGGATCAGCATGACCAAGCCGCCCTTGGTGCTGCAATACGCTGAGTAGCCGCGTCCGCGCAAACCCAGCTGCGCCCGCACCGATAGCAGGTGCACCTGCGCGCCGCCGCGCCCCCCTTGGATCTGTTTTTCCGCTGCGGCCTGGGCCAGGAACATGGCGGCCTTCAAGTTGACCTGCAGCATCTCGTCGTAAGCCTCTTCAGTCACATCGAGCAGAGCCTGCTCGCGCTGCATGCCGACGCAGTTGACCAGGATGTCGAGCTGGCCGAAGTGCTGCGTGACAGCGTCCACCGAAACGCGGATGCTAGCTACAGAATGCGCATCCATGCTTAGGCCTAGTGCATCATGGCCTGCGGCTTGGAGTTGCTGCGCCACGGCTTTTGCCTTGGCTTCATCGCGGCCCGACACCACCACTTTGGCGCCTGCCATGGCCAGCGCCCACGCCATAGCTTCGCCGATGCCGCCGTAGCCGCCGGGCAGGTAGGCTACCTTGCCGCGGAGATCAAACAAGCCTTGCAGCTCGGACGCAAAGTTGATCTGGGGCGTGACGGTGTTTTTGCTGGAATCTGTCATATCAATCCATTAGCAGGCCGCCATTGATGTCAACCACCTCGCCGGTGATGAAGCCCGCCAGCGGAGAGGCCAGGAAGCGCACCACGTGTGCGAATTCCTCGGGCTCGCAGAAGCGGCCCACTGGAATGTCCTTGAGCAGCTTCTGGCGCTGCTCCTCAGTGAGCTGCTCGGTGATCATGGGCGTCTTGACATAGGCCGGCGAAATGCCGTTGGCCGTGACGCCGAAAGGTGCAAGCTCGCGCGCCAGCGAAAAGGTCAGCGAGCTAAGCGCGCCCTTGGACACCGAATACGCCGTGCCGGCCGTCAGCCCGCCAGTTTTGGCGGCGAGCGAGCAGGTGTTGATGATGCGGCCGAAGCGCCGTTGCTTCATGGCTGGAATCACGCGCTGGGCTAGGAAGAAGGCGCCGTCCAAGTTTGCGCCGAGCACGCGGCGCCACTCCACCTCGTCAGTGGATTCGGATTTGTTATTGGACAAGATGCCCGCGTTGTTCAGCAGGATGTCGACTGGGCCCAAGGCATCGACAATGGCCTCGTGGTATATGCGCACCTGTTCCAGATCGCTGATGTCGAACGAGAAGGCCTGGGTATCGGGACCAAGCTCTTCGGCCAGCGCGTGGTTGCGCGTCGCATTGGCGTCCACCATCGCAACCTTACATCCATCTTCCAGCAGGAACTTGACTGCCGCTAGGCCCATGGTGCCGGCAGAACCGGTAACCACGGCCACTTTGCCCTGAAGGGGTTTGTCACGTGAATCGGACATCGAGAATGCTCCTCTTTCCAAATTGGCCGTGTGAACGGAACGTCACCACGGCAATGAATAACAAGTACGTCGGCATGAACGGCCATTCGGACGCAAAGGCGCCGGTCAGGCCTACCACCATGCCCACCGCTGTAGCAGCGCAGGTCGCTCTGCGTGTCGGCAACGCCGGACTTTGGCGTTTAACTACTGGAGGCCACCGCTTCCGCCGCGCCTGCCCGTGCGTCGTCCCACAAGGTGATGAGGCGCGAGTAGCGCTGCGCGACGTCGCTGATTACCTGGGCGTCGTCCATACGGCCCGAGAACCAGTTCGTGGCCGCTTCCGCAAAGATAGAGCGCCCCACGGCAAAACCGCGGCACACGCTATGCGGCGCGGCAATGCGAAAGCTTTGCCCCAAGGCTTCCTCGCTGGCTTCCAGGCCCAGCACCAATACACCGCGGCAGTGCGGATCATGGCGTTCGATCACGCGCGCGATGTTCTCCCACTCGATGCCCGATTCGCCGGGCGGTAGCTTCCACCAATCAGGCCGGATACCGGCTGCATAGATCTGCCCCAGCGCCTCGGCCAGAGTGCCTTCGTCGCTAGGTAAGTCCCGGGGCGGAATCACCTCGATCAGGAATTCATGGGACGTGCCCACGCTGGCGGCTTGCAGCTCGGCCAATTTGGCGAGTTGCGCCTCACGCATGGGCTCGGCGTCATGCGGATGGTAGCTCACCAGGCATTTGGCCACGTGCTCACCGGGCCAGGAACGCATCTCCAGTGCCAAGCGGTTGCCGGCCTCGAAGGCCAGCGGGCGCGCCCCCGGAAGTTCCACCGGCCGTCCGACCCACCAGCCCTTGCCTGTGACTGTGGGCAAGACATCCTCGCCAAAGCGGCCATCCAGGATGACCCCCGCACCTGCGCGTTCTCCCGCGCCCTGGTGCGCGCCTTCGGCAATCAGGCACTTGAAGTGCGCCACGCGGTCAAGATCAGCACCGTGGTTCGCGGCGATGTCTTCGAACTGCGCCCGGTGGTCAAAGGCCAGGATGGCAAGTTCGTCCCATCGGCGCGTGCGCGTGGTGGCACGGTGCAGGTGCTCGAGTCTTTCATCCTCTCGCAGACGCCGCGTGGGCGAGCCGTGCTGCAAGAAGCTCTGCAGCTCTTCCCAACTAGCCATGGCCGGCGCGCAGCCGTGGCGCGACACTACGATGGCACCGCAGGCGTTGGCATAGGCGCAGCAGCGTTCCAGCGGCTCGTCACGCAGCCAGCCGCGCAGAAACCCCGACATGAAGGCATCGCCCGCACCAAGCACGTTGTACACCTCGACCGGGAAGCCCGGACCCTTCACGCCTTGCTCCAAGGTGGAAGGAATGGGCCCTTCGAACACCACGCAGCCCATGGGACCGCGCTTCACCACCAGCGTAGCCCGCGTGAGCTCGCGCAGGCGGCGCAGCGCCTTGAGCGTGTCGGCGCTGCCGCCGGCGATGTGGATTTCCTCTTCGGTGCCCACCACCAAGTCGCATTCAGGAATGACGGTCTGAATGTGGGTGCTGACCTCCTCAGACGGCACGAAACGTTGTTCGCCCATACCCGGGCTGGTCAGGCCCCACAGCACGGGGCGGTAGTCGATATCGAGGATCACGCGCGTGCCGCACGCCTTGGCATCCGCAACGGCTTTACGGCAGGTTTTGTAGCTTTGCGGCTGCGACAGATGCGTGCCGGAAATCAGCAGGCCGGTGGCACTGGCGATGAAGTCGGCATCGAAGTCGTCCTCAGCGATCGCCATGTCTGCGCAGTTCTCGCGGTAGAACACCAGCGGAAACGTCTCCTTGTCCTGGATGCCGAGGAACACCAGCGCGGTCAAGCGCTCGGGGTCAGTGACCACGTGGCTCACGTCCACGCCTTCGCTCGCCATCGTCTCGCGCACGAAACGGCCGTTGTGTTCGTCGCCCACGCGGGTGAGCATGGCAGACGTCAAACCCAGACGGGCCGAACCCACGGCGGTGTTGGCCGGCGAACCGCCCAAGTACTTGCTGAAGGTCTGCATGTCCTCCAGTCGGCCGCCAATCTGCTCGCCGTACAGGTCGACGGCGGCACGGCCCACACAGATGAGATCGAAATCACGGTTTTTCATGGTCATTGGCCTCCTTTGCGGCTCAGGGATTTGACGGCTTTTTTTCTACCAAATGATGACCGGTGCTCATAGCCAATGCCGGTGCCCGTACACGGATGTGTTTAGCGCTAGCAATGAGCTTGACGGCAGCCTTGAGGTCGGCCTCGTAAATGTGCTCTTCCAGATCTTCAAGATCGCCTACCGCGTCGTCCACCACTTGGTGCAACACGCCGGCCGGTGCACGCTGGCCAGTGTGCCGTTCGCCCTGAAACAGCCCGAAGCGCTCGAAGTAGATGGCCGAGCGCTCGACCAGATGGTCGCGGAATATCTGCTGCATTTCGGAAAACCCGTTGAAACCCTGCGCGTTGGCGAAGCGGATCGCCGCCGAGGGCTGCACCTCGGTGGCCTCGGCCACGGCTGCCACGGTGCCCAGCGCGCTTCCGTGTGGAACCTCCAGTGCGAATCGAGCGATGCGCTGCAGTTTCTTGGACAGGTCCGGGTAGGCGCGGGTAATCGCGCCCTTCGGTTCGTCGTAGGTGATGGCGGTGCCCATAGATAGGGATAGGGTAAATACCGAAACAGTCATTCTTGATTGCTACGATATTAGAACGTATATTTCATTTTGTCCAGAATCATCCCGTAAGGGGTTTCCTCCATGCAATCCACAGTGGGCCGAGCGGCCGTGTTTCCACTGCCCGTGGCTGTGATTTTCATCGTGTTGCACTCCACGCCTCTATGGCTGGCTCCCGTTCGGCTGCTGTCATTCGGCCAGCGTCGACAACCTGGTTTGCGACGGCAAGGTACGCGGCCACTCTGGCGTCTTGGCCATCCATGGTGGCCTGAGTCGGACGTGGCACGATCTCATTTCAGGACTTCTGGCCTGATCTGGGCACGCGCGATCACTAGCTTCCAGCGCGCTTGCTTGTCGGTGATGAAAGCATCGAACTCGGCGGAGTTGGGGGGCGACCGCGCTATTTCCTCGTCCCCGAAAGGCGGTGCACTCGCATGGGCAAAGTCGTGCGCGATCGATTTTGCCCCGTTCGGCATTACTGTCAACGCGGCGTCGCCCAGCTCAATCGAAACTTCCCAGATGGAGAAGCTTCATCACAAGCTGACCCGCGACGGGATGGTGAACGCCACCTCCATGACTCCATATGGTCGTTCTGCCGAGGCAGCAGACGGTAGGGTGTTCCTCTCGAGGGACGATGCTCCCGGTATGACTGGCCACGATTTGGTCATTGAAGGCGAGCCGAAGAGTGCCGCTGTTCTCTACGACCTTTCCACGAATCCCCAGCCTGTCTGAGTACGAGCATGAACGCATCAGCCTGTACACCCGACGAAGTTCGCCTGCACGCACGCATCAAAGCGGTGATATTCGACTGCGACGGAACGCTAGTTGATAGCGAACCGCTTGGACTCGCAGCGCTTCTCGATGAGGCAGCAGTACATGGGCTCGCTATGGATGCATCGGAAGCCGAGGCGCAGTTCAAGGGAATCAGCATGGCCGTCTGCGTCCAGGAGATCGAGCAGCGTCTTGGGCACAACCTGCCCGAGGACTTCGTGTCGCAAGTGAGAAAGAGGATGTCTCGGTACTTCCGCGAGCGGCTCGAAATCATCCCCGGCGCACAGGCTGTGATGGCCGATCTCAAACTGCCGTATTGCATTGCTTCGAATGGCCCGCGCGCAAAGATCGAGCTCACATTGGATATTTGTGGCCTTTTACCTTTGATAAAGGGGCCGATTTTCAGCGCATACGACATCGGCCACTGGAAGCCAGCGCCAGGGCTCTTCTTGCATGCCGCCGAGTCGATGGGCTTCGATCCCGAGCAATGTGCCGTTGTCGAAGACAGCCTGCCGGGAATGGAGGCTGGTTTGGCTGCAGGCATGACGGTATTTGCACTCTGTGCTTCGGAAGATATTCCGATCCATCTTCGCCCACGCGTTGAGCGGATCAACAGCCTATGTGAGTTGCTGGACAGACTCGCATAGCAGTACCACCCCGACCATCGCGTGCAAACGTCAGCTTGTCGCGCAGCGGCCGGATTTATTCAATAACGTCAGTTATTGAACTAATCGAGAAGGACGAGAATGTCAAATTCAACGACAACAATGAGTGAGACGACAACAAGCGCGGAGACTCCCCGCTACACTGCCAAGCCAAGGGAGCTCGCAAGGGCGATCGTGTCCGGCTGGGCCGGAACCTCCCTGGAGTACTTCGACTTTCAGCTGTACGGACTAGCTGCGGCGCTTGTCCTGCCTTCCCTGTTCTTCCCAAACGTGGACCCGGCGCTGGGCCTGTTGTTCAGTTTCGCCACGTACGCGGTGGGCTTCCTCGCCCGCCCGCTCGGCGCAGTCTTCTTCGGACGCCTGGGCGACAAGCGAGGACGCAAGTTCGTCCTTGTTGTGACTGTCGCCCTGATGGGCCTGTCGACGTTCGGGATTGGCCTTCTGCCGACCTACCAGCAGGTCGGCGTCCTCGCACCTGTCCTGCTGATCGCGCTCCGACTCGTTCAAGGCTTCGGCGCTGGAGCGGAATTGGCGGGAGCCTCGGTGCTCCTGACAGAATACGCCCCGCCGCACAGACGGGGGCTGGTAGCCTCCTTTGTGGCGATCGGCACAAACACCGGGACCCTTGTCGCGTCCGGCGTTTGGATGCTCCTCGCGAGCGGATCCGCGAACTGGCTGATGGACTGGGGCTGGCGAATTCCGTTCCTGCTGAGCATCTTTGTCGCGGTGTTCGCCCTGTTCATCCGTCGCTACTTGAACGAGACGCCCGTGTTCGAGGCCATTGCGGAAGAGACTTCAGTCGAGGAGCGCACACCGCTGGGCGACGCTTGGCGCTACGGCAAGAAGCCGTTCTTCGCCTCCATGGGGCTGCGCATTGCTGAAAACGCCCCGTCCTCAATCTACCAGAGCTTCTTGTTGGGCTATATAGCAACAGTGATGATGATGAATCGTGTGATCGGCACTCGAGCGGTCTTCATCGCATCAATCATTGGCTTTGCGACGGTTCCGCTCGCGGGATGGCTTTCTGATAGGTATGGACGGCGGATCGTCTACCGGGTGATTGCGATCTTCCAGTTCCTCTGGACCATTCCAGCGATGCTCCTGCTGAACACGCGTGAACCCACGTTGATGATGCTCGCGTTGATCGTCGGAATCTCCGTCGGCGTGCTCGGACTCTACTCCATCCAGGGGGCATACATGCCCGAGCTTTTCGGTTCGCGCTACCGCTACACCGGCCTGGCCGTGTCGAAGGAGGTCGGATCTCTCCTCTCTGGCGGTACTGCGCCAATGGTTGCTTCCGCCCTGCTTGCGCTGTTCAGCAACTCCTGGATCCCGATCGCTGCATACCTCATGGTTGCGACAGCGATCGGTGTCATCGCGACATTCGTCACTCCGGAGACGGCCGGAAGGGATCTTGCGGAACCACGTGACGCCTTTTGAGCTTGCTGGTGGGCGAACTCCGGTTATATTGCCGCGCAGCGCCCGCAGCCGGATCTGCCGCTGCGACTCACACCATATATACTCGCCCGATGTTCGCAGCCAGCCAGAAGAGCCGCGGTGAAAGCCCGTAAACGCCAACCTCGCCCCCCCCCGATAGCTGAACTCGAATCCTGCTCATTGCGATCATGGGGGCGCGTTTGCACAACGGAGTGCTTCGGAGGCTCTGATCAAGTGCAAATTCGCCGTTCAGTATGAAATGTTCTTATGAGTAGAGGCGAAAAATGGCAATGATCAGTTCTGATAGCTTGCAACAGCGCTTTCCGTCCGTCGAGGACACCGTAGCCGGGCGGCGCTACTGATTTCCAACGAGGCTTGGCAAGCCCGACGTAATCACTTCTACGGCCACCTCAAGCTGCCGCAGGACGCCAAAGCATTCCTCGAGCCCGTGGTGGCATATTTGGATGCGGGACTGGCCAGGCTCAGCGTGGCGAACTGAAAATCGATAGCGCGATCCATATCGATCCGCTCACGGCAATGAAACCGGAAGCGTCCGCGGAGGCGCTGCGACGCGCGCTGTTCGAGCGGCACCCCGGTGGGCAATTGCCGGAAATCCTGCTGGAGATTGACGGCAGCACGCACTTCTGCTGGCTCCTGCTGGGCCGGGAACCACATTCGCGCAGTGCTGGCGCACGGCACGTCGATGTCGGCGGCAGACCTCGCGCGCATGGTGCCGGAGTTGTCGTCCAGCCCGATCCGGCAGATGATGCATCGCATCGCAGACGAGCGCAAACTGCACCAGGCCGCCGATGCTGTCCTGGTCTTCATGCACAAGCACCCGATCGCTCAGCATTGGGGACGTGCCGATCTGGCGTCGTCGGACATGATGTCGTTGGAGACCACGCGCACGGTCTGGCAGGCACGGGCCGATCCACGTCGACGCACCGCGTCGATCGGCATGTATACCCATGTTCGCGATCGCTGGGGCAGCTTCTACGACCAGCCGATCCTGCTGAACGAGCGGCAGGCTGGCGCAGCGATCGAGGGCGTCATCCGCCAGAGTGGGTCGGAAGACGTGGCGCAACTGGCGGTCGATACCCATGGCTACACCGATTTCGCCATGAGCCTGTCCCGGCTGCTCGGGTTCGATCTTTGCCCGCGGCTTGCTCACCTGCGCGACCGCCGCCTGCATGTGTCCCGGGATCATGACGTCCCGGCCGAATTGGATGCGGTGGCGGACGCGGATGTCCGGCTGGCCTTGATCGAAGGTGCCTGGGACGAGCTGGTCCGGATCGCGGCATCGGTGCAAAGCGGGCAATGCACGGTGGTCCAGGCGCTGATGCGCTTCGGCGCAGCGCCGAAAGGTCAACCAGTCTATGAGGCCGGCGTGCATCTCGGGCGGCTGTTTCGCACGATCTTCCTGATCGACTATTTCACCAATCCCGCGTTCCGCCACGAAATGCAGCACGCCTTGAACCGCGGCGAGGCCATCCACACCGTACAGCGGGCCATCCACCATGGCCAGATTCCACTGGAACTGACCCGGCACGATGCGTCGCTGGCGGCGGTGTCGTCGGCCCTGAACTTGCTGTCCAATGCCGTATTGGCCTAGAACACTCTGCACATGTAGCGCGCGCTGGACGCGATTGAGGCCATCGGTGGGGAGGCCATGCGAGCCGAAGATCTGCGCCAGATTGCGCCGACCCACCTGGAAGGCATCAACTTGCGCGGCACTTTCGACTTCCCGATTGCACGCTATGCCCATCGGCTGCTGCCGAGTGCGACGAGTACACCGGACCCGCTGTCGCAGTGGCGCACTGCATAGCCCAACTTTTCTCGGATTGAGAGGCACAAGGCCCGGCGCGTGTACTCTGACCGATGAAGCCTGCTTGAAATGCGGCACCGGGCAGTGGCTCAGATCGGCGACAGAGCGTCGTCGCTCCACACGATCACTCAGTCGTTTGAACGTCGGCTCTCGCCAAGTTTGCCGACGATGGCCAGCGATGCAACTCGCCACGGCGGTCGGCGCTACACGCTGTGGGTGCAAATGGACAAACATGGCGCATCGCCCGACCACGCTAATCCATAAAACTCGGAACAGGACTTCCCATCAGTAGACAGCAGCCTGGATCGGTATGCCGTTATAGGCCGAGGTCGCCCCATTAGCCTCGCGCAAGATGGCGTCGCCAATCAGACCGGATCAAATTTTGTCGGCCTGTCGGCGTCAATTGCCCAGGCCACGAGGTATCCCGCCGGAGACGGGGGCACCGGGGCATGATAAAGGACTGCTTCGATCGCTGCTATTACGCAGCGCTTGAGCGTGTGAACAGCCATCCGTATGCGGCCATGATCTGTGTCGGCAGCGACGCGCAGAATCCGCTGCGTCAGGTCGAGCGCATGCCACCGGTTGGCGCTGCCTCAAAAGCGCCGAACACGGTATCGGGGAACTCAAGCGCGACGAGATGGTGCGCCACAAGTCGGAAGTCGAGCTTGCAGAGCCGTGTAGACCCGTGAGCATCCTCAAGTCAACACGGCTGGCCGATTGGCGAAACACTAGCCGACATGGGCAGCCAACACCCTACGCGCCGTCGACTTGTAGAACGATCTTGCCAATGTTGTCGCCACTTTCCAGATGGAAATGCGCCTCGGCTGCGTCACGCAGTGGAAACACGCGGTTGACCAGCGGTCGCACGCGCCCATCCGCGACCAATGGCCACAGTGTCGCCTCGATCTCGCGAGCGATCTCGGCCTTCTGCTCAAGCGTCCGGTGGCGAAGCGTGGTACCGGTGATGTAGGCACGCTTCATCATTACGGTTCCAATGTCCACCGTGAGCTCTCGGCCCATTGGGTGGGCAATGTAGACCATACGACCGTCGCGCGCAATGGCCGCCAGGTTCCTCGCGAAGTAAGGCGCGCCCACCATATCCAGAATGACGTCGACACCCCGACCGTCGGTATGCTCGTTGACCAGTCGCTCATAGTCTTGCTCGCGGTAATTGATCGCGACGTCGGCGCCCAAGGACCGGCACACATTGCACTTCTCGGCACTGCCGGCGGTTGCGAATATCTTAGCGCCCAGGTGCTTGGCCCACTGCAAGGCCAATGATCCCACGCCGCTGGTTCCCCCATGAACGAGCAGGTTTTCACCAGCTTTCAGGCGGCCATGTTCGATCAGTGCGCTCCAAGCGGTAAATGCGGCCTCCGGCAATGCTGCCGCCAGTACCATGTCAATCCCGCCCGGAATCGGCATGCACTGACCTCCCGGAACAGCAACGTACTCCGCATAGCCGCCACCGATGAGCAGGGCGCAGACTCGATCGCCGACCTTCCAGTGCGTCACGCCGTCACCCAGAGCCGACACGGTGCCAGCCACCTCAAGACCTGGCACGCTCGGTGCGTCGGGAGGCATCGGATAGATCCCGGCGCGCTGCATGACGTCCGGCCTGTTAACGCCAGCCGCCTGCACGCGAATCAGCACCTCACCCGCTGCGGGCTTGGGCTCCGGGCGCTCCTGGACACTGAGGACTTCGGGGCCACCGTGGCGGAGGACATCGACAACAATCATGGTATCTCCTTTGTCTTTATTCATTGCGAAGGCCTGCGCTCTGCACCGCCTTGGTGTATGTGGCGTGGTCCTTGCGGATGGTTTCGAGCAGTTGCTCCGGGGTACTTCCTACAACGTCGAAGCCCAGGTCAGTGAGTCTGCGCTTTAGGCCCTGCTCTTTAAGCACCTCATTCAGTTCGGTGCTCAGCCGATTAACAACAACCGCCGGCGTGCCGACTGGCGCGAACACGCCAACCCAGCCGTCCAGCGCCAGGCCGGGCACCACGCTCTGGGCCGTGGGCACGTTCGGGAACTGCGGTGGTGCCTGCTCGCCTGCTGCTGCGATGACCTTCAGCGTTCCCGCCTGCACATGCTGTTGGACATTCGCCACCACATCGAACATGAAGCTGACCCGCCCACTGATCACGTCGAACAACGCTGCTGTCGAGCCTTTGTACGGGATGTGGTTGATATCGACCCCGGCAGTCGTCGTCAACATCTGCCCTGCCAGATGGGGCGCGGATCCGTTGCCATAAGACGCATAGCTGTACTTGCCTGGATTGGCCTTCGCCTGCGCGATCAACTGTTGCAGCGACTGGATACCGCTACTGGGTGCTGTGACGATGACAAAGCGGGCGATTGCCAATTGAGCCACGGGGCGCAGATCCTTGATCGGATCGAAGTTCAGTTTGTAAAGGCTTGGGTTGATGGCAATGGTGGCCGGGACGCCAATCACCAGGGTATGACCATCGGCCGCAGATCTTGCAACCTCTTGAGTTGCCAAGACCCCGTTGGCTCCCGGTTTGTTCTCGACGATAACGGGTTGCTTCAGGCGCTTGCCAAGCGGCTCGGCCACTGCTCTCGCGATCAGGTCGACTCCCCCTCCGGCTGTATAGGGAACGAGAATCCGTATTGGCCTGCTCGGATAGGGCTCTGCCGAGGCTACGCTAGCCCTCAGGAGCCACACTACTCCGGCCACAGCCGCGGCAAGGTGTCTGCGGGAAAACTGCATACTTGTGTCTCCGTGATGACATGTAGAATAGAAGCGCGAGACTCCAGCCCCGAGAGCTTGAGATCACAGGTGGTCAAGCAGCCAGTCACACAGCAGGCTCAGCGCCGGCTCCGGCCGATCTAGCTGCACGTGAGCCGCTCCGCCTTCGGTACGCGTGAATACACGCATCGTCTTCTTCGTACTGCCGATCGCATCGAACAACTTCTGAGCGTCGCTCAGGGGAGTCTGCCTGTCGTCTTCCCCATGCACAATCAAGATGTCGCAATGGATGTCTTGCGCAGCCTCGCGCAGGTGAAACGACTCCAGTGCGCGTAATGCCTCGTCGAAACTGTTCACCCCGAGGATGTGCAGAATGTGATCGCCCGTCGTGCCTAGCGCGGCCTTGACGTCAAGCGATACGGGCTTCCCAGGTTGCACCTGGAAGCGGCGCAGCCAAACGCTGTGGTAGTCGTACACGGCGCCCCAGGCGACGCAGGCCTTGAAGCGTTTCTCGTAGGCAGCGGCGCGCGGCGCGTAGTAGCCGCCCATGCTGGCTGCCACGATACCGATGCGCTCCGAGTCGACATCAGTGCGGCTCACAAGGTAGTCCACTGCCGCCCCTGCCGCCACCTCCGAGTCATGCCGCGCTTTCAGGCCGGACAGCCGGAGAGTTGCACCCTGCCCAGGATGATCGATGGCCAGTGTCGAGATGCCGCGTTGCGCCAAGGCCAATGCCACATACACCATCTCTTCCTTCGTGCCGTCCAGACCGTCGGAGAGCAAGACCGCCGGCCGTGGGCCGTCACCGGTTGCCGCCGGAACGAAGTAGCCGTGCAGCACTTTGCCTTCGAACGGAATCTCGATGATCTCGATCTGGGGGGCGAAGCGTACAGCCCCTAGTGCAAACGCTTCCAGGTGCTTCGCGAAGGTCGACTTGGCTCGCGGGTCATTCGGCTTCAAGAACGCTTCTGCCCATTGATAATAGAGCGCCGCGCGCATGTAGTGATCGCGTGCAGTGACCTTGTGCCCTGCGCTAGCAGCTTCGCTGGCGATGCCTTCGAGCTGCCGAGCGAGCTTGAGCCAGGCATGGTGCCAAGCCTCGTTATCGCCGTGTCCGTCCGGGCCGGAGGCCTCACGCAGCGGCTCGCAAGCCCAATGGATTTCTCCCAAGTGCCCACCGCTGACCAGGGCGCGGTTGACGGCCAAGGACCACATGTAATTGCCGGGAAAGTACTGAAACATGATGACGTCCTCCAAATGTTGGTCAGCCTGAGACGGACACAAAGCGCCCCACGGGCTGGCGGATGGCACCGAACAGGCTTGTCCCCTCGGGAGCAAAAAGCTCGAGATAGACGTCATCGCCGAAACGCAGGAATGGTGTGCGCGCCTGTCCTTGCTCGATCTGTTCATAGGCTCGGAGCTCGGCGATGCAGCCGCATCCGCGACGGCGGTCGAGGTTGGCGATGGCGCCCAGCCCGAGTACCGTGCCGGCCCCCAGATCCCGCGTGCGCGCCGCGTGCGCAATCAGGTCGTCGTAACCGAACATTGCGTCGATGCCTGGGTCCAGCTCGCCGATGCGTTCACCGCGGACTTCGCAAACATAGCGCCCGGATAATAGACGTCCGTCCCACAACGGGCCTGCCTCATCGGGGGTGATGAACACAGGCCCCATCGTGCGCGCCGGCTTGCCCTGCATGAAGCCGAAGCCTCGGCCGATTTCGTCAGGAATCACCCCGCGCAAGGACGTGTCGTTGAGCAGCCCCAGCAGCAGGATCGCGCTGCGAGCCGATGCTGAACGGGTTCCTTGGGGAACGTTTCCGGTCACCGCGACAACCTCAGCTTCGAAGTCAATGCCGTAGCCTTCATCCTGCGCATGCAGGATGGGCTCAATTGGGGCCAGGAAGCGGTCAGAGTTTCCCTGGTAGAGAAGCGGCGTGGTCTCGAACCCCGCCGGCATGATGGCGCCTCTGGCCTTCCGGACTGTCGCCATATGTGACGGATAGGCGCTGCCGTCGAGGAACTGGTATGCGCGCGGCAACGGCGCAGCGACGGCGGTGGGATCGAAGTGCCATGCATCCGGACAGTCCGACGCATTGAGCCGCTCATATACGCGCTGCAGACCAGGCAAGACCTGAGTCCAGCGGTCCAGAGCAGCTTGCATTGTGGCCGCGATCGTTGGCACCGCGCTAGCTGTGCGCATGTCCCGGCTGACCACGACTAGCTGGCCGTCGGGAGTGCCGTTGTTGAGAGTAGCAAGTTTCATGGGTGCGTCTATGTCGTTGTGTGGGCGAAGCAACTATAGAGATCGACGACCAATTGGCGCTAACCGTGGGCTCCGGAAACAGATCAAATCGTCCGACCGATTGCGGGGCGTGCAATTCCGGACGATTGGGTAACTCGCCGGACAAAGCCGTTATCGCCCGCGCGCCGAACATTTCTAGACTGCAGTGCACATATCCCGAGTCCAAAGGGGCCTGGACATCGGCTACTCGAGTGCCAATGGCGAGGCGATGCTGGATCGAATCCAGAGACAAATTGCGCGCTTGGGGCAGGTTGTCGCCAGCACCGGCAACTATGCCAATGGATCCTTCACTAACCATCCCCACCCGGAGACCAACGATGCTCTGCAAGAAACTTCATCATGCTGCCTACCGCTGCGTGGACGCACGAGCGACGGTCGATTTCTACACCCAAGTCCTGGGCTTGAAGTTCTCACATGCAATGGGCGAGGACCATGTGCCATCGACTGGCGCTTACAGTCCTCATATCCACATCTTTTTCGAGATGGAGGACGGTAGCTGCATCGCCTTCTTCGAATGCCCCAGCGACCCGGGGGACGTCAAAGATCGCACATCGCCAGACTGGATCCAGCACTTCGCGTTCCAGGTCGAGAGCACCGACGTGCTGATGGCGGCAAAAACTCGCTTCGAGACGCTCGGACTCGACGTGGTAGGGCCCACGGATCACGATGGCTTCATCACGTCGATCTACTTCTTTGACCCTTCCGGCCATCGTCTGGAACTCACGACAAACACTTGCGCTCCCGAGCGCCTTAAAGAGTTCGAGGCCGAGGCACCTAACGTGCTCGCCTTGTGGGAGCAGACGCACGACTGGTCCCAGCGCGAAAAGCTGTTTGGCGCGAAGACCGGTTATGCGCGCAATCGTGCATCAAATGAATCTACTCGCTGATCACCCCGCGCTTGAACTCGCTGGGTGGAACGCCCATGTGCTGAGCGAAGAAACGTGCGAAGTGGCTGGGCGCAGCGAAACCCAATTCGTCTGAAACCTCGGCAACGCTCTCCTTCGTCTCGGCGAGCAATCGGGTGGCCACCGCCATGCGAGCCCAATCCATGAATTGCTGCGGCGACGCACCGACGCATGCTTTGAATTGCTCAAAGAAGCGCGAGCGAGAAAGACCCACCTGAGCGGCGATATCGTTCAGGTTGGGGTTCTGCTTTGCCCGGTCCTTGATCAGCGCCGCTGCCCGCGAGATTCGAGCGTCCATCGGTTGGTCGCGTCGATGGAAGTTGGTGCGCATGTCGGATGCGGCATAGGTATCAGTGACGGCAATCGCCAGTTCACCCACGAGTCCCTCGTGCATGGCTTCGCCAAACAGCGCACCGGAATTCATTGATGCCGACAGTCGGAAAACGATACTCTGAATATCAGCGGTGAGCGCCACGCAAGGTTCGCCGAATAGCCGAACCAACGGCAGAGGACCCAGTTTCAGCAGTTCGCCCAGCCATGCGGGATGGAGCAGGACCGTGAACACCGTGGTGGGCCCTGCCTCGCTCGCCAGCTTTGCATGGGGCATCCAGGGGTTGATGACGATGGCAGACGCATCAGTCAACTGACACGTCTTGCGCCCTACGCGAAATCCGGTGTCCGAGCCGCCGAGCTTGAACACGAAGTTGAATTCGTTGTGTGCATGTTCAACCAGCGCCCTCGGCGTCGTGTGAGTGCCAATGCGACCAAACGCGCCTTGCACAGCCACAGAACGCGCTGTGTCTTTCATCTCTGTCCTCTCCTTCGCGTGGACTTGAAGTCCGGACAATCCGGTAAACCAGCGGACAGCAGGAATAGCGGTACCAGTGTGTTGCCCCTACCCTGCTCCTCATCCTCTTGCGCGGACAAACTCATGCTGAAGACCACCTTGAATGCCCTCGTGCTCGGCCACGGCCCGACCATGTCATTGGTTTGCACGGCTGGTTCGGCAACGCCCAGGCGTGGAAGCCTCTGGCCGACTTGCTCGATGGCAGCCGCTACACGATAGCTTACCTCGACTATCGGGGTTATGGCGCTCGGATCGACGTTCCGGGCGAATGGACGATGGATGAAATCGCCCAGGATGTGCTGCAGCTGGCCAACGAGCTCGGATGGGACCGATTTCACCTGATGGGCCACTCAATGGGCGGCATGGCGATCCAGTGTGTGCTGATTGAGGCACCGCACCGGGTCGGCCGGCTATTCGCCATCACTCCTGTTCCCGCAAGCGGCATGCCGTTTGACGAAGCGATCTGGTCGCTGTTTTCCGCGGCGGCAGAGGATGAAGCTGCGCGACGCGCGATCATCGACAGCTCCACGGGAGGACGCTTGCCAAAGCACTGGGTGGCGGGGATGGCCATGCGCTCCATGAAGCTGTCCGACAAGAGGGCATTTGCTGCTTACCTGGTTGCCTGGGCAAAAACTAACTTCGTCGAGCGCGTGTCTGAGTCGTCCACTCCCCTGCATATCGTCGTCGGGGAGCACGACCCCGCCTTGACGCTCGAGCGGATGGAAGCCACCACGCTTCGCTGGTTCAAGGACGCATCCATCGAGGTCATGCCGAACGCAGGGCACTATCCGATGGACGAAACGCCAGTGGCGCTCGCCAGTTCGATTGAGCGCTTTCTTTTAATGGAAATATGAACTTCGACATATGCAGGCATGCGTTCCGCCGTGCCACCTTGTCGGTCGATCGACGTTTGCGAGAGAGCGGACGCGCTCAAGGCGCGGGATGCCAGTTGTGGGGAAGCAACTCATCGATACGTCTGTCAGGTGTGCAGGCAGGCGGGTCAACATATCGTTGAGGCAGGCCCATGGATCATGGCCATGGAGCTTGAGTCTGCACAGACCGATCAACTGCCGGAGCGACGGTGGCGGCGAATGACCGTTGGACTCGGATTCTGTTGAAAAACTCGGCATCACGGAACGTCAGCATCTATCCTTGAGATCATCGTTCGACGAGGGTTTCGCCATGATGGGTCAGCAAGTTGGATCGCAGGATAGGCTCTTCTACTCGTTCAACCTTGATGACCATGTGCCCCGTAGCCACCTATTGCGTGGCATCGATCGGCTCTTCGATCTTGGCGATGCGCCAGCGATTGCAGCGCGTTGCGGCGACCTGTGTATCGTCAGCGTGCACCGACACAGTCCTATGGATCGATTCCATATGCCTCTACCGCTGGCCAGGTCGCGTAGATGTGACTGCGTAACGCGGGCAGGTCGCGAGCAATCAGTGCGAGGTGATTCCCGATCAACGACACCCTTGAAAATTTGTGCCGCAGTCCGTCATCACTATCCGTCGCCTGTGGATTTGAGCCGACGTGGGTGCCGATTAGCTTCACGTTGGTCGCTCGCCATTCGGGTCGATTCAATTTTGTCGCCCACCAACCACCGCCGCTTGCCCCGTGGAAGTCGCCGAGCGCCGCTGGCGTGCACTTGTCCTTGAGAGTATCCACATTCTCTTGCTGCGGAATCCACATAAAAATCTCTCGTCGTGTGTCGGCCCCGGGATCTAACGTGCTATCCGGCGCGTGCCTCCCACCAGCCATCGTTGTCGAGTACACCAAAAGTGAAGAACCTGTTGAGCCATTCTTGTGACGGTACATGTCCTTCGGGTAGCCAGCGAGAGCGTAAAAATCTCGCGAATCTGCATGTTCAGCCACAGATAGCACCTCGACCGACTTCTCATTCAGAAAGACTCTATTTCCTGCTTCGATTGTCCCGCCCTGCTCGGAGGAGACTTGGAAATACCCGAAATCACCTCGTGCCGCAGAAATGACGAAGTTTTGACTGGCTGGCTTGAATTCAAAGCGATGCGGGATATCCCGGATCCCTAGGGCGGTCAGAGCGAAATCCCCCCTTACACAATGAGCGGCTGTTAGGACAAAACGAAGATCGCAAATCTTCAATAGAACCCCGGACCCGACATAATCGGGGTACGGCGAACTCTCGCCGAACCGAAGGATCGGAACTGTGAACCGCTGAAGCCGATCCTGCAACTCTGGGCCGTGGGGGATTGGGCCATCTTGGGCGCGAATTAAAAGTTGGGGGTTGTCAGGCGCAGTCACTGTCTTCACGTCGGTGGGGATTGGCTGACGCTGAATTTACCAGATCTACTGCCATGCCACGACGACAACTACCTATCGCTAACGATAATTGCCCCAGGAATCCGAACGACCGCTCAGGAGGTCGTCCAGTGTCCGCTCCGGTCGGGAAGAGCCAACTGGCACCCCTCCCCTCGGTCGACCGGAGTCGGTCGTGGATTCAACGGGTCGATGCAACACTAGACGCTGCGTGAGCAGTGGAGGTGTTGCAAATGAAACAGAGGCGCAGGATCTACTACACCGAGACTCAAAAGGTACTAATGTGGGAGCGGTGGCGCAAAGGTGACACGCTTGCGCAGATTGCCAGGCTGTTCGATCGCTACCACTCATCGATACAAGGGGTTCTCGCGAGGACTGGCGGGATACAGCCAGCGCAACGACACCGCTCCAGGCTTGCCTTGACGCTTTCCGAACGAGAAGAGATTTCGCGCGCAGTCGTCGCCGCCCGGTCGATCCGCTCCGTAGCGGCGCGGTTAGGCCGTGCGCCTTCCACTATCAGCCGCGAGCTCCAGCGAAATGGTGGCAGACAGGACTATCTGGCGAACCAGGCCGACCAACTCGCCTGGGAGCGCGCCCGGCGCCCAAAGGCATGTAAGCTCGTCAGCAATCGGACACTCGCCCAAGTGGTGGCGAGCAAGCTTTGGTTGCAGTGGTCGCCAGGGCAGATTGCGGGTTGGCTCAAGCACGTGTATGCGGTCAACAAGGACTATCAGGTGTCGCACGAGACCATCTATCGGAGCCTCTACATCCAGGCCCGCGGTGCGCTGAAAAGAGAGCTGCTGGAACACCTGCGCCGTTCCCGAGCCATGCGTAGGTCGCGCCAACATACACTGAAGACCGACGACCGGACGAACATCCGAGATGCCGTATCGATCAGTGAACGCCCTGCCACGGCAGAGGATCGCGCGATACCCGGGCACTGGGAAGGCGATCTGCTGTTCGGCAGCGCCAACAGCCAGATTGCAACGCTGGTCGAACGCCAGACCCGGTGCCAGAAGACTCAACGAACGCCCACGCAAAACACTAAACTTCGATACACCGGCTGAACGATTCCATCAAGCTGTTGCGTTGACCGGTTGAATCCGCAACGATCTCTCTCCTTCCGGCTGGCCGCAGCCGTTCCGTGCGGAACCAGCAGTTTCGTGCAGCGCCCCCGCCTGCTGGCAGCATAAATGTTGATGGGTAAGTTTGGCGATTAATTGCAATTTTTGCTTTTAGAGTTGCTTGCGAGAGGCAACTCGCACAGAAGCGGAACAATTGCGCTTTGCCCATATAGCAACGTGCTCATCGCAACCGACGACCCGTTGACTGTGACGTGGATCTAATCACGCAGCAACTCGCGCAGGGCACTCGGGCAAGCCAGTGCGACAACTCACTTGGCGACTCGCCGAATTCCCGCTGCCGGGCGGAACGGGCCGCCATCTTCAGGTCACGGCGCAGCGCAAGCCTTCAGGGGACAACGATGGCCGCCAGGATGCCAGCGCGCAAGGCGCGCGCCGCCCTTGACGGTGCGAACGCCGTGATACGGTGAAGTAAACAGCAAGCCGCCAACACCCCTTCTGGAAGCTTGGCAAGCCCCGGGGGCGTCCATGTACGCCCGGTGTTCCCATCTTGACCGTACAGCGTTCAGGGTTCGCCACGGTCGACGTCCAGCAATGCGGCAGGAGTTCTTCGATCCGACTGGCCGGCCGCGTCCGAAGCCACCTCGGCACCGGTAGGCGCCGCGATGTGGGCCACGTCGCCGGCCAGAAACAGGCTGCCGTAGCGCGTGTGCTCGCAGACAAAGGAGCAGCAGCCTAGTCGCTGATCTTGCTTACGATCACGGGCTGTCATCCATCGCCAGTGCTTGCCCGTCTGCGCTTCGGTTACGCGAATTTAGCCAGGCACCAGCCAGCA
>NZ_JBWKVH010000045.1:0-57393 GCF_059421605.1 Cupriavidus sp. GW821-FHT02F09
GTCGGCAAAGAAGACTAACGAGAAGAAAGCCGACCCTGCCGGGGGCAGAGCAATCAGGCTTATGTGGGGCTGTGGTTTCGTCGTGCGGCCACAGTTCTGCTGGCATCTGCCGGCACCGGTTTGTAGGGCATCGCAATGGCATGGCACATGGGTTTCGTTGTGGGGCCCCTGACCTCGTGTGCGGTGACCATTCCCACATCTGCCGTTACCGGCGCGAAGCACCACGACACATCGCCCGTCAGTGGTTTCGTGGTGGGGCGGGCGCGGTGGTCAAGGTCTCGGGCATATCAACCCGGTGCCACCGCGCCCACGACGGAACCGGTGCGCCTGCAACTTCGTGGCCGGGCACGCCGCGAGCGACAGACGGCTTGAAGCAAGTGATGTCTGCTACCGGGGGCCTCACCACGAATCCCGGAGGCTGGCAGGTTCGTGGCCGGTCAAGCCGGTACCGGCAGAAGCCCGCCGGCACTCCGGGCCGTACGACGCAACCACCGAGGCCGGACAGCCTTATTGCTCTGCGCCCGGCAGGGTCGGCTTTCTTCTCGTTAGTCTTCTTTGCCGACGCAAAGAAGAGTGACCGGCAGCCCCCGCAGGGGGATGTCGTATGGCTGTTGGGTGCAAAGGCCAACGCCGCTCAAAGAAACACCGCCCCCCTCACTTAGCCACCGGCATCGTAAACTCCGCCCCCTTCCCAATACTGTCCGGCCAACGCTGCATGATGCTCTTGTAGCGCGTATAGAAGCGGATACCTTCCTCGCCGTAGGCATGATGATCACCAAACAGCGAGCGCTTCCACCCCCCAAAGGAATGCCACGCCATCGGCACCGGAATCGGCACGTTGATGCCCACCATGCCCACCTGGATCTGGCGCGAGAACGCGCGTGCCACGCCGCCGTCGCTGGTGTAGCAGGACACGCCGTTGCCGTACTCGTGGCCGTTGATCAGGTCCACCGCTTCGGCCAGGTCATGCACGCGCACCACCGACAGCACCGGGCCGAAGATCTCTTCCTTGTAGATGGTCATGTCCGGCGTGACGTTGTCAAACAGCGTGCCGCCCACGTAGAAGCCGTTCTCGTGCCCGTCGACCTTGTGGCCGCGGCCGTCGGTCACCAGCTTGGCGCCCTCTTCCACACCCTTGGCGATATAGCCTTCTACCTTGGCCTTGTGCGCGGCGGTCACCAGCGGGCCCATCTCGGCATCATCTTCCATGCCGTTGCGGATCTTCAGCGACCGCGCGCGTTCGGCCAGGCGCGGTACCAGCTTGTCGGCGACATCGCCCACCGCCACAGCCACCGAGATGGCCATGCAGCGCTCGCCGGCCGAGCCATAGGCAGCGCCGATCAGCGCGTCCACGGCCTGGTCGAGGTCGGCGTCGGGCATCACCACCAGGTGGTTCTTGGCGCCGCCCAGGGCCTGCACGCGCTTGCCGCGCTTGGTGCCTTCAGTGTAGATGTACTCGGCGATCGGCGTGGAGCCGACGAAGGACAGGGCCTGCACGTCCTTGTGCGCCAGCAGCGCATCGACGGCTTCCTTGCCGCCTTGCACCACATTGAACACGCCATCCGGCAGGCCGGCCTGCTTGAGCAGGTCGGCAATCAGCAGCGAGGGCGAGGGATCGCGCTCGGACGGCTTGAGCACGAAGGTGTTGCCGCAGGCCAGCGCCACCGGGAACATCCACATCGGCACCATCACCGGGAAGTTGAACGGCGTGATGCCGGCCACCACGCCCAGCGGCTGGCGCAGGTTCCAGTTGTCGATGCCGCCGCCGATGTTGTCGGTGAAGTCGGTCTTGAGCAGGTTGGGAATGCCGCAGGCAAACTCAACGATCTCCACACCGCGGGTGACTTCGCCCTTGGCATCGGAGAACACCTTGCCGTGCTCGCGCGTGATCAGCGCGGCGAGGTCGTCATGGTGGCGGTCGAGCAGCTCCTTGAACTTGAACAGGATGCGCGCGCGCTTGAGCGGCGCGGTCTCGGACCAGGCCGGGAACGCGGCGTGGGCCGCAGCCACAGCGGCGTCCACGTCCTGCGCCGAGCCGAGCGCCACGCGCCCGGCCACGGCGCCCGTGGCCGGGTTGAAGACGTCGGCAAACCGCTCCGACGAGGCGGCGCGCACAGTCCCGCCAATGTAGTGCGCAATGTCGGCGATCTGCCGGTTCTCTGCGATGTTCACGTCAGTGTTCCTTGTCTTGTCTCTGCGGCCACAGCATTCGCTGCAATCACTGCAATCACTTCAGTTCTTGCAGCACCTTCTTCACGGTGTCGAACATCTCTTCGATCTGCGCCTCGGTGATGATCAGCGGCGGCGAGAAAGCGAGGATGTCGCCGGTGAAGCGCACCAGCACGCCGCGCTCCAGGCATTTCAGGAAGGCCTCATAGCCACGCGCGCCGGGCTGGCCGGGACGCGGCTCCAGCTCGATGCCGGCGACCATGCCGAGGTTGCGGATGTCCTTCACGTGGGGCGCGCCGCGCACGGCATGCACCGCGGCTTCGAACTTCGGCGCCAGCTCGGCGGCACGGCCGAACAGGTTCTCGTTCTTGTAGATATCCAGCGTGGCGATGGCCGCGGCCATCGCCAGCGGGTGGCCGGAATAGGTATAGCCGTGCAGGAACTCGATGGCACCCGGCGCCGCGGCGTTGACCACGGTGTCGTGCACTTCGCGCCGCACCGCCACCGCGCCCATCGGCACGGCTGCGTTGTTGATGGCCTTGGCCATGGTGATCAGGTCCGGCGTGACCTTGAAGCGCTCGGCGGCGGTGGCCGCGCCCAGGCGGCCGAAGGCGGTGATGACCTCATCGAAGATCAGCAGGATGCCGTGCTTGCTGGTGATCTCGCGCAGCTTTTCCAGGTAGCCCACGGGCGGCACCAGCACGCCGGCCGAGCCGGCCAGCGGCTCGACGATGACGGCGGCGACGTTGGACGGGTCGTGCAGCGCCAGGATGCGTTCCAGGTCGTCGGCCAGGTGCGCGCCCCAGGTCGGCTGGCCTTTGGAGTAAGCTGCTTCGGCAACATTCAGCGTGGCCGGCAGGTGGTCCGTGCCGGGCATCAGGTTGGCCGAGAAGGCCTTGCGGTTGGGGCCGATGCCGCCCACCGCCATGCCGCCGAAGCCAACGCCGTGGTAGCCGCGCTCACGCCCGATCACGCGGGTGCGCTGGCCTTCGCCACGGGCACGGTGATACGCCAGCGCGATCTTCAGCGCGGTGTCGACCGATTCCGAGCCCGAGTTGGTGAAGAAGATGCGGTCCAGCCCGGCCGGCATGATGGCGGCCACCTTGGTGGCGGCCTCGAAGGTAAGCGGGTGGCTCATCTGGAACGGCGGCGCGTAGTCCAGGGTCTGCACCTGGCGGGCGACCGCGTCCGCGATCTCCTGGCGGCAATGGCCGGCAGCGACGCACCACAGGCCGGCGCAACCGTCGAGGATCTGGCGGCCGTCATGCGAGGTGTAGTACATGCCGCTGGCGGAGTCGAGCAGGCGCGGGGCCGCCTTGTACTGGCGGTTGGCGGTAAACGGCATCCACAGGGCATCGAGATCAGGGATCACAGTCTTGGCGGCATCCATACATCCTCCTCAGGAGCAATTGGCATTGGCTTGGGCGGCGGCTGGCGCCGCCCGGGTTGTCAGGTGATTCTGGTGAATGCGGCCACTGTAGCGGCCCGGCCCGGCTTAAAGAATATACGGTCGACAGAACATCGCCTTACCGTACAGTTAAGAGTGAGACAACTGTACAGATCAAGAATTGCTCGAACCGGGCGACCGCAGCCGCGGATCCAGCCACCCCGCTCGCCACAGCGGCCAAAGTCCCGCCAGCTGCCGGATTCACGTTGCAGCGCTGCAAAGCCCCGCGCCGCCGTGAGGCTTCCCACCGAACCGGTACGGCCATTAAACTGTACAGGTCCATCCTTACATGTCACGCATGCTTAACCTCGATCTTGTCCGCAGCCGGCGCAGCGGCGACACCCTCACCGAGCAGATCGTGGCGGGCATCGCCAGCCTGGTGGACCGGCGCGTGCTGCGCGCCGGCGCGGCGCTGCCGTCGGTGCGGCGCTTTGCCCAGCAGCATGGGGTCAGCACCTTCACCGTGGCCGAGGCCTACGGCCGCCTGACCGCGCTGGGCTACCTGAGCGCGCGGGTGGGCTCGGGCTACACGGTGGCACACCGCCATGCCCCCGCCGGCCAGGCGCCGGCGGCACGCTGGGAGGCACCGGGGCTCAACGCCGCGTGGCTGCTGTCGGATGTGTTCGCCGATCATTCCGTGCCGATCAAGGCGGGTGCGGGCTGGTTGCCCGGCGACTGGCTCAACGAGGAAGGGCTGCACCAGGCCATGCGCGCCGCAGCGCGGGTGCCCGCGGCGCAGGTCTCGGGCTACGGCCACCCGTACGGCTTCGCCGCGCTGCGCGAGCATATCGCCGCCGGGCTCAGCCAGTACGGCATGCCGGTGCAGGCCCAGCAAGTGGTGCTGACCCAGGGCGCCACGCAAGCGCTGGACCTGGTGGTCCGCACGCTGTTGCGCCCGGGCGACACCGTGCTGGTGGAAGACCCCTGCTACTGCAATCTGCTGCAGATCCTGCGCCTTGCCGGCTTGCAGGTGGTTGGCGTGCGCCGCACCGCCAGCGGGCTCGACACCGACGCGCTCGACCACGCCATCCGCACCCACGCGCCACGCGCGCTGTTCGTCAACACGGTGCTGCAGAACCCCACCGGCGGCACGCTCACCAGCATGAACGCGCACCGCGTGCTGCAACTGGCCGAGCAGTACCGGCTGCTGGTGGTGGAGGACGATATCTACCGCGAGCTGGCGCCGCCCGGCTCACCCATGCTGGCGGCCATGGACGGGCTTTCGCACGTGATCTACGTCAACGGGTTCTCCAAGACCATCACGCCATCGCTGCGGGTTGGCTACCTCGCGGCCAGCCCGGAGCTGGCCAAGGCACTCGCACGCACCAAGATGGCCGTGGGGCTGACGTCATCGGAAGTGACCGAGCGGCTGGTGTACTCGGTGCTGACCAGCGGCCACTATGGCCGACATGTGGCGGCGCTGGCCGAACGGCTGCGCGCCCAGCAGGACCGGATCACGGAGAAAATGGAAGCCCACGGGCTGGAGGTGATGCTGCGCCCGGAAGGCGGGATGTTCGCCTGGGCAAGGATGCGGCCGGAAGACGGCGGCGACCAGGCCGCGCTGTCGGGCAACCGCCTGGCGACGCTGGCGCTGGAGCATGGCATCTGGCTGGCGCCAGGGTCTTACTTTGAACCGGAAGAAGGCGACTCGCCGTGGATACGGTTCAACGTGGCAACCAGCGATGAACCCGCGCTGTGGCGATTTTTTGACGCGCTGCGCAGCAGGCAGGCGCAAGGCGCGGAAACGGAATCCACCTCCCGCGGCCTGCGCGCCCCGCGCGCAGGCATGGTCAGGCTGGCCTGAGCGTCATGGCTTCAGGCCAAGCCAGCCACGTTTGCAGGATCAGAAGCGATAACGCACGTAACCCGTGTAAAAACCGCTGCCCGGATTGGGCTGCTTGATACCGGCGTTGGAGACGTGCTGGTAGCGGAAGCCGGCTTCGTACGCGGTCTTGGGGCCAAAGGCCATGCCCACGCCGATCATGTCGGAGAACTGGAACAGGCTGCCGGAGCGGTGCTCGTCGGAGGTGGCCTTATGGCTCATCATGCGCACGCCGACGGAGGCTTCCAGGAACGGCACCAGCGAGCCGCCGCGCTTTTCCACGCGCAGGATCGGCGAGAAGCCGAATTCGGTCACATTCTGGTGATTGGTGCCGCTGCGGGCGTTCCATTCGGCCAGTTCGGCCTCCCACTGCAGCTTGGCCAGCCAGCCCTGCGGGTTGCCCCAGGCAAAGCCGGAGTCCCAGTTCACGCCAACTTCGTACTTGTCGATGTTGTGGCCGGGATCGCGGCCAAAGGCCACGTGCACCCCTGGATCGGCGTGCGCGGCAGCGCATGCGCCGAGGGCAGCCATGGCGCCAAGCGCCTTGATACGTGTTGCAAGCCGACGGGCAAGGCCGGCGTTCTTCTTATCGATGGTCATGTGCATGGTGGGTGGTAATTACCGCGAAGAATGGCAAGTCCTAGCGAAAACCTTGCCACCTCCCAGCGGCAAAGCCGACCACCCGTACTCAGGACCAGAGGCGTTCCACCACCCAGCCCGCGGTCACGCAGATCGCGAGCCAGGCGCTTAGGCACCCGGCAATAAATCGGTAAGTCATGGTCAATTTCCGCAACAATCGCTTAGGGACAAGCGAATCATTACGGAATTATACATCCGTTCATGAATGTATGTTGAGGCAGGAGAAATCGGGCTAGGGCTCAACGTATCGGTGAGCGATTATGCACCTCCGGGACGGCACATGCTTGCGGCACCGCGGGGCTGTTGCCACGCCGCGTCAATCCCCCCGCGCCACGGCGCTTTGGCCCATGACCGCGGCGAAATCCGTTGCCGGCATCGGCCGGCCGAGCAGGTAGCCTTGCGCCGCGTCGCAGCCCTCCTCGGCCAGCAAGCGCTGCTGGGCTTGGGTCTCCACACCTTCCGCCAGGGTTCTCATGCCCAGCGAGCGCGCCAGCGCGATGACCCCGCGAATGACCGCCAGGGCCTCGGGTGCGCTGCCGAGGACTGCAACGAACGATTTGTCGATCTTGAGCGTCGCAACCGGTAGGCGCGTCAGGTAGGCCAGGCTCGAGTAACCGGAGCCGAAATCGTCCAGCGAGGCGCTGATGCCGCAGTGCCTGAGCTCGTCGAGCGCCGCCGCGGCACTGTCGAGGTCGGTCATCAGGGTGTCCTCGGTGACTTCCACGTCCAGCAGCCCGCATGGCACCTCGTGCTCGCGCGCGAGGTCCGCCAGCAAGCCAGCGAGCCCCGGCATGACCAGCTGCCGCGCTGACAGGTTGAGAGAGATCCTGGGCACCGTCAGGCCGGCACGCCGCCAGGCCGCTATCTGGCGGCACACGGCGCGCATGACCCACAGCCCCACCGCCGGCTCCAGCGGGGACTCCAGCAGCACATCGAGAAAGGCGGCGGGAGGCAGCAGGCCGCGCGTTGGGTGCTGCCAGCGCAACAACGCCTCCGCGCCCGCCAGCCTGCCATCCGGCAGCGACCACTGCGGCTGGAAGTGAAGCACCAGCTGGTCGTCGGCCATCGCGGCATGCAGGTCGGCGCGCAGCTGCAGGCGCTGCCGCAAGCCTTGGGCAAGGTCCAGGTGGAAGACGCGGAACTGGAAACGCCCCGCAGCCTTGGCCGCATACATGGCGGCATCGGCGTGGTTCAACAGGGTGTCAGCGGTGTCGCCAGCCTCGGGCCATTGCGCGATCCCTACGCTGGCACCCAGCAGCAGCGTGTGGCCGTCCACCTGGAATGGCTGCGACACGCCGGCCAGGATGGTGCCGGCAAAGCGCTCGGCCTGTCCCGGCCGCGCGTCGCGCAAGATGAACACGAACTCATCGCCGCCGACGCGCGCGACAAAAGCCGAAGGCGCCAGCAGCGCGCGAAAGCGCTCGGCGACCTTGCATAGCAACGTGTCGCCCACGGCATGGCCAAAGGCGTCGTTGACTTCCTTGAAGCGGTCGAGATCGACGAACAGCACCACCACCCCGGCCGCTTGCGGCGCTTGCGCCTGCATGCCGGCCGGCAGCACGGCTACCTGGGCTTCTGCAGCCTGCGCCACCGCGCGCGCCAGCACCTGCGTGCAGCGCCGGCGGTTCGGCAGGCCGGTCAGGTAGTCGTGGTCGGCATGGTATTCCAGCTGGGCCGACTGCTGCCGTTCGCGGCTGACGTCGCGAAAGAGCACGGTAAGGCCGTTGGCATCGGGAAAGGCGCGCGCTTCAAACCAGCATGCCAGCGGGGCATAGTAGGCGGTACAGGTGCGTGATGCGCCGCTGGCAGCAGCCTCATGAAACGTCCGGTAATACGCCGAGCCAATCAGGTCTGGATA
The DNA here is from genome assembly GCF_059421605.1 of Cupriavidus sp. GW821-FHT02F09. Lineage (NCBI taxonomy): Bacteria > Pseudomonadati > Pseudomonadota > Betaproteobacteria > Burkholderiales > Burkholderiaceae > Cupriavidus > Cupriavidus sp. GW821-FHT02F09. The sequence continues at coordinate 7,936 of NZ_JBWKVH010000045.1, forward strand.
GCACTCCCAGATGCCGCGCCCGTCGAGATCCTTACGGGTGCGCTTGAGCCAGCGCTCCATGGTCTGGTTGGCGTAGGCGAATCGCCACTCGCGGTCGAGCGACATGACGCCATCCGCGACGCTATCGAGCATCGCGGCAAGATGCGTGGGCAACGCCCCGGCGGGCGGCGTGCTCGTGGGATTGGCATGACAGGGCAAAAGTGGCGCGCGCTGGGGAGAGTCGTCCATGTCGAGGGGGTCGTCCGAGCACCGCATGAATCACGGTTGACAAGGCGGCAGGTGGCAGGCGTCGGCCGCATTTTATCCTCGAACACCCCGCACCGGTATGCCGGCGCGGGCCTTTGGCCCAAGGATTGCGCACCAGTGCCCGCCACGATGCCCCCCGGTCACATACGGTTTCCCCCCACTATCCCCCCACTATCCCCCCGCTATCCCCGCTATCCCCGCTTGTCGCTGGCGTCACGCCACGGTTGCGTACTCCAGTGTCTTTGGCGTCTTCACGATGACCTCCGGGCGCTCGCCCACCACGACCGTATCGTCGAGCCGGAAGCCGCCCAGCCCATAGACATAGATGCCCGGCTCGGCCGAGTAGACCTCGCCGTCCAGCAGTGCGCGCGTGTTGAAGGCCATGTCCTCCGGATACTCGTGCAGCATCAGCCCGACCGCGTGGCCGGTGCGGTGGAAGATGTACTCGCCCAGCCCCGCGCGCTCGATCACGGCCTGCGCGGCGGCGTCCATGTCGCAGACGCGCCGGCCGGTCACCGCGGCCGCCACCGCCGCGTCGGTGGCCTCGGCGGCAACCTGGTAGCAGCGTGCCTGGCGCTCGTCCGGTTTGCCGCAGAACCACGTGCGCTCGTTCTCCACGTAGTAGCCATTCAGGCGCGGCAGGATCAGGTTGACGATGGTATCGCCAGCCGCGATGCGCGCGCCGCACGCGGCGCCGTCGCCGTGCGGCGAGGCCGAGGCCGGCCCCGTCAGCGTCCAGCATTTGAGGATATCGAAATCCTCGCCGGGAAAGCGGCGCGCGGCCTCCTCCACCATCAGCGCCGACATGGCATGGTCCAGCTCCTGCACCAGCCGCCCCGGCCGAATGTTCTCGCGGTAGCGGTCCTGTACCCAGTCGGTCAGGCTCCCAAGCTCGCGCATCACCTGCAGTTCTTCCGCATGCTTGACCCAGCGCATGGCGCGCATCTCCGCCATGGCCGGGCGCAGCGCGAGCTCCGGCAGGTAGCGCTGCGCCGCCGCGAGAATCGGGTGGGCCACGTCCACGGCAATGCGCGAGCCGCCCAGCCCGTGCGACGCCAGCAGCGACGCCACCACCTCGGGCAACTGCGGCGCCAGCGCCAGCCGCTGCGACACGCGCGGATGCTCGGCGTAGTAGGTCACGTCGCGCAGCCAGACCTTGTGCTTTTCCGTGCACAGGCGCATGTGGTTGGTGGACAGCTCGTTCATCACGGCGAAGGGTTCGCCGTTGCGCGGCACGAACACGAAAACGGGGCGCTCCCACGGCCAGACATCCAGCTGGAAATTGGTGGCGAACTGGAAGAAGTCCGGCGTGCTGAACACCAGCGCGTCAACGCGGATGCGGTCCATCAGCGCGTGCATCATTGCCAGGCGATAGTCGCGCACGGCGGTCGTGATCTGGGGCATGTCTAGTCTCCTTGGTTCCTTGCTTCCTTGGTAATGGGTGCGGGCGGGTGCGGGCGGGTGCGGGCGGGTGCGGACACATCCGCCCGGGATCAGAGGGCGATGCCGAGCTTGCGGATCATGGGGCCCCAGGCCTGCGCGTCGCGCTGCATATGGCGCTCCACTTCGGCCGGTGGCCCCTTGATCGGGTCGAGGAACTGGTTGGCCAGCTTGTCCTTGAATGCCGGCTCGTCCATGGCCGCGTTGATGTCGGCGTTGATCTTCTGCACCAGCGCCGCCGGCGTGCCGGTCTTTGCGACGATGGCGTACCAGCCCGGCACCGCCACGTCGTAGCCAAGCTCCTTGAAAGTCGGCACATCGGGCAGCGCGGCCAGGCGCCGCTCGCCGGTCACGGCCAGCGCCACCAGCTTCTTGCCGGCGATATAGGGCTGCACGCCCGCCACCACATTCATCATGGCCGGCGTCTCGCCCGACATCAGGCTGGTTGAGCCGCCGGCGCCGTTGAACGGCACATGCTGCAGCTTGATGCCGGCGCGCTCGGCCACCAGCTCCATGGCCAGGTGCGTGGAGTTGCCGATGCCGCCGGAGGCGTAGCTGATGCCGCCCGGCCGCGCCTTGGCGAGCCGCACGAATTCGGCAAAGCTGGTGGCGTGCATCGCCGGCGCGACCACTAGCACGAACGGCGAGTTGGCCAGCATCGCCACGCCGGTCAGGTCGCGTTGCGGCACATAGGGCAACGTGGGATACAGGAAGGGATTGAAGGCCAGGTTGGACACGCCCGCGAAGAACAGGGTGTAGCCATCGGCCGGCTGCTGCAGCACATAGTTGATGGCCAGCACGCCGTTGGCGCCGGGCTTGTTTTCCACAACAACGCTGCGTCCCCAGCGCTTGCCCAGCGTTTCGGCCAGCGCGCGCGCGAGCACGTCGTTGCCCGTGCCACCGGCCTGCGGCACGACCAGCCTGACCGGGCGCTGCGGCCAGTCCTGCGCCCAGCCGGCCGCGCCACATGCCATGCCCGCCACGGCGAGCGCGGCGCTTAGTATCAGTGTGCGTCTGTTCACTTCGATCTCCTCTCGCATCCCTTGAGCGGCACCCTCGCATCGAGGTGCATGCGGTTTACTGTACCATGTGGTACATGAGGAGGGAAAAAAATTTTCGGGACTGCGGCGCCGACGCCGGCGCCGCATACGGATCAGGCTTCGGGTGCGGATTTCGCGCCCGGGGCCCCAGGCGCATTCAGCATGCGCGCGAAGTATTTCAGCGCGGCAGTGGTGCCCTTGCGATCGCCCGTGGTGACGAGATCCAGCAACAGGCCGCGCACGGTGGCGACCTCGATGCGAGCCCGCAGCTTCGCCTCGCTCGTGCTCAATCCAAGCTGCTTGTGAAAGCGCTCGGTCAGCGCGCCGGTCCAGCTGCCGATCACATCGTCGAGGAACACCTGGAAGCGTTCGCGATCGCGAATGGCGCGGCCGTAAATCTCGAACAGCAACTGGATGATGGGCAGGTAGTTGTCCGCCGAGTAGCGCGCCCAGGCTACCTCCAGCGCCCGTGCGGGATCGGACTCGCTGGCGGCCAGGCTGGCGCGCGCATCCAGCTCGGCATGGCGGATGCGGCGCAGCACCGCCTCCCAGAACTGGTCCGCCGAGCCGAAGTAATAGATCAGCATGCGGTGGCTGGTGCCGAGCGCCTCGGCGATATGGCGCAGCGACAAGTCGCCGATGCCGTGCTCCAGCACGTGGTTGACGGCGCCGTCGAGCAGCTGGATGGCCTGGTCGCTGGCAGCGCGGCCTTGCGCGAGTGTTTCGAGCCTATCGAGCGTCTCGGTGGCAGCGGCGGGATTCTTGCGGGGCGGCATGGACTGGGGAAAGCGTTCGGTTGGGCACAGGGGCGAAGACAGCGAGTGTAAGCCAGCCCGGCTCGCAGCGCATTCGCCCGTTGCATCCCTAACCTGCGCCCAGCAGGAAGGGCAGCGTCTCGTCCAGCAGCAGCGCCGGCACTTCCTCCGCCATGTAGTGCCCGCACGGCAGGCTCTTGCCGCTCACGTTGCGCGCCACCTTGCGCCACTCTTCCAGCGGCGCGAAGCAGCGGCCTACCGCGCCCTGCTCGCCCCACAGCGCCAGCATCTCGCACTCGACCTTGCGCCCGGCGGCGAGGTCGGCACGATCGTGTTCGAGATCGATCGACGCGCTGGCTCGATAGTCCTCGCACAGCCCGTGCGCCGCGCCCGGCAGGCTAAGGCAACGCAGGTACTCCGCCATGGCCGCCTCGGTAAACGGCGCCAGGCCGGCGCTGCGGCTGCCCATGGTGCTGCGCAGGTAGAGCGCCGGATCGGCCTCGATCAGCGTCTCGGGAAACGGCGCGGGCCGGATCAGGAAGAACCAGTGGTAGTAGGCCAGCGCGAACTGCAGGCTGGTCTGCTCGTACATCGCCAGCGTGGGCGCAATATCCAGCGTGACCAGCCGCTGCACGGCATCCGGATGATCCACCGCCATGCGGTGCGCCACGCGCCCGCCGCGGTCATGCGCCATCACCAGGAAGCGCTCGAAGCCCAGCGCGCGCATCGCCGTGACCTGGTCCTGCGCCATGCTGCGCTTGCTGTAGTTGGCGTGGTCCGGCAGCCCGGCCGGCTTGCCGCTATCGCCGTAGCCGCGCAGGTCGGTGGCGACCACCGTGAAATGCCTTGCCAGCGTGGCGGCCACCTTATGCCAGATCACATGCGTTTGCGGATGGCCATGCAGGAGCAGCAAGGCCGGGCCCCGGCCACCGACGACAGCGTGGATCTCGACGTCGCCACATGGAATGCGATGCTGCGTGAATCCTTCGAACACGTTCCGTCCTCCTTCAGGCGGACAGCCGCGCCATGGTCTTGGCGGCGACGTCCTGCAGCCAGGGCTGCGACTGGTGATGGCGCCGCGCGAACGCGGCGATTTGGGACGACTGTGCCAGCGTTGCGCCGATCATGTCCAGTCCCTGGCGAAACATGGTGCGGTGGCGCTCGGCCAGCGTGAAGGCAAAGCGCAGCGCGCCGGCGCTCACCGACATCGCCGCGAGGTCGATCTCGATCCGCGCAGGCGCGCCGCCCGACACCGCGGCCATCAGCGCATCCACTTCTGCCTGCGGCAACATCACCAGCAGCAGCCGGTTGTTGATCGCGTTGGAGTAGAAGATCTCGCCAAAGCTGGGCGCGATCACCGCGCGAATGCCGTATTGCTGCAGCCCCCAGACGGCGTGCTCGCGGCTCGATCCGCAGCCAAAGTTCGGACCGGCCACCAGCACGCCCGCGCCCTGGTACCGCGCCTGGTTGAGCGCGAACTCCGGGCGCGGCACGCCTTGCGCGTCGAAGCGCATATCGTAGAACAGGCCACGGTCCAGCCCGGCCTTGTCGATGATGCGCAGGAACTGCTTGGGCATGATCTGGTCGGTGTCGAGGTTGCCGATGGGCAGCGGCGCGCCAAGCGCGGCGATCAGGTCGGAATCGTAGTCAGGCATGGCATCAGGCATTGGTTTGCTCCAGGCGGCGCACATCGGTGATGCAGCCGGTCAGCGCCGCCGCGGCGGCCATGGCGGGACTCATCAGGTGGGTGCGCCCGGCGCGCCCCTGGCGTCCCTCGAAATTGCGATTGGTGGTGGAGGCGCAGCGCTCGCCGGGCGCGAGTACGTCGTCGTTCATTGCCAGGCACATCGAGCAGCCCGGCTTGCGCCATTCGAAGCCGGCGTCCAGCAGCACCTGCGCAATGCCTTCGTCCTCGGCCTGCTGGCGCACCGCGCCGGAGCCCGGCACCACCATCGCGCGCACGCCTTCGGCCACCTTGCGCCCGCGCACGATGGCGGCCACAGCGCGCAGGTCTTCGATGCGCCCATTGGTGCAGGAACCGATGAACACGCGCTGCACCGGCAGGCCTTCGAGCGTGGCCCCCGCCTGCAGGCCGATATAGTCGAGAGCCTTGGCGGCAGCGCTGCGCGCCGTGTCGTCGATGGCATCCTCCACCGGCGGCACGCACGCGTCGATGGGGATCGCCTGGTCGGGGCTGGTGCCCCAGCTCACATACGGCGCCACGCTGCTGGCGTCGAACACCAGTTCGCTGTCGAACCTGGCATCCGCATCGGAATGCAGCGCCCGCCAGCAGGCCAGCGCGCGCTCGCGCAGCGTGGCATCGATATCGGCGGCGCGGGCCAGCACGTATTCGATGGCCGCCGCATCCGGCGCGATCAGCGCGCCACGCGCGCCGGCTTCCACCGTCATGTTGCACAAGGTCATGCGCGCCTCGATCGACAGCGCGGCAATGGCGCTGCCGGCGAACTCCACCACATAGCCGCGCGCGCCCTGCGCGCTGATGCGGCTGATGATATGCAGGATCAGGTCCTTTGCGGTGGCGCCACGCGGCAGCACACCGTCCACGCGGATGCGCATGTCCTTCGCCACGCGGTACACCAGCGTCTGCGTGGCCAGCACGTGCTCCACCTCGGATGTGCCGATGCCAAAGCCAAGCGCGCCCAGCGCGCCGTAGGTGGTGGTGTGGCTGTCGCCGCACAGCACCACCATGCCCGGCCGGATCATGCCGTGCTCGGGCGCGATCACGTGCTCGATGCCCTGCAGCGCGTCATCGGTATCGAACAGCGCGATGCCGTGCTGGTCGCAGTTGCGCTTGAGGTTGCGCGCCTGCAGCGCCGAGGCGGGATCCTGGATGCGGCGCGGGCTTTCGGCGTGGGTGGGGATGATGTGGTCCACCACCGCCACCTGCTGGCCCGGCGACGGCACGCCCCGGCCCTGCGCGGCCAGCCCGGCAAAAGCCTGCGGACTGGTGTATTCGTTCATCAGGTGCAGATCCGCGTAGAGCAGCACGTGGTCGGCATCGAGCGCGGCCACGGTGTGCGAATCCACCAGCTTGCGATAGTAGGTAAGGCCTGACATGGGACAGCCTGCTTGATATGCGTTGAAAAAATGCGCGGCAGAAAGCACCGCGCCTACTCCGGCGTGATGCCGGCCTGCTTGATCTGCGCGGCCCAGCGCTTGATTTCCTTGTGCAGCATGGTGTCGGCCTGGGACGGGCTCATGGTCAGCGGCTCGAAGCCTTCCTTGAGCAGGCGCGCTTTGATCTCCGGCGCGGCCAGTGCCTGGTTCAGCGTCTGGTTGAGCTTGGCGATCACCTCCTTGGGCGTGCCGGCCGGCGCGCTGACGATGAACCAGGTCTCGAAGGTGTAGTTGGGCAGGCCCGCCTCGGCAATGGTGGGCACATCGGGCAGCAGCGCAGAGCGCTTGGGCCCGGTCACCGCCAGTGCGCGCAGCTTGCCCGCCTGCACCTGCGGCAGCGCGGCGGAGAGCACCGGGAAGCTGAGCTGCACCTGGCCGGCGATGGTATCGACCATGGCCGGGCCGCCGCCCTTGTACGGCACGTGCAGGATGGCCGTGCCGGACTCGGACTTGAACAGCTCCGCCGCCATGTGGAAGGTACTGCCGGTGCCCGCCGAGCCAAAACTCAGCTGCCCGGGGCGGCTCTTGGCCAGCGCAATCAGTTCCTTCACATTCTTGGCCGGCAGGCCGTTGGTCACCACCAGCACATGCTGCGAGGTGCCCATGGTGCCAACCGACGTCAGGTCGCGCTCGGTGTCGAACGGCAGCCTGGCGAAGAGCGAAGGATTCACCGCCAGCGCCACGTTGTTGATGGCCAGCGTATAGCCATCGGGCCTGGCCTTGGCGGTCTGGTCCATGCCGATATTGCCCGAGGCGCCGGCACGGTTGTCCGCCACCACGGGCTGGCCGAGTTGCCGGCCCCACGCTTCGGTGACCAGCCGCGCGGCGATGTCGACGCTGCCGCCCGGAGCGAACGGCACGATCAGGCGAATCGGGCGCGCGGGAAACGTCTCGGCCGAGGCCACCGCCGGCGCGAGCGCAACTGACAAGGCGACAGCACTCATGGCGAGCGGCATCCGGCCGATCCGGCAGATCCGGCGGGCGATGGCGATAAAGCGGTTCATGTGGGGTCTCCTGGGTGGCAGGCTGGCTGCCAGGGAACGCCCCCGACGCCGCCGCGCTTATTGAGATTGGAGATGCCAGTTTAACCATTGAACCCACCGCTATAATTTCATCCAAAGACTTTCATTCAGTCGTCCAATTCACCAATCAGGCCTCGGACCGCATCGTGGATAACTTCTCCGACCTCGCCTTCTTCGTCACCCTGGTCAAGCGCGGCAGCCTGGCCGGCGCGGCCCAGCAGTTCGGCATCACGCCGTCGGCCGCCAGCAAGCGGCTGACGGCGCTTGAAACGCGGCTCGGCGTGCGCCTGCTCAACCGCACCACGCGCCGGCTGAGCGTCACGCAGGAGGGCGAGGCCTACCTGGCGCAGGGCGCGCGCATCCTGGCCGAGCTGGAGGAACTGGAGCAAGGGCTTGGCGGCAGCCGGGTGGCGCCGCGCGGGCTGCTGCGGGTCAACGCCACGCTGGGCTTCGGCCGGCGCCACGTGGCGCCGGCGGTGGGCGCCTTCCTGCTGGCCTGCCCGGAGGTGGAGGTGCAGCTGGAACTCACGGACCGGCCGCTGAACCTGGCCGAGGCGGGCTTCGATGTCGGCATTCGCGTGGGCGATTTACCCGATGCGCGCCTCACCGCCCGGCCCATCGCGCACAACCGCCGCCTGCTATGCGCCGCGCCGCGCTACCTGGCCAGCCACGGCGAACCGGCGTCGCCGCGCGAGCTGCAGCAGCACCGCTGCATCGTGATCCGGGAGAGCGACGCCACCTACGGCACCTGGCACCTGCGCTCGGCCAGCCGCCACGAAGCCGTAAAGGTGCGCGGGCCGGCCAGCACCAACGATGGCGAAGTGGCCCTCGGCTGGGCCTTGCAGGGCCACGGCATATTGATGCGCTCGGAATGGGAGGTGGCGCCGATGCTCCGCTCGGGGCGGCTGCGCCAGGTGCTGACCGACTGGGAAACGCCGCCAGCCGATGTGTTCGCCGTCTTCCTCACGCGCGACCACCTCACGGCCAAGGTGCGCGCGTTCGTGGACTTTTTGGCGGAGCACTTCGCGGCCCACCGGATGGCGGGCGCGCCCTATAGTGGCTGGTAGCCCGCTCAGGCCATGCCGCGCGCGAACACCAGCGCCAGCCCGGCGCCTCCGCAAGCGAGGATGACCGGGATCACGCCGGCCTTGAAGCGGAACAACGCCACCGCCGCGGCCAGTCCGATCAGCGCGCACGGCCACTCGAAGCGCCCTTGCAGCCCGGCGGGCCACAGCACGTGATAGGCAAAGAACACCGCCAGGTTGACGATCACGCCAACCACCGCCGCCGTGATGGCAGTCAGCGGCGCGGTGAACTTCAGGTTGCCGTGCGTGCTCTCCACGAACGGCCCGCCCAGCAGGATGAACAGGAACGACGGCAGGAAGGTGAAGAACGTCACCACCGTCGCCGCCGCCACGGCCGACGCCACCACCGCATCGGCACCGAACACCGCCTGCGTCCAGCCGCCGACGAAGCCAACGAAGGCCACCACCATGATGAGCGGGCCAGGCGTGGTTTCGCCCAGCGCCAGGCCGTCGATCATCTGCGGCGCGCTAAGCCAGTGGTAGTGCGCCACCGCGCCCTGGTTGACATAGGGCAGCACCGCATAGGCACCGCCAAAGGTCATCAGCGCGGCCTTGGTGAAGAACCAGCCCATTTGCGTGAGCGTGCCCTGCCAGCCGTAGCGCCAGGCCAGCGCGCCCAGCGCCAGCCCCCAGATCGCGAGGAACACCGCCAGCACCAGCCCGAAGCGCTTCCAGGTAAACATCGCATGCTGCGGCGTGGGCGTGTGGTCGTCCAGCAGCGCGGGGCCAAAACCGGTCTTGCCCGCGCCATGGCCACCCCCGCTGGCAAAGCGCGCCGGCGCGAACCGGCCGCCCGCGTAGCCGATCAAGGCCGCGACCAGCACGATGACCGGGAACGGCAATTCCAGCGCGAAGATGGCGACGAACGAAGCCGCCGCGATCGCCCACAGCCAGCTGTTCTTCAGCGCCCGCGAGCCGATGCGCCACGCCGCCGACATCACGATGGCCGTTACCGCCGGCTTGATGCCATACAGCACCCCCGCCACCGCCGGCACCTCGCCAAAGCGCATGTAGATCCACGACAGCAGCATCAGGATCAGCAACGAGGGCAGCACGAACAGCCCGCCCGCGATCACCCCGCCCCAGGTGCGGTGCATCAGCCAGCCGATATACGTTGCCAGCTGCTGCGCCTCTGGCCCGGGCAGCACCATGCAGTAATTAAGCGCGTGCAGGAAACGGCTCTCGGAGATCCATCGTCGCCGTTCGACCAGGTCCTCGTGCATGATGGCGATCTGCCCGGCCGGGCCGCCAAAGCTGATGAAGCCCAGCTTGAGCCAGTACCAGAATGCCTGGCGCAAGGTGATGGCGGCCGGGGCGGCGGTGTCTGGCGTGGTGGTCGTAGCTTGCATGGGAGCCGATGTGGGAATGGTGTCCAGCAACGGGCTGGGTGCCTAAAGATAGCAGAGGCTTGTGTCAGCATGCTGCCAATCACCCACGCGGCCGCATGGAGGATACGGCCCGCGATCATGACGGCGCGGCCAGGGCGCACCACCGCCACGCCTGATCACACCTGCTCACACCGGAAGCTCTGACCTAGCCCAGAGCGCGCTGCGCGGCCGCAACGGCAGCTGTGCGGGTTTCCACGCCGAGCTTCTCGTAGATGTGCTCGAGATGCTTGTTGACCGTGCGCGGACTCATGCCCAGGATCTCGGCCACGTCGCGGTTGGTCTTGCCGCGCGCCACCCACACCATCACCTCCGCCTCGCGTGGAGTCAACTCGCTTGGCGCCGCCGATTCGCTCGTTGCCGCCTGCGCGGCCAGTTCCACCACCATCACGCCTGCCGTCACGGCGGTCAGCCTGCGCAGGCGCAGTCCGCCCAGCGGCAGGCCCTGCATGCTTGCGTTTTCCTGCAATGCCCACAGCGTAGCCACCAGCTGCGCTGGCAACATCTCGCCCGGCAGCCCCTGCGCCCAGCCCTGTGTCTGCAGCAGGGCTGCCGCGCTAGCGTTCATCCACATCAGCTGCCCGCCCGCATCCGCCGCCAGCATCGCGACCGTGCTGCTCAGCACCGCCGCGCGCGCACTGCGCGCCAGCCGCGCCTTGGCCGCGTGCGAGCGCACCCGCGCCACCACTTCGGCAATCGCCACCGGCTTGGTCACGTAGTCGCACGCGCCCACCTCGAAACCGCGCACGATGTGACCGGTCTCGCCCAGCCCCGTCATGAAGATCACCGGCAGATCGGCGTGACGGTCCATCAGCGCCGCGCAGGTGGCAAAGCCATCCATGCCCGGCATGTCCACGTCGAGCAGCACCGCGTCCGGCTCGAAGAACGCCAGCGCGTCGAGCGCGGCGTTGCCGCTGTGGGCGGCGTGCACCGCCATGGCTTCGCCGCCGAGGGCGCGGGTGAGCAAGCCGCGCGCGTCGGCGTTGTCGTCCACCACCAGCACGCGGGTCTGCAGCTCAGGAACGGGAATCATGGAGCGCCTCGCCAAGTGAATGTGTCAGTGCAGCGCCGTCGATGCGTGCCAGCGCGAGCATGCGCGCCGCCCATGCGGCGGCTGCGTCCGTGCCTTCGGCCAGCTCGGACAGCTGCGCCTCCAGCGCGCGCTGGCGGCCGGTGGCCCCGAGCAGCAGCAACTCGCGCAGGAGCTCCGAGGATGGCAATGCAGCCGCCGCGCTCTCGCGCAGCGCCACGCTGGCCAGCGCGCGCCGCACCACCTCGATCAGTTCGGGCTCGCGCACCGGTTTGCTGACAAAGGCAAAATAGCCGTGCGTGGCGCGCGCCTCCTCGGTGTTCTCGTGCGCGTTGGCCGAGACGATCACCACCAGCGGGGCACGCGGCAGCGCGCGCAGCAGGCGGCACAGGTCCCAGCCGGATGCATCGGGCAGGTTCAGGTCCAGCAGCACCAGTTGCGGGTCCAGGCGCTGCACCGCGGGCAGCACCGCCGCGCCCTCGCCCACCGCATCGACCACGAGCCCCAGCGGCGCCAGGAAACCGAGCAGCACCGCGCGATGCGCCGCGCGATCGTCCACCACCAGCACGCGCGCATCGGCCGGCAACCGCGTGCCCACCGCTGCGGGCCTACGCGCCACCGGCGCCGTCACCGTCGGCAGGTAGAGCCGCGCCGTGAACTCGCTGCCGGCGCCGGGCGCGCTGCGCACGCGGATCTCGCCGCCCATCAGGTCGGCCAGCAGCCGCACGATGGCCAGGCCCAGCCCGATGCCATCGCGGTCGTCGTGGCCGCCGGCGCGCTCGAAGGGATCGAAGATGCGCTCCTGGTCCGCGGCGTCGATGCCGGGGCCGGTGTCGCTTACCACGATGGTGGCCATCTCGCGCTGGTGCCGCACGGCCAGCGTGACGGCACCCTGCTCGGTGAACTTGATGGCGTTGCTGACCAGGTTGATGACGATCTGGCGCAGCCGCTTCGGATCCCCGTGCACGTGCGTTGGCAGCACGCCTTCAACGCGGTAGTGAAAAGCCAGCCCGCGCGCCGCAGCGAGCGGCCGGAACATCCGCACCAGTTCGCCGAACAAGCCCTCCAGCGCCACCGCCTCCTGCGCCAGGCGCAGCTTGCCAGCCTCGATGCGAGACAGCTCCAGCAAGCCATCGACCAAGCTGGAAAGATGCTCTCCCGCACGCCCGATGGTGCGCACGTCCTCGCGCAACGCGGGCGGCAGCGGCCCCGCGCGCAACAGCAGTTGCGAGTAGCCGAGGATGGAGTTCAGCCCGGCGCGCATCTCGTGGCTCATGCCGGTGATAAAGCGGCTCTTGGCCAGGTTGGCTTTCTCCGCGACCTCCTTGGCACCTTGCAGCAGCGCATCGGTGTGGCGGTGCGCATCGATTTCCTTTTGCAGCAGCATGTTCTGCCGCTCCGACTCCTCCTGCGCCACGCCCCGGCTCTCGTTGGCCAGCACCAGCCACCACGCGGCCACCGCCGCGAACAGCAGCAGCCCGGCGAAGATCTTGATGAACAGCCCCGTGCGTGGCAACGCCGCCAGCGCGCCCGACAACTGCTCCTGCGTGTACAGCAGCCACAGGAAGGTGCCGAACACAAACACCATGCCGGCCAGCACCAGGCAGAACTGGCCGATGCGGCGCGCCATCACCGGCGGCGTGCCGACCGGCAGCACCCGCGTGAGCGCGGTGACGATCTGCTCCTGCGCGCTGGCGCCGGGCTTGCAGCGGTCCCCGCACCGCGCGTCCAGCGTGCAGCACAGCGAGCAGATCGGCCCGCGATACGCCGGGCAGGCAGCCACGTCTTCCACCTCGAACGGATTGCGGCAGATGGTGCAGCGGACCACCTTGTGGCGCGGGCCAAAATCCACTGGTGTGCGCGCGATGAAATAGCGGCTTTGCGTGGCGAACGCGATCAGCGGCGGGATGACGATGGCCAGCACCAGCGCCACCCCGATCGACGCCGGGCGCAACGTCTCGCCGAACGCACCCAGGTGGACCAGCATCGATCCTGCCGAGGCCATCATCATGGCGCCGAAGCCAGCCGGGTTGATATCGAACAGGTAGGCGCGGCGAAACTCAATGGTGCGCGGCGACAGCCCGAGCGGCTTGCTGATGAGGAGATCCCCGACGATGGCGCCGACCCACGCCACCGCCAGGTGCGCGTAGAGCGCCAGCACCTGCTCCAGCGCCTCAAACACGCCCATGGCCATCAGCATCACGGCAATCAGTACATTGAACGCCAGCCACACCACGCGGCCGGGATGGCTGTGCGTGAGCCGCGCGAACACGTTCGACCACGCCAGCGATCCGGCATACGCATTGGTGATGTTGATCTTGGTCTGCGACAGCAGCACGAACAGCCCGGTCAGCACCACCGCCACCCAGCCCGGCCACGCTCGCCCAAGCGCGCGCGAGAAACCGGCCAGGTACATCTGCGTGGGCTCCAGCGCGTGCGAGATCGGCACCTCGGCCTGCAACGCCACAAAGGCGAGAAATGCCCCGCCCGCCATCTTGGCCGCGCCCAGCACGATCCAGCCCGGGCCGGCGGCAATCAACGCGCTCCACCAGCGCCAGCGGTTGCTCGGCGTGAGTTCCGGCATGAAGCGCAGGAAATCCACCTGCTCGCCAATCTGCGCGATCAGCGCGGCGGTGACCGTGGCGGCGGCGCCGAAGGCATGCCACGAGAAGCCATCGCCTTCGGCCAGGCGTCCGTTGAAGGAAAGGAAATCCGTGTAGAGCCCCGGCTCGCGCCACCAGATCACCGCGTAGGGCAGCGCCAGCAGCAACAGCCATGCCGGCTGGGTCCACAACTGGATGCGCGAGATCAGCGTGACGCCGTGCGTGACCAGCGGGATCACCACCATCGCCGACAGCAGGTAGCCCAGCGCGCGCGGCAGCCCGAACAGCAGCTCGAAGGCCTGCGCCATGATGGCCGCCTCCAGCGCAAAGAAGATAAAGGTGAAGCTGGCGTAGATCAGCGACGTGATGGTGGAGCCGAGATAGCCAAAACCCGCGCCGCGCGCCAGCAGGTCCATGTCAACGCCGTTGCGGGCCGCGTAATAAGAGATCGGCAGCCCGGTCAGGAAGATCACCAGGCTCACCACGCCGATGGCCCACATCGCATTGGTAAAGCCGTAGCTCAGCGTGATGGCCGCACCGATCGCCTCCAGCGCCAGGAAGGCCACTGCACCAAAAGCGGTATTGGCCACGCGAAATGCGCTCCACTTGCGGAACGTCCTTGGTGCAAAACGCAGCGCGTAGTCCTCCAGCGTCTCGTCGGCGACCCAGCGGTTGTAGTCGCGCCGGATCTTGCTGATGCGCTGTACGGGCTGGCTGGCGGCTGGCATGGGGGCGGTGACTCCGGAGGGTGCGCGCGTGGGCGTGTCGGCAGATGCAAGAGCTGTGCCGAGCACCGTGGTGAAGGGCACCAATCGTAACGCCCGTCACTCGCCCGGGGGGCGCATGCACGTACGTTGAATGACGTATGGAAGCTAGCGCTGCGCTGCACCATGATCCAGCCGCAGGGTCATTCACAGCCACCGCTAACCGGCCAACGCCGTCTTACCTCACCACGCCTCCAAGGAGCGTCGATCATGCGTGACAAAGAAACGAACGGGTCCCTTTCTTCCCAAGATGCCGATACCCGTACCGATGCCGCCGGCGCGGTCTCGCGGCAGCGCCGGCGCATGATGCAGGGCCTGGCCGCGCTGCCGGCCCTGTCGCTCGCCGGCGTGGCCGGCCTCAGCGGCTCGGCACGCGCGGCGGTGCCGACCGCCGTTGCCAACACCACCAGGCTGGCCGTCACCGACACCGAGGTCACCGTGGGCCAGCTGCACTCGGCCACCGGCACCATGGCGATTTCCGAGACCGGCTCGATCCAGGCCGAGCAACTGGCCATCGACCAGATCAACGCGGCGGGTGGCATCCTCGGCCGCAAGATCAAGGTCATCAAGGAAGACGGCGCCTCCGACTGGCCCACCTTCGCCGAGAAATCCAAGAAGCTGCTGGTCAACGACCGCGTGGCGGCCGTGTTCGGCTGCTGGACCTCCGCCTCGCGCAAAGCCGTGCTGCCGATCTTCGAAAAGGAGAACGGCCTGCTCTACTACCCGACGTTCTACGAAGGGCTGGAGCAATCGAAAAACGTCATCTACACCGGCCAGGAAGCCACGCAGCAGATCATCTGGGGCCTGGACTGGGCGGCAAAGCAGAAGAACGCCAAGAGCTTCTTCCTGATCGGCTCCGACTACATCTGGCCTCGCACCTCCAACAAGATCGCGCGCAAGCACATCGAGAACTTCCAGAAGCTCAAGGTGGTGGGCGAGGAGTACTACCCACTCGGCCACACCAACTTCAACTCGCTGATCAACAAGATCAAGATCGCCAAGCCGGACTGCATCTACGCCATCGTGGTGGGGGGCTCCAACGTGGCCTTCTACAAACAGCTCAAGGCCGCGGGCATCACCGCCGACAAGCAGTTCCTGCTGACCATCTCTGTGACCGAGGATGAAGTGCTGGGCATCGGCGGCGAGAACATCGCCGGCTTCTATGCGGCCATGAAGTACTTCCAGTCGCTCGACAACGCCAACAACAAGTCCTTCGTCGATGCGTTCAAGACCAGGTACGGCGCCAAGTCCGTGATCGGCGACGTGACGCAGGCCGCTTACCTCGGCCCCTGGTTGTGGAAGGCCGCGGTGGAGAAGGCCGGCTCCTTCGACATCGACAAGGTGGTTGCCGCTTCCCCCGGCATCGAGCTGAAGACCGCGCCGGAAGGCTATGTGAAGGTCGACCCCAACCACCACCTGTGGAGCAAGACGCGCGTGGGCCTGGCGCAGCTGGACGGGCAGTTCAAGGTGGTGGCGGAATCGCCTTCGCTGATCCCGCCCAATCCGTTCCCGAAGGGCTACCAGTAAGCGGATTGGTCCACGTTGATTTACTCCCTCTCCCCCTTGAGGGGAGAAGGAGTAAAAGCCGTCGTCATGGCAGACGGCTTTGGCGCATCTTGCCGGCTTCGTTTTGCACAGCTGGCGAACTTATCTTCTACCGATGGCGGAGCGCACGATGAACCTATCCGACATGCTGAATATCGGCCTCATGCAGGGCTTTGCCGGCCTGAGCCTGTTCTCGGTGCTGCTGCTGATGGCGCTGGGCCTGGCCATCATCTTCGGCCAGATGGGCGTAATCAACATGGCCCACGGCGAGTTCATGACGATCGGCGCCTACACCATCTTCCTGGCTTCCACGCTGACCGAGCGCCTTGCGCCGTCGTGGATGCCTTACTACTTTCCGCTGGCGATCGGCGCGGCGTTCGCCCTTGCGTTCTGCGCGGGCTGGCTGGCCGAATGGGCGCTGATCCGTCACCTCTATCGCCGCCCGCTCGATACCCTTCTCGCAACCTGGGGCCTGTCACTCGGCATGCAGCAGATCTTCCGCTCCACCTTCGGCCCCAAGGAGGTCAGCCCCACCCTGCCCGAATGGCTGATGGGTTCGTGGGCGCCGGCGCAGGGGCTGGATATTCCCATCAACGGCATGTTCGTGATGGCGCTGACGCTGTTCGTCACCGGCATGGTGTGGCTGGCGCTGTACCGCTCGCGCTGGGGCCTGCGGGTGCGCGCCACCACGCTCAACCGCGCCATGGCCAACGCGGCCGGCATCAACACGCGGCGCACCGACCGCCTCACCTTTGCCATCGGCTGCGGCATCGCCGGCGTGGCGGGCGCGGCATTTACCACCATCGGCTCCACCGGGCCCACCAGCGGCTCGCTCTACATCGTCGACTCCTTCCTGGTGGTCACATTCGGCGGCGCGGCGAGCCTGCTCGGCACGGTGGCGTCGGCCTTCGGCATTGCCCAGGCGCAATCGATCAGCGAGTTCTTCCTCACCGGCTCGATGGCGCGCGTGCTGACGCTGCTGCTGATCGTGACGATCCTGATGATCCGCCCGCAAGGCCTGTTTGCGCCGGCGGTGCGGCGTTGACAACACCCCTCAACAAGACGTTAAGCACTGCACAGGAGCTTGTGATGTCACCCTCCTCTTCCGCCGCGCCTGCGGCACGCCGATTTCTGCGCGGCGAACTCGCCGGCCACCTGGTGCTGGCCGTAGTGCTGCTGGTGATCATGCCGCTGGCGCTCGACGTGTTCCGCCTCAACCTCGTCGGCAAGTACCTGAGCTACGCCTTCGTCGCCATAGGCCTGGTCATGCTGTGGGGCTACGGCGGCGTGCTGAGCCTTGGCCAGGGCGTGTTCTTCGGCCTGGGCGGCTACGCCATGGCGATGTTCCTTAAGCTCGAAGCGTCCGACGTGAAGAGCACCGCGATCCAGTCCACGCCCGGCATTCCTGACTTCATGGACTGGAACCAGATCACCGCGCTGCCTTGGTGGTGGGAGCCGTTCCGCCACCTGCCCCTCGCGCTGGCCGGCGTGATCGCGGTGCCGGTGGCGCTCGCCTTCATCGTCAGCTTTGCCATGTTCCGGCGGCGCGTGGGCGGGGTGTATTTCGCCATCATCACGCAGGCGGTGGCGCTGATCCTCTCGGTGCTGATCATCGGCCAGCAAGGCTTTACCGGCGGCGTGAACGGCATCACCGATCTCAAGACCATGCTGGGCTGGGACATCCGCAGCGACAGCGCCAAGGTGATCCTGTACTTCGCCAACGTGGTGCTGCTGTTCGGCGCCATCGCCCTGTGCCGCTGGATCCAGCGCAGCAAGCTCGGCGTGCTGCTGCTGGCGATGCGCGACAAGGAAGACCGCGTGCGCTTCTCCGGCTATGACGTGGCGATGTTCAAGGTCTTCGTGTTCTGCCTGGCGGCGGCGCTGTCCGCGGTGGGCGGCGCGCTGTTCACGCTGCAGGTGGGCTTCATGTCGCCGTCGTTCGTCGGCATCGTGCCCTCCATCGAGATGGTGATCTACGCGGCGGTGGGCGGGCGCATGAGCCTGGTGGGCGCGGTGTGGGGCACGCTGCTGGTCAACTTTGGCAAGACGTATTTTTCCGAGAGCTTCCCCGACCTGTGGCTGTTCCTGATGGCGGCGCTGTTTATTGGCGTGGTGGTGGCCTTCCCCGACGGGCTGGCCGGGCTCTATAGCAAATACATGTCGCGGCGCAAAGCCGTCGCAAGCCCGTCGCAGCCGGCCAATTCTGCCAATTCGGCCGAGCCGGCCACGGCGACGCCGCCCGCCGAAGACATCCCCGGCCGTACCGCTTGAAGCCATCCGTCCGAAGCGAGGAAGACACCATGAGCAATACCGATTTCATGCTGGCGGTGGAGGACCTGACCGTGTCCTTCGATGGCTTTCGCGCCATCGACAAGCTAACGCTCTATGTGGATCGAGACGAACTGCGCGTGATCATCGGCCCCAACGGCGCCGGCAAGACCACGCTGCTCGACCTGGTCTGCGGCAAGACCCGCGCCACCGGCGGCAGCATCAAATTCCGCAACCGCGAGATGACCGGCCTGCCCGAATACCAGATCGTGCGCGCCGGAGTGGGCCGCAAGTTCCAGACACCCTCCATCTACGAGAACTTGAGCGTGTTCCAGAACCTGGCCGTGTCGTTCCCCCGCAGCCGTGGTGTGTTCGGCGCGCTGAGCTTCCGCACCACGCCCGAGGTGCGCCAGCGCGTGGCCGACGTAGCCGCCGAGATCGGCCTGGCCGATGCGCTGGAGCGCGAAGCCGCGCAACTCTCGCACGGACAGAAGCAGTGGCTGGAGATCGGCATGCTGTTGATGCAGGAGCCGCAACTGCTGATGCTGGACGAGCCCATTGCCGGCATGAGCGTGCGCGAGCGCGAGCAGACCGCCGAGTTGCTCAAGCGCATCAGCCGAGGCCGCGCGGTGATCGTGATCGAGCACGACATGGACTTCGTCAAGCGCATTGCCGACAAGGTCACCGTAATGCACCAGGGCAAGATCCTCGCCGAAGGCTCGATGGAGCAGGTGCAGAACGATCCGCGCGTGATCGACGTTTATCTTGGCCACTGATCTGACACCGAACCCTAGGAGAGC
Source organism: Cupriavidus sp. GW821-FHT02F09 (assembly GCF_059421605.1). Classification (NCBI taxonomy): domain Bacteria; kingdom Pseudomonadati; phylum Pseudomonadota; class Betaproteobacteria; order Burkholderiales; family Burkholderiaceae; genus Cupriavidus; species Cupriavidus sp. GW821-FHT02F09. The sequence goes on from NZ_JBWKVH010000045.1 coordinate 27,057, forward strand.
TAGCATGCTCACAGTCGACAACGTGGTCGTGAACTACGGCCAAAGCGAAGCGCTGCACGGGGTGTCTTTCGCCGCCGCGCAGGGCGAGACGATCGCCATCGTGGGTCGCAACGGCATGGGCAAGACCACGCTCTTCAAGGCCATGATCGGCATGCTGCCCGTGCGCTCCGGCCAGGTCTGCGTGGATGGCCGCAACGTGGCGCAGGACGAAAGCTACCGTCGCGTGCGCGCGGGCCTGGCCTACGTGCCGCAAGGCCGCATGATCTTCTCGCACCTCACAGTGGAAGAGAACATCCTCACCGGCATGGAGCAAGGCAGGAGCCGCCGTATCCCCGAGGATATCTTCGCCATGTTCCCGGTGCTGTTCGACATGCGCCGGCGCAAGGGCGGCAACCTCTCCGGCGGGCAACAGCAGCAACTGGCGATTGCGCGCGCGCTGGTGGCCAACCCCAAGGTGCTGCTGCTGGACGAGCCCACCGAAGGCATCCAGCCATCGATCATCAAGGACATCGCGCGTGCGCTCAACGAGATCCGCCGCACGCGCGACATCACCATCGTCCTCTCCGAGCAGGTGCTCAGCTTTGCGCTCGACGTGGCGGACCGCTTGCTGGTGATCGAAGGGGGCCGCTTCGTGCACGAGACGCACCGCGACGCCACCGATGTCGAGCGCATCCGGCAACTGCTGTCGGTCTAGGCAGCGGCGTTTTTCTGCGATTGCTTCACCTTCCTCACCTTCTTCACCTTCTTCACACCCAACACCCATCAGGAGGCATGTCATGACGGACACACTGATCAAGGTCGATCTGGCCGAATCCCCGTACGAGAATCCCAACGTCCACAATCGCTGGCACCCGGACATCCCGATGGCCTGCTGGGTCAAGCCTGGCGAGGACTTCATCCTGGAAACCTACGACTGGACCGGTGGCTTCATCAAGAACAACGACTCCGCCGACGACGTCCGCGATATCGATCTGTCCATCGTCCACTTCCTGACCGGCCCCGTCGGCGTGGAAGGCGCCGAGCCCGGCGACCTGCTGGTGGTGGACCTGCTAGATATCGGCGCCAAGGCGGAGAGCCAGTGGGGTTTCAACGGTTTCTTCTCCAAGCAGAACGGCGGCGGCTTCCTCACCGACCATTTCCCGCTCGCGCAAAAATCCATCTGGGACTTCCACGGCCTCTACACGTCCTCGCGCCACATCCCCGGCGTCAACTTCGCCGGCCTGATCCACCCTGGCCTGATCGGCTGCATGCCGGACAAGGCGCTGCTGGAGACGTGGAACAAGCGCGAGATCGACTTCATCGCCACCGAACCCGACCGCGTGCCGCCGCTGGCCAACCCGCCCTTCGCCGCCACCGCCCACATGGGCCGCCTGCAAGGCGACGCACGCGACCAGGCAGCTGCCCACGGCGCCCGCACCGTGCCCCCCCGCGAACATGGCGGCAACTGCGACATCAAGGACCTCTCGCGCGGCGCCAAAGTGTATTTCCCGGTCTATGTCGATGGCGCCGGCCTGTCGGTAGGCGACCTGCACTTCTCGCAAGGCGATGGCGAAATCACCTTCTGCGGCGCCATCGAGATGGCCGGCTGGGTGCATATGCGCGTGTCGCTGATCAAGGGCGGCATGGCCAAGTACGGCATCAAGAACCCGATCTTCAAGCCCAGCCCCATCACGCCCAATTACAACGACTACCTGATCTTCGAGGGCATCTCGGTGGACGAAGCCGGCCAGCAGCATTACCTGGACGTGCATGTGGCCTATCGCCAAGCCTGTTTGAATGCCATCGAGTACATGACCAAGTTCGGCTACTCGCGGGCGCAGGCCTATTCGATCCTCGGGACGGCGCCGGTGCAAGGGCACATCAGCGGCGTGGTCGACATCCCCAACGCCTGCGCCACGCTGTGGCTGCCGACGCAGATCTTCGACTTCGATATCCGACCTAGCGCGCAAGGGCCCGTCAAACACATCGGGGGCGATGTGGATCTGCCGATCTCGCAGGACGTGTGATGCCCTGCCGGACGCGCCATCGCGCGATGGCGCGTCCGGCTGCCTGTCATGAAACAACTAGCGGAGAGTGCCGGATGCCGACCTACGATTACCGCTGCCAGGATTGCGGCGTATTTGCCGTGATGCGGCCCATCGCTCGGCGCGATGAGCCTTGCGCTTGCCCGTCATGCGGCAGCTTCTCTGAACGGGCGCTGGTTGCGGCGCCATCGCTGGCCAGCATGCCGGCCGCATCGCGGCGAGCGCATGCGATTAATGAACGCAGTGCCGCTGCGCCGAGGGAGTCGGCGCGCGGTGGGCATGGGGCGGGGTGTGGCTGTTGTGGGAAAAAGGTGAACCTGGCCGGGGCGCCGGCGGCGGCGGCAAATGCGCCGAAGGGGAATCCTGCCGGGCGTCCTTGGATGATCAGCCACTAGCTGCCAGTGCCGGTCGGGCGGATGTGATTGGCCTGCGCTTGGGCTAGATCCGCCCCGCAAACGCTTGAAGCACGGTTGCCAACGCAATAGCCTCCTGCGCCGAAAGCTCCACGGGGTCATCATGTTTAGCAACCACCTTGATCTGGATGGACGAATCTTGCTCGATCCAGATCCTTATCGAACCATCGCTCGATTCGAAGTAGTCTTCATCTGACATCTTATGCATAGCCATTGATCCTTGTTGCAAGAGCAGCCAGCTCACATCTCGTCCACCGCCGTGGTCGCCGTCACCACGCCCGCTTCCTTCTCCATCGAGAACCGATCCCGCGTGGTGACGTAGAAGCTGGCCCCGAATCGTCCCACCGGAAAGTAGTTCTGCAGCCGCACGCGCCAGGCCTGCGTATCGATCAGATCGTCGCGCGCATGCAGCCGCAGCACGCGGCCTATGAAAATCTGCCGGCTGGTCGTCTCCAGCGTTTCCCACAGGGTGCACTCGAACGCCACCGGCGCCTGGGCAATTCGCGGCGGCGCCACCGCGCTCGATGGCAGCGACGTCAACCCCACGCGTGCGAGCTCGCTCTGCTCCGGCGGCAAGCGCTCGCCGCAGCCATGCATCTTCTCCGCCATCGCTTCATCGCTCAGGTGCACGACAAACTCCCCGGTGCGCACGATATTGGCCGCGGTGTCCTTGAGCGCGCCGTCGTGCAGGCGGTTGATGCTGATCATCACGATGGGCGGCTCCTCGCCCAGCATGTTGAACATCGAGAACGGCGCGGCATTGACGGTGCCGTCTTCCGACAGCGTGGTGACCAGTGCGATCGGGCGCGGCACGATCAGGCTGGCCATCAGCTTGTAGCGCTGGTATTCGGTGATGGCCTCGAAATCGATTTCCATGCTTGTTTCCTGTGATTCGGCCTTACTCCCCGGCCAGGCCCAGCATCTGCGCAAGGCTCTTCTCGCCCTGCATGCGGGACGTTTCGATGCGTTGCTCCAGCTCGCGCAGGTGCGACTCCATCCGTTCGACGGCGCCGGTGGCGTCGCGCCGCTCGATGCAGTCCACGATGGCGGCGTGCTCGTCGTGCTCGCAGGGCGCATGGCCCGGCGGCTCGTACAGGCCGACGATCAGCGAGCAACGCGAGACCAGTTCAGTGAGGTAGCGCTGCAGCACGGGGTTGCGCGCGAGCGCGGCGATGCGCAGGTGAAAGCCGCTTGCCAGCCGCGCCCATGAGGGCTGGTCGAAGCGGTGCATGGCCTCGTGCTCGGCGGCCAGTTGCTGGCGTAGCTCGCGCAGGTCGGCGGGCGTGACGCGAGCCACGGCGAGCTCCACCAGCACGCGCTCCATGGCGCGGCGCGCTTCGAAGATCTGGCTGGTCTCGGCCGGCGTGGGCTCGGCGATGACCGCGCCCTTGTTGGGGCGCAGGTCGACAATGCCATCGTGCGCCAGTTTTTCCAGCACGCGGCGCACTACCGCGCGGCCTACGCCAAACAACTGGCACAACTCCGGCTCTGGCAGCTTGGTGCCGGGCGTGAGCCGGTGGTTGAGCACGCCATCGAAGATGGACTGGTAGATGCGCGCGTCAGCGTCGCCGCCGAGCTCGGCGCCGGCGTCCTTCGAGGTTGCAGCAACGGGCGCCGCGTCGGGCTTCTGTCTGACGGCTTTTGGCGTTGCCGCTTTCGGCTGGGCGGTGCGGGGCGAGGCGATGCGAGGCATGACGTTGGTCGGGGACATGGAGCGCATGATGTTAGCGCGAAGCGGCGGCCAGCGGCGCCACTTGGTCGAGGTGGTCGCAAATTGCGCCGGGCGTGGTGAACCACACCTTGCCCTGCCGGCGGCTGCAGGCGATATGCGCCAGCGCGCGGCGCAGGTGGCGCAGGCGATACGGCTGGCCCACCAGGTAGGGATGCAAGGCAATGCCCATCACCAGCGGTTGCGGATGCCGCGCGTGGCAGGCCTGCGCCAGCATCTCGTCGAATTGGTCGATGATCATGTCGGCGAAAGCGCTGCCGTCCAGATGGCGGCCCACGATCATCGGGATGTCGTTGAGCTCCTGCGGATAGGGAATCGACCATAGCGGGCCGCCGCGCGTTTCCATGCGCACCGGGCGGTCGTCGTGGCACCAGTTGAGCGTGTAGCGGTAGCCGGTCTCGGCCAGCAGGTCGGGCGTGAGTGCGGTCTCGGCGATCCAGGGCGACAGCCAGCCCGATGGCGCGGCGCCTGCGTGCGCGGCGATGCGCTCGCGGCAATGCAGCAGCAACGCGCGCTCGCCGGCTTCGTCCAGGTCGCTTTGCCGGCGTGCGTTGGTGTGGCCGTGCCCGATCAGTTCGTCCCCGCGTGCCAGGCAAGCGCTGACCACCTCAGGGCAATGATCGTAGAGCGCGGTGTTGATCAGCACGCCGGCCGGCAGCGCCAGCTGGTCGAACAACTCCAGGCAGCGCCACACGCCCACGCGGTTGCCGTACTCGCGCCAGCTGTAGTTGAGCACGTCGGGCTGCGGCGCGACCGGTCCCAGGTTGGCACCCAGCCCCTCGCCAAAAGCGAAGTGCTCGATATTGAAGCCCAGGTAGACCGCGAGGTTGGCGCCGCCGGGCCAGCGGTAGGCGTCCACATCGGTGATGGGCCGGTAGCCAAAGCGCCCGTGCGTGCGCAGCGGCCCGTACTCGGGGCCGGGCGCCGCACCGTGGGGGCCGCCGGGTGCCTGGGCGGCGGAAGGGGTCGGGTTATGCGTCATCTTCTGGATCGCCTCAATGCGTCTTTGCCAATGCAGGGGAACCGCCAGCGCCGGCCATGCCCCGCTTTGGCGCCATCCGGGGCATCGGGGGGACATCCGGGGGCATCCGGCACCGACATCGTGCAGGCATGGCACCGGGTTGATCGTATGCAAGTTGTCATGCATATCGTTCGCAAAAATTAGGCCATATCGTAGACACATTGATTTCACTATCGCTGAACGATATTCGAGTGGTTTGTCGACGTATGGCATGGCTCTTGCGAGCGGGACACCACGCGTCGCCGACCCTTCCCTCTTGCCGCATTCCTTTCCGGAGAACCGCCATGTCCACCGTCTCACGCCGCGCCCTGCTCGCCGCCACCGCCATTGCCGCCTGCGCCATGCCGGCCCTGCCCGCGCTGGCCGCCGACACCATCAAGATCGGCTTGGTCACCGCGTTGTCCGGCCAGTCCGCCCGCGCTGGGGAGTCGCTCACGCGCGGCATGACCATCGCCATCGACGAGATCAACGCCAAGGGTGGCCTGCTGGGCGGGCGCAAGCTGGAGCTGGTGCGGCGCGACGATGAAGGCAATCCCGCCAAGGGCGTGCTGGCCGCGCGCGAGCTGATCTACAAGGAGAAGGTGGCGGTGCTGTTCGGCGGGCTGGACACGCCGGTGTCGATGGCCATCGTGCCGGTCGCCAACCAGGAGAAGGTGCCGTTCATGGGTCCGTGGGCAGCGGGCACGCCGATCACGCGCAATGGCGCCAACCCCAACTACGCCTTCCGCGTCTCGGCAGTCGATGAGGTCGTGGACAAGGCCATGCTGCAGTACGCGCAGAAGCGCTTCAATGCCAGCAAGCCCGGCCTGATCCTCGTCAACAACCCCTGGGGCGAATCGAACGAGAAGGGCATCGTGGCGGCGCTGTCCGCCAAGGGCATGAAGCCCGCGGGCATCGAGAAGTTCGAGGCCAACGACGTGGACGTGGTGCCGCAGCTCGGACGCCTGAAAGCGGCCGGCGCCGACGTGCTGTTCATGGTCGGCAACGTGGGGCCGTCGGCGCAGGTGGTCAAGTCGCTGGACCGCATGGGCTGGAAGGTGCCGGTGGTATCGCACTGGGGCCCCGCCGGCGGACGCTTCACCGAGCTGGCCGGACCTAATGCCAGGAACGTGCACTTCGTGCAGACGTATAGCTTCTTCGGCTCGCCCTCGCCGGTCAGCACGCGCGTGGTGGCGGAACTCAAGGCGAAGTACAGCGACATCAAGGGTCCGGACGACATCACGCCGGCCGTGGGCGTGGCCAATGCCTACGATGCCACGCAGCTTGCCGCGCTGGCCATTGCGCGCGCCGGCTCGACCAAGGGCGACGCGGTACGCGAGGGCTTCTACAAAATCGACCGCTATGAAGGCCTGATCAAGACGTATGTGAAACCGTTTTCGCTCGAGTCGCACGACGCGCTCAGCGAGAACGACTATGTGTGGGCGCAGTTCATCGACAACCGGATCGTGCCGGTGGCGAAGTAAGCGGTCATTTCAACAAGATGCTGGCGTCACAACAAGGACTCACCATGTTATGGATCTCCGCCCTGATCAGCGGCCTCGGCCTGGGCAGCATGTACGGCCTGATGGCGCTCGGCTTTCACATTACCTACGCGGTCTCGGCCACAGTCAACTTCGCGCAGGGCAGCTCGATGATGCTGGGCGCGGTGCTGACCTACACCTTCGCCCAGACGCTGGGCTGGCCGATGCCGCTGGCGGTGGTGCTGGCACTGGCGCTGTGCGCGCTGTACGGGCTGGCGGTGGAGTTCCTGGCGGTGCGCCCGTTTGCCAGCCGCGGCTCCAACGCTTGGCTGATGGCCACGGTGGCGCTGGGCATCGTGCTCGATAACGTGGTGATGCTGACCTTCGGCACCGAGCCGCGCAGCCTGCCCTCGCCGCTTGCCACCTCCGCGATGCGGCTCGGCGACACGGGCCTCGGGGTGTATCCGCTGCAGTTGCTGATCCCGGTGATCGGGCTTGCGCTGGCCGGCGTGCTGCACCTGGTGCTGCGCCGCTCGCGCTGGGGCGTGGCGATGCTGGCGGTGGTGCAGAACCGCGACGCCGCGCGGCTGATGGGCATTCCGATCCGGCGCCTGGTAGCGGCGGCGTTCGCGCTGTCCACGCTGCTGGCCGGCATCGCCGGCGTGCTGATCGCGCCGCTGTTCAACGTGCAGTCCGACATGGGCACGGTGTTTGGCCTCAAGGCCTTCGCCGTTGCCATCCTGGGCGGGCTCGGCAGCGCCTGGGGCGTGATGGTGGCGGGCCTGATCTTCGGCGTGGCGGAGGCGCTGGTGACGGCCTCGCTCGGCTCCGGCTACACCCAGATCATCACCTTCTCCCTGGTGATCCTGCTGCTGGCCATGCGGCCGGACGGCTTGTTCGGACGCGCGGAGGTGCGCAAGGTATGAACGATTCCACGCTGACATCCACGCGCGGTGGCGCGCCGCGCACCGCCTCACCGCACGCCGCGCCTGCGAGCGCGCGCTCGCCGCTGCTGGGCCTGGGCACGCCGCTGCAGGTAAGCGCGATGGCGCTGGCCCTCATCGTGGCCGGTGCCGCCGCGCTGCTGGTCAACGGTTACTTCGTCTTCGTCATCGCCGGGGTGGCCATGCTGGCGATCTGCGGCGTGGGCCTGAACCTGCTGCTAGGGCTGACGGGGCAGATCTCGTTCGGCCACGTGGCCTTCTATGCCATTGGCGCGTACACCGTGGCCATCCTCACCGGCCCGGCCGGCTGGAGCTTCTGGGCGGCGTGGCCGGTGGGCGCATTGATCGCCGCGGTCACTGGCGCCCTGCTGGCGCTGCCGGCGTTGCGCGTGAAAGGGCCCGGCCTGGCGATGGTGACCATCGCCTTCGGCTTTATCGTGGAGCACGGCGCGGTCGAGTGGCGCGCGCTCACCGGCGGGCAGAACGGCCTGATGGGTATCGCCCAGCCTTCGCTGCCGGGCGTGGATGGCGGCGAGCGCGCGCTCGCGCTGATTGCGCTGGCGGTGCTGGCGATTGCCCTCGCGGCCTATGCGCGGATTTCGCGCGGCGCCTGGGGCGCGGCCATGCGCGCGGTGCGCGACAGCGAGACGGCGGCGGCGTCCATCGGCATCGATCCTCTCGTGGTCAAGACCGTGGGCTTTGCCTTCTCGGCCGCGCTCGCCGGGCTGGCCGGCGGCCTGTTCGCGCCGCTGCAGGGCATGGTCACGCCGGGCATGTTCTCCTTCCTGCAATCGATCCTGTTCGTGCTGGTGGTCATGATCGGCGGCGCGGGCACGGTGGCCGGGCCGGTACTGGGCGCGGTGGTGGTGGGCGTCTTGCCGGAGCTGCTGTCGAGCCTGGAGAACCTGCGCCTGCTGTTTTTCGGCGGCCTGCTATTGCTGGTCCTGTGGGTTGCGCCGGGCGGCATCGCCGGTGTGATCGGCCAGCTATGGCAACGCGCCCGTGCGCGGCATCGTGCCTCGGGTGAAGGTGCCGATGCCAGCTTGCCCGCCTTCCCCTCCCTGGCCGCCCTGCCCGCCGCCAGGCAGCGCGGGCTTTCCGCGCAGGGCTTGTCCATGGTGTTCGGCGGCGTGCGCGCGGTCGACGATCTCTCCTTCGTCATGCCCGCCGGCGCGGTGACCAGCCTGATCGGCCCCAACGGCGCGGGCAAATCCACGGTGCTCAATCTGTTGTCCGGCTACTACCGCCCGCGCGCCGGCGGCCGCAGCCTGGGCCAGGCCGCGCTGCCCGCGCGCGGCGCCTGCCATAGCGCGCGCAACGGCATCGCCCGCACCTACCAGACCTCGCAGCTGTTCGCCGGCATGAGCGCGGCCGACAACGTGGCCATCGCCTTGCGGCGCGGGCGGCTTGGCGCGCTGCTGGGTATCGCGGGCTTCACCGCGCCGGCGGTGCGCCAGCAAGCGCTGGACCTGCTTGCCGCGTGCGGCTATGCCGGCGACCCGGACGCCTGTGCGGCAGGCCTGGCGCACGTGGACCAGCGCCTGGTGGAAATTGCGCGCGCGCTGGCCACCCGCCCCGCGGTGCTGCTGCTCGATGAGCCCGCCGCCGGGCTGTCGCGCGAGGACAAGGCGCGGCTGGGTGCGTTGCTGCGCAGGATTGCCGACAGCGGCATTGCGGTGGGGCTGGTCGAGCACGATATGTCGCTGGTGATGGACGTGTCGGACGGCATTGTCGTCATCGATGCCGGCCAGCATCTGGCGGCGGGCACGCCGGCGGCCATCCGCAGCGATCCGCACGTGCGCCGCGCCTACCTGGGCGAGGCCACGGTGTTGCCCGGGCAAGACAGCGCCCAGGCAGCCCGCCCGCGCAAGGTGCCGTCCGACGCGCTGCGCGAAGTGCTGGGTGTAAATGCACTCAGCGCGGGCTACGGCGCAGCGCCGGTGCTGCACGACGTGGCGCTGCAGGTCCGCGAAGGCGAATTGGTGGCGCTGCTGGGCGCCAACGGCGCGGGCAAATCCACCTTGATGCGTGCGCTGTCTGGCCTGCACCGCCCGGTGCAGGGCGGCATCACCTTCGACGGCGTGGACCTGGCGCGGCTGGACGCCGAGCGCATCGCGGCCATGGGCGTGGTGCTGGTGCCGGAAGGCCGGCAGGTGTTCCCCGAGCTATCCGTGCTCGACAACCTGCGGCTGGGCGCGTTTCCGTCCGGTCCGCTGTCCCATATGGAAATGGTCAAGCGGGTCGAAGCCATGCTGACCCGCTTCCCGCGGCTGCGCGAGCGCCAGCATCAGCGTGCCGGCCTGCTCTCCGGCGGTGAGCAGCAGATGCTGGCGATCGGGCGCGCGCTGATGTCGAACCCGCGCGTGTTGCTGCTCGACGAGCCATCGCTGGGCCTGGCGCCCAAGGTGATCGCGGAGCTGTTCGCCTCGCTGGACCAGCTGCGCGAGGCCTCGATCAGCATCTTGCTGGTGGACCAGATGGCCGCGCTGGCACTGGCGCTGGCCGATCGCGGCTATGTGATGGAGGAAGGCCGCGTAGTGGCCAGCGGGCCGGCGGACGAACTGGCGCGGGATCCCGCGCTGGCGCAGGCGTACCTGGGCGGGCACTGAACCCGGCGGCGAACCGCTCAGCCCGCCGGCTGCGCCTCGCCGTCGAACAGGTGCAGGAAGCGATCGAGGATCAGCAGGTGATCCTCGAACATCTGCCCTTCCAGCGCCAGCAGCTCCTGTTGCGGCACCCAGCGCACCGCGGCGGCGTCGTCTGCGGCGGCCACGGCAGGCAGCGCATCGAGCGGCAGGTCGAAGAAGAAAGCGTGGGTCAGCGTGCGCCCGCGCTGGCTGCGCTCGGGATGATCGAACAACGCCTGGTCGCGCAAGGATTGCTGCAACGCCGACTTGGGCAGCCCGAAGCGCGTCTCCTCGTCGAGCTCGCGCAGCACCGCGTCGGCCACGCGCTCATGCTGGTCGAGGAAACCCCCGGGCAGCGCCCAGGCGCCGCGGCCGGGCTGTCCGCCGCGGCGGATCAGCAGCACCTGGCCGCAGCAGCGCACCACCGCATCCACGGTCACGAAGACCGGCGGATACGGCGCGGCGGCCCAGCGGCGGCTGTGGTCCTGCAGGAAGCGGTACTCGGCCAGCAAGGCCGCAAATGCTTCGCGCCCGGCGAACTCACGCAGGAAGGCGGCCACCGGCTGCGGCAGCACGCTCTGCAACCCCTCCAGCCCGCCCTGCTGCTCGAACCATTGCCGGCGCACGTCGGCGGCGTTGAGCTGCCCGAAGCTGGGCTGCGGCACCAGCTCCCACCCGGGAAAGTCATTCAGGTAGCCCGACGAGGCATCCTTGAAATGCCCGAACAGGCCAACGCGCGGCGTGCCTTGCGCGCAAGCCTCGATCGCCGCGCCCGCCACGGCGCGCACCGCCGCTGTCCAGCGCGCGCTTTCGTAGTAGTCGCGCACCACCACAAAGCGCAGGTCGGCAACGCGCGCGGCGTCCCATGCCGCGACGGCGCCCTCGATCATCTGGCGACGCTCATCCGCGGAAAACGGATTCTTGACGGTGCGGGCGCCGCCGGCGGAACCCAGCACCACGATCACCGTGCTGGCCTGCGCCAGCGCCTGGCGCAACATGGCGAAGTGACCATTGTGGAAGGGTTCGAAACGGCCGATATAGACCAGGCAATCGAAGGGGACAGTGCTCGGCGGCTGGGTCGGTTCGGTCTGGTTCGTCGGGTAGATCATTTCAGCTCGCAACACATGCATAGCGGCAGCGCGCCTTCTTGCTGCCGGAACTCGCGCGACGCGCGTACTTCCGGCGGCAGGCGATCCGCCGAGATCAGCGAGAAGCCGTAGCGGGCAAAGTAGCTGGGGCAACTGGCGCTCAGCAACACGGCGCGCGTGCAGCCGTTGGCGCGGGCGCGCATGAGCACGGCGGAAACCATATGGGAGGCGATGCCGCGATCGCGATAAGGCGGCAACACAGCGACCGAGCGCACGACCACGGTGTCGCCATAGCCTTCGGCGCCAGCGCAACCGACAATGCCGCCGTCGAGCACCGCAATATGGAACAACGCCAGCGAGGGATCGAGATCGGCGCTGGCGAGGCCACATGCTTCAAGGACTTCCGCGATTGCCGGCCAATCGGCCGGTTGTGCGGCGCGGATACGCAGATCTCTTGTCATTGCAATTATCTCCCCGCCACGCACGATGGCGGAGGTTGTCATGGATGGACTGCGCTGACTTCACACTACATGATTCGAGCGACTTGTTCCAGCGGGGAAAACGGCATAAGCAGCGCCTTATCCACCGAATGAATGAGGCGGGGCCAAGGCAAAATAGCTTGACGGGAAAGGGAAAGAACAAAGGGAAATGGAAAGGAGCGCGAAGTATCGCGGCGCCCGGCTGCATGGCGCGATCGCCCTGGCCATGACCGCAATACTGGAGGCGGGGGAACGGAATTGAACCGCCGTGTACGGCTTTGCAGACCGTCGCATAACCACTCTGCCACCCCGCCGCTGCCGGGACGCCGCGCTTTGGCGCCCACTTACAGTGCGGGGCGCAGTTTAGCCGGAAATGAGAAACTCTGCACGGGGCGCACAACGGCGCCCGCACGCTTGCCGAAGGCCGGGGCGATCAGCGCGAAAGAATGGACATGGTGATCCGGGAGACGCACACCATCTTGCCTTCTTCGTTGCGGATCTCGATGGCCCATACATGGGTGGTGCGGCCGATATGCACCGGCGTGGCGGTGCCGGTGACATAGCCCGTGCGCGCCGCGCGCACATGGTTCGCATTGATGTCGAGCCCGACACAATATTGGGTCTCGCTATCCAGGCACAGGCTGGCGGCGCAACTGCCCAGCGTCTCCGCCAGCAGTACCGAAGCGCCGCCGTGCAGGATGCCATGCGGCTGCACGGTGCGGCGGTCCACCGGCATGCGTGCACTGAGCGAAGTCTCGCTGATCTCGGTGAACTCGATGCCCAGTTGCTCGACAGCGGTGTCCTTGTGGCGAGCCTGGAGGTCTTTCAGGGAGGGGGGTGATTTCCACAGCATGCACGGTCTCCGATTGGTTTGTGCTGCATTCTAAAGGCAGTAGTCCGCGGACGTTCGCGGGGCGGCGCGTGCCCGGCCGATTCGGGGCGGCCACGCTTGGGCCATCGATGTATCGGATCCCACTGTGCAACGGCGCCACAAACTCTTGCCAGGCAACGCATTCGGGTGATCGGATGTTGCGGTTAAGCGTTAAACTGGCATGCGCAGCATGGTTAACATGCACCTAAAATCACATTAATGCGCGAGCCAGCCTGGCACGGTTGCGCTGGCGGCACTCGATTACCAGACGCTCAATTCGGCCCGAGCTTCAACCAGAGTTCCATGACGTCGTTTACGTATGACGCAGTTCTAGCGGACGAGCCCCCTGAATGGCCATCCTCCGACCGGAACCCACTGTTATCCGCCGGGGGATCGGCGCGGGATGCCTGGGCATTGCTCGAGGCTTCGGGCGCGCTCGCCCTGCAGATCGATGTCGCGGGCAACATCATCCTGGCAACCGAAGCCTCGGCGCAGTTGCTTGCCTATCCCCGGGAATACCTTCTTAAATCCTCGATCCTGGATGTCGTCTCGTTCGAGCAGCGCGAGCAGCTCGCCGGGCTGCTGCGTGCCTGCGAGCAGGAAGCGCCGTGCAAGACCGGCCGCATCCGCTTCTCCGGCGGCGTCGGCGAAAGCCGCTGGCTGGACCTGCGCGTGTGCCGCCATGCCGACGAGGACGGCAACCCGAGCTTGCTGCTGTTTGGCTACGACGTGACCGACTGGGTCGACAACGAAGAACGGCTCATCGAGGCGTCCTTTCGCGACCCGCTCACCGGCGTAGGCAACCGCGCCATGGTGCGCGAACGCATTGCCGGGTACTTTGCCGAAGATGGCACGGCAAAGGCGCCATTTGCGCTTGCCCTGATGGACCTCGACGGGTTCAAAAAGGTCAACGACTCGCTCGGCCATGAATTTGGCGACGCCTTGCTCAAGCAAGTCAGCGTGCGGCTGCTCGGGGCGGTTCGCCCGACGGACATGGTCGCGCGGCTGGGCGGCGATGAGTTCGTGCTGCTGCTCGACGGGATCGCCTCGGAAGCGGCCGCCATCGGCATCGTGGAGAAGGTGATCCATGTCTGCAGGCAGCCTTTTCACCTGGCCGGTTGCCAGATCCGCGTCACCACCAGCCTGGGGCTCACCTTCGGCACGCTGGCCCATCAGTCCGAGTCGCAATTGCTCAAGCGTGCGGACCTGGCCATGTATGACGCCAAGGCGCAGGGCAAGAATCGATACTGTGTCTACACGCCGGAGCTGGAGCATCGGCTGGACGAGCAGTTCCGGATCGAACAGAACATGTTCGAGGCCGTCCAGAACGGCGAGTTCCTGCTTCACTACCAGCCGATCGTGTGGCCCGGCTCCGGCAAGGTCTGCGCGGTCGAGGCGCTGATGCGGTGGCAACACCCGACGGGGTCCATCCCGCCGGGCGTGTTTATCCCGGTTGCGGAGCATAACGGCCTCATCAACCATCTCGGGGCGTGGGCGCTGCGCTGCGCCTGTGCGCAGCTGGCCAGCTGGGACGCGCTCGGGCTGGACGTGGGATACATATCGGTCAATGTCTCTCCGGTCCAGTTCAGGCACCCCGGCTTCGCGGACAGCGTCAGGCGGGCCATCAAAGATGCCGGCGTCAGCTCGCACCGGCTGGTCCTGGAAATCACGGAAGGCGCGTTGATGACCGACCCCGAGGCAGCGCAAGACTTGTTGACGGAGTTGCGCGCATTGGGCGTGCGGTTCGCGGTCGACGACTTCGGCACGGGGTATTCCAGCTTGTCGTACCTGCGCCGCTTCCCGCTCTCGGCACTGAAGATCGACCAGAGCTTTGTGGCCGACATGATGGACTCCCCGCATGCGCGGACCATCGTGTTTGCCGTGTTGTCGCTCGCGCGGGAACTCGGGCTGGTGGCCATCGCCGAAGGCGTGGAGTCGGACGAGCAAAGCCAGTTGCTGGCCGAGCAAGGCTGTGAGCTGGTGCAGGGCTGGCGCTATGCAAAGGCAATGAGCCCGGCCCAGTTCGTGGACCTGGCGCAAGCCGGCACGCTGCAGCTTGGCAATGCCCAAGTGTTCTCGAAGTAGGCGCCGCCATGTCAAACAATGAAAGCAATACGCTCTTCGAGACACTATGGAGCCGCATGGCGCAGCAAGGGGATTTCCCCACGCTGCAGTTCTGCATCGACAACGTTTTCAAGACGCTCAACAGCGACACCAGCGTCGGCGAGATGGCTGCGGGCGTGCTCTGCGATTTCAGTTTGTCGCAAAAGGTCATACGCCTGGCCAACTCCGCCATGTATCGCTCGTTCGGGGGCGAAGTCACGACGGTGTCGCGCGCCATCCTGGTCCTGGGGGTTGAAGCGATCAGCCACCTCACGCTCGGGGTCCAGTTGCTGGACTATTTCTCCGGGGTAGCCATCAACCGGCCGCAGGCCACCACTGAACTGAAGCAGGCCCTGATCGCCGGCGAGTTCACGCGCGCGCTCAGCAACGCCCAAGGCATCAGGCAGGCGGAAGAAGCCGTGGTCTGCACGTTGATGCACCACATGAGCCGCCTGCTTCTGGTCTTCTACTTTGCCGAGGAGTGGGAACAGATCCAGGCCCTGTGCAAGGGCGATTCCGAGAAGGAAAGCGAAGCGTGCCAGCAAGTGCTGGGCGTCACCCTCGAAGACATCGCGGCAGCGGCGGCGATCAAATGGAAGTTGCCCAGCCTGATCGCGACGTCGATGCGCTGCCAGCGCTTCGACTCGGATTCGGTGCTGGAATCCCACGCCGACTGGCTGGGCGCGATTGCCAACATCTCCTCCCGGGCCGCCACGCTGGTGGCAAGGGACGCGCCGCAGGAAGAGGTCCAGGCCTTGCTGCTGGATCACGCCGATGCACTGGGCCTGCAAGCAGGTGCGGTGGATGGCGCAGTCCTGCAGGCCCTGGCACTGAACGTCTCCATGACCAATGCGGAGTCACCCGAAGCGGCCAAGGCCACCCCCGCCCTGAATGCCGGTAAGCCGAAGGATGCCCTCAAGCGCCTTCAGCAAAGCCTGCAGGAAGTACAGCGCGAGGGCGGCGAGCTGCCGGTCTCCGAGCTGGCGCCGCTGGTGCTCGAATCGGCCATGCGGGCGCTGAACTTCTCGCATTGCTTCCTCATGCTGCTCAACCCCATGGCGAAGCGTTTTGGCGCACGGGTTGGATTTGGCGAGGGCATGCGCGAGAAGATGGAAGCGCTATCCTTCGAAGAGGGCTTCGTCCCCGATATCTTTCACTTCGCCGCCATCGGCAACAAGCCGCTGCTGTTCGAAGACTCCTTTGACAAAGAGGTGGCGCACCGCGTGCCCCGCTGGTATCGGGAACAGATGCCCGATGCCCGCTCCATCCTGCTGGCGCCCGTGATGATCAAGAATCGCTGCGTCGCCATGATCTGCGGAGACTGGGGCCCGACGGCCTGCACGGGCGGGCTGTCCGATGGAGAGATGGAAGCCATCAGCCTGCTGACGCGGGAGATCTCGGCGAGCTTCCTCAGGTCTGCCGAGCACAGGTAGGCGCGGTGCTGGCCGCAGGCATTGTTACCCCCGGATTGAAAAATTAGGATGAGGATGATTTTTTCGGAGATTTCGCTGGAGCAGCTGGATAGCCTCTCGGCACAGGACGCCGACGCACTGCCCTTCGGCACCATCGGCTTTGCGTCGACGGGCATCGTCGAGCGTTACAACGCCACCGAATCGCGGCTCGCGGGATTGTCCCCGGAACGGGTGCTTGGCCGGCATTTCTTTGCCGAGGTGGCCATCTGCATGAACAATTTCATGGTGGCCCAGCGCTTCGAGGATGCCGATTCGCTCGACGAAACCATCGACTATGTCCTCACCCTGCGCATGCGCCCCACGCCGGTCAAGCTCCGCTTGCTCAAGAGTCCCGGCCGCGACCGGCTCTATGTGCTGATCCAGCGATAGGCGCGCCATGGCAATGGCACATCCCGGGGAGAGCCAGGGCGACCTGGCCGCTCTCGCGGCCGAGAACGAGGAATTGCTGACCTTCCTCTATATGTCTCCGGCAGGCATCCTGCGCATCGACGCAGCCGGCAACGTGGCGATGGCAAACCCCAAGGCAGCCCAGGTGTTGATGCCCATCTCGCGCACGGGCAGCCTGGACAATCTCTTTGCCGTATTCGAGGACCTGGCTCCTGAGCTAAGGAGCATGGCGGCCACGTTCGCGCATGAGCGCGGCTATATCTGCGAGAACCATCGCATCTTCCTGCCCACGCGCAAACAGCAGGAGCCCAATGTCCTGTCCTGCTCCATGCTGCGCGTCGCCCAGGACTGCACGATGGTGGTGCTCACGGACATCTCGAAGGTGGTCGCGCAGGAGCGCAACCTCAAGCAGACCGAATCCTGGCTCGCCGCGGTCTATTCGGCGGTGAATGATTTCGCGTACTTCTCCCTGGACGCCACCGGCCGGATCGACAGCTGGAACCAGTCCGGCCAGCGCCAGACCGGCTTCGAAACGCAGGACGTGGAAGGCGCCACGCTGCGCCTGTTCTGCCATCCGGACAGCGACTTCCCCGCGCGGCTCGACGAGCAGCTCCGGCTCACGCGCGAAAGCGGCTGGCATGTGGAAGAGCTATGGTGCGTCACCCGTGACGGCCGGCGTTACTGGGGCCAGTTGCTGGTGGCGGCACTGGAGGAGATCGACGGCAAGGTTTCCGGCTACTCGGTCGTGCTGCGCGATGTCACGGAACGCAAGCTCAGCATCGACAAGGTCAAGGAGCTGCTCACCAGGGACCATCTGACGGGGGCCGCCAACCGCGGGCATTTCTTCGACGTCGGCGAGGCAGAAGTGGTGCGTGCCCGGCGCCTGCGGCAACCCTTGTCGGTCGTCATGCTGGACGCCGACCATTTCAAGGCCATCAACGACAACCTCGGCCACGCGGCGGGCGACCATGTCCTCAAGGAACTGGTCGCCTGCTGCCAGGGCGTGCTGCGCGCCATCGATATCATTGCCCGGCTGGGCGGGGAGGAGTTTGCCCTGCTGCTGCCGTCGACCGATGCGGATGGCGCCAGGGCGACGGCACAGCGCATCCGGCAAGCGGTGGAGCAGCACGCGTTCCACTTCAATGGCGTGGACATCCGCTGTACGGTAAGTCTGGGTTGCGCCACGCTGCCTGGCGCCGGGGGCACGCTGGACGATGTGCTGGCAGCGGCCGACAAGGCCCTTTACCAGGCCAAGGCCGCGGGCAGGAACTGCGTGGCGAGCCAGGACTGATCTAGCCCGAGCCCTGCGCCGGGCCGGCGGCAGGTGCCCCGGCCGCCGCGGCTCTCGCCTTCGCGCGGTTCCACGCATTGCCAATCGCAAGCCCGGCGGAAGTCGGGACATACATGCTGGAGTCCTCGGCCGTGCTGCCGTCGTGCTGCAGCAAGCCTGAATCCATCATCTTGCGGATCTGCCAGCGGTGAACGACCTCGTCATTGCCTTGCGCGCCAGGTTCCATCAGCACGACGCTTGGCAAGAGCCTGCCCCAGGGATCGCGAGCGATGCGCAGGATCGCCCCGTTGGCCACTCTTCCCAATAGCTCGCTCTGCCTCATTCTTGCTCCACGCTACTTATGCTTCTGATGCTTCTTCCCGGGTGTGGCGGGCATCGAGGTTTCCCGCGCGGCCGACGACACCTTTAAGCCAACCGGCCAGCCCCGTGACGGGGGGTGAGCATACAAAAATCCACGCCGGCAAAGCTCACAAATACTCACAAATACGCACAAATACTCGCAAGCACGCGACAAGCCCAAAACCGCTCGCCGCCGGCCTCCCAGCGCTATCCCTCAGCCTGGCCCAGCCAGCGCTGCGCCAGCAGGTAGCCGACGCCACGCACCGTGCGGATCGCCGGGCCATGCGGCCAAGCCTGCGAGAGCTTTCCGCGCAGCCGGCTGATGGCGACCTCAAGCCGGTGCTCGTCGAAGTCAAGGTAGTTGCCACCCAGCGCTTCCACCAATTGGCGGCGGCCGGCGGGATCCGGCGCGCTGCGCCGCAAGGCCTGCAGCAGCTGGCCTTCCATGCGCGTGAGCAGGAGCGGGTTGCCATCCGGCGTGATGGCCATGAGACGGCGCGCATCGAGGCACCAGGCCGGCGCGGGCGCACCGGCCAGCGGCGGCGGAGGCAGATCAGGCGTCACGGGACCGAGGCGGCGCAGCAGGTTGGCGATCACCAGCAGCAGCTCTTCCGTGCGCGCCGGCTTGACGAGATAGCCATCGGCGCCGCCGCGCAGCCCGGCGAGCCGGTCGTGGGCCATGCCGCGCGCGGTCAGCATGACGATGCCCAAGTCGGGCCGGGTCCGGCGCAGGCGCTCGCAGATCGACAACCCGTCCTCATCCGGAAGACCCAGGTCCAGTATCAGCAGCCGGCACGGCTGGCTGGCCAGGTGCGCGTCCAGCGCGGCTGCATCGGCCAGGCTCGCGACGGCATAGCCGGCGTGGGTCAAGTGAAAGGCCAGCTCCGTGCGCAGGCGCTCGTTGTCCTCGACCAGCGCAATGGAAACCCGTTCGGACATCCTGCTTGCGGCGGCATCGGAAGCGGCGGCGACAGTCATGCGGCCTCCGGCAGCCACGCCACGAAGCAGGCCCCCTCGCGCCAGCCCTGATCGCAGCACAGGGTCCCGCCATGCAGCTCCATGATCTTGCGCGCCAGCGGCAGGCCCAACCCGAGGCCGGGCTGGTCGGCAATCTCACCGAGCCGGCGGAATTTCTCGAAGATCACGTCTTCCTTGCCCAAGGGCACACCGGGCCCCTGGTCGCGAATGCGCCAGGCCACGCCGCGCACGCCTTCGCGCATGCCAGCGGCGATGTCGATCAGGATGCGGCTGGCCGGGTAAGCGTACTTGAGCGCGTTGTCGAGCAGGTTGAGCAAGGCGAAGTGCAGCAGGCGGACATCCCCATCGAGCTGGGGCAACCCGGCGCCGGCCTCCAGGGATACCCGGGCCGCCGCTTGCGGCTCGATCGACGCGAGCACGTCCCGGCTGAGTTCGGCGAAGCCGAACGGCGCAGTGTCGAGGTGCTGTTCGCCGGGCACCAGCCGCTCGCGCGCCTCGGCCAGCTCCATCAGGAGCTTCAGCCGCCGCACGGCCAGCTGGATGCTTTGGTAGCGGCTCTCGCGCTGCACGCGGTCGCCGCCGATGTCATCGAGCAGGCGCAGGCTATAGGCCGCGGCATCGATCACCGCCACCGGCGTGCGGACCTCATGCGTCATCATCGCGAGCAAACGGCTTTGCTCCTCGAACGCACGCCGCTCGCGCAGGGAAGACGCCATGGCCTCGCGGGCCTGCTGCCGCTCGCTCTTGCGCTCGCTTTCCGCTTCGCGCACGCGCAGCACAATGGTCAGGTGCAGCGCCAGCATCAGCGGCAGGTCGAGCAGGTGTACGCTTTGCGTGGTGATGGCGCACAGCGGCAACAGGCCGAACGCGCCAAGGCAGCCAGGCAGGATGATGAGGCAATACAGCAAAAGCGAAGCCACGACCAGCCGTCCGGAAGCCCCTCCGGTGCGCCACAGGTGAAGATAGACGGGAATCGAGAACAATTGCCCCAGCAACACCCCGGTATAGAGCACGGAAACCGCGGTACCGTAGTGATCGCTCGATGACGACAAGGCGACCACCAGACCCGTCAGCATGAGCCCCCGGTGATAGCGCAGCAGGCGCGGCGCGCGCTCGCGCAACTGCAGCAAGCAGATCACGAACAAGCTGGCGCATGCCCATTGAAGCCCCACCAGGGCCTTGGCGGCCAATAGCGGCACGGTGGCATCGTGCGGAAAGAGAAACTGGCTGGCCAGGCCGTCAGCGGCAAACCAGCGCAGGGTAGCCACGGCCACGAGCAAGGAAAAAGCCCCGTAGAGCGCGCGGCGGGTCAGCAGCCAGCCTGCCAGGTAGAAGAGCACCGCCGTGGCCATGAAACCCAGGTGCATGCCATAGCCGATGTTGGCGGCCGCGCTTGCCACGCGCAGCTCGGACCCATGCCACAGCCGCAACGCCACCGCCATCGTGCCGGTGGTCCGGATGCGCAGGTAGAGCACATCCCCCGGCTGCGGCTGCACAAGCCGGAAGGCCAGGTTGCGGCTACGCCCATCGGGTCCGTCGCGGGCATCGAAGGGCAGCGCGTTGCCGCTGCGGCGCTCCGCCCAGGCGCCGTTCGCTGTTGCCTGGTACAGGCGCACATCGTCAAGCGCCCCCGGCCAGATCTCCAGCCAGCGCTCGCCACCCTGGGCCGCCGCGGACAGCACCACCTTGAGCCAGACCACGTCATGGGTAAAACCCTCGTTCAGGCCACCGCGCAATGGTTGGAATCCATCGGCATGCGCGGCAACCTGCGCGATCGTGAGTCGCCCGCCCGGATCGCGCAACCAGGACACGTCGGGGTTTTGCAGGGGCAGCGGGCCGGCATCGGAGGCCCAGGCCCGCGCCACCAGCAGCCAGGCCAGCATGCCGATGAGACCGGCCGCATGGAGGCGGCGGGTCAGCATGACGCCAGCGCCGTGGTGCCAGGGCGGGTTGGCTGCGCTCATGCGGCGAAACCAGGCAGCCGGATCACAGGACCGATCCTGCGGCACTGCGTGGCGCATGGCCGTGACCGTCCGCTGCCGGGATGCTGGAACAGCAAGAATTACGAGAATTGCGAGGCTGCAGGCGCGTGACGCCGCCGACTGGGCGCGCCAGCAATTCTGGGTGGCTGAGGAGCCGCCCGGCAAGCCAATCTTCAGTCATTCCCGAGGCAAGGTGTGCGGCGGGACTCCTAGAGCACCTGGTCCGCATTATCGTATTTGGTGTTTTATCTTTTTATCTTTTTGTCTTCTTCCCGCTGATCTGCTGATCTGCTGATCTGGATCTGCAGGAGGCCCGGTGCCGGGCACGTCTTCGGCGAGAACGCAACCGAGCGAGATTTTTGGCTATTGGCCGGGATTATTCAAGTCAGCCAAACGGACGAGGCGAACCCGCGGCGTTAGCCGATAGCGAAGTAGGCAACTCACCGATAGCGGGCGGCGAGCCAAAAGGCCATGCTGAAACCAGCATCGGCGCGGAACCGGCCACCTGGCCGCGCGCCCTCCACCGGCAACTGGCATGAATACGTGCTTACCCATGCCGGCCATGCCGCCCGGCCGGCCAGGCGTTCCTGGCCATGCCGTGCGGCGCGGCTCGCAGCTATCCCTTGCGTTACTCCACCGTGACCGACTTGGCCAGGTTACGCGGCTTGTCCACGTCGGTGCCGCGCGCGCAGGCGGTATGGTAAGCCAGCAATTGCAGCGGCACCACGTGCAGGATCGGCGACAGGTCGCCGTAGTGCTCGGGCAGGCGGATCACCTGGATGCCTTCGGTGGAATGGATGTGGGTGTCGCTGTCGGCGAACACATACAGCCGGCCGCCGCGGGCGCGCACTTCCTGGATGTTGGACTTCAGCTTTTCCAGCAGCGCGTCGTTGGGCGCCACCGTGACCACGGGCATGGCCTCGGTCACCAGCGCCAGCGGGCCGTGCTTGAGCTCGCCGGCCGGATAGGCTTCGGCGTGGATGTACGAGATTTCCTTGAGCTTGAGCGCGCCTTCCAGGGCGATCGGGTAATGCAGGCCACGGCCCAGGAACAGCGCGTTCTCGCGGCGGGCGAAGTCCTCGGACCAGGAGATGATCTGCGGCTCCAGCGCCAGCACGCCGTGCAGGGCCACGGGCAGGTGGCGCAGGTTGGTCAGCGCCGCGGCTTCCGCCTCGGCCGTGAGCCTGCCGCGTACCTTGGCCAGCGCCAGGGTCAGCATGTACAGCGCGGCGAGCTGGGTGGTGAAGGCCTTGGTCGACGCGACGCCGATCTCGGTGCCGGCACGCGTCAGGAAGCGCAGCACGGTCTCGCGCACCATGGCGCTGGTGGACACATTGCACACAGCCAGGGTATGCGTGTGGCCCAGCGACTTGGCGTGGCGCAGGGCAGCCATGGTATCGGCGGTCTCGCCAGACTGCGAGATCACCACCACCAGCGCGCGCGGGTTGGGCACGGTTTCGCGGTAGCGGTACTCGCTTGCCACCTCGACCTGGGTCGGGATCTTGGCCACGGATTCGAGCCAGTACTTGGCGGTGCAGCCCGAGTAATAGCTGGTGCCGCAAGCCAGGATCAGCACGCTGTCGATCTCGCTGAACACGCTCTGGGCGGTCTCGCCGAACAGTTCCGGAGTAATGGCGTCGATGCCTTCCAGCGTATCGCCGAGCGCGCGCGGCTGCTCGAAGATTTCCTTCTGCATGAAGTGGCGGTACGGGCCCAGCTCTACCGCCGCGGCGTGCGTCTCGACCACGCGCACTTCGCGCTCGACCAGGTGGTCGTGCACGTCGCGGATGGTAGCGCCTTCGCGGGTGAGTTCCACCACGTCGCCTTCTTCCAGGTAGATGATGCGGTTGGCGGTACCCGCCACGGCCAGCGCGTCGGAAGCCAGGAAGGATTCGTTGTCGCCCAGCGCCACCACCAGCGGCGAGCCGGCGCGGGCGCCGACCACGCGTTCCGGATGGTCCTTGGAGAACACGGCAATGGCGTAGGCGCCGTGCAGGCGCTTGGTCACGGCACGCACCGAGGCGAACAGGTCGCCGCGCGTGGCGCTGCTCGGGTAGGTGTAGACCTGGTGGATCAGGTGGGCCACCACTTCGGTGTCGGTCTGCGACTCGAAGCCATAGCCGGCGGCGCGCAGCTCTTCGCGCAGCGGCTCGTAGTTCTCGATGATGCCGTTGTGCACCAGCGCGATGGACTCGCCCGAGAAATGCGGGTGGGCGTTAGTGGTGTCGGGCTTGCCATGCGTGGCCCAGCGCGTATGCGCCACGCCGGTCATGCCGGTCAGGCCGGACGCGCGGGTCTGCTCGTCCAGGTCGGCCACGCGCGAGACCGTGCGGGCGCGCTCGAGCGCGTTGTCGCGCACTACCGCTACGCCGCAGGAATCATAGCCACGGTACTCGAGGCGACGCAGTCCTTCGATCAGGACCGGAACAATATTGCGCGAGGAAACCCCGCCGACGATGCCGCACATATTCTTCTCCCACAGGGCGCGGACACGGCCGCACCGGATGATTGGCGCGAGGACGGCGCTGCCGTCTCCCGCGAGTTGCCATTGCCGCCCGGCCGTATCCCGGCCAGGCGGCGGCGGGGCTTATTTCTTGGCTTGCTTGACCGGGCGCTGCCACGCGTCGAGCGTCATCTGCTTGGAGCGCGACAGCGTCAGCTTGTCGGCCGCCGCCTCCTTGGTCAGCGTGGTGCCGGCGCCAATGGTGGCGCCGCGGCGCACGGTCACCGGCGCGACCAGCTGCGTATCGGAACCGATAAAGACATCGTCCTCGATGACGGTGCGGTATTTGTTCGCGCCATCGTAGTTGCAGGTGATGGTGCCCGCGCCGATGTTGACGCGCGAGCCAACCGTGGCGTCGCCTACGTAGGCAAGGTGGTTAGCCTTGCTGTGCGCGGCGATCTGGCTGTTCTTGACCTCGACGAAGTTGCCGATGTGCACATCCTCGCCCAGCACCGTGCCGGGACGCAGGCGCGCGTACGGGCCGATGCGGCCGGCCGCGCCAACGCTGGCATCCTCGAAATGGCAGAACGGCTGCACCCGCGCGCCAGCGCCCACGGTGCTGTTGCGCAGCACGCAGTTGGCGCCGATATGGGCACCGTCTTCCAGGTGCACGCGGCCTTCGAACACGCAGTTCACGTCGATGGTGACGTCACGCCCGCAGGTAAGCTCGCCGCGGATATCGATGCGCGCCGGATCCAGCAGCGTCACGCCGGCTTCAAGCAGGCGCTGCGCCAGGTTGCGCTGATGGATGCGCTCGAGCTCGGCGAGCTGCACCTTGCTGTTCACGCCCAGCGTTTCCCACAGCGCATCGGGCTGCGCGGAAACCACTTCCATGCCGTCCGCCACCGCGCGCTCAACGGCGTCGGTCAGGTAATACTCACCCTGGGCGTTGTCATTGCGCAGCGTGGACAGCCAGCGACGCAGGGGGCCGGTGGGTGCAAGGATGATGCCGGTGTTGATCTCACGGATAGTGCGCTGCGGCTCGCTGGCATCCTTTTGCTCGACGATGCGCACGATCTTGCCCGCCTCGCGCACGATGCGGCCATAGCCGGTGGGGTCCTCCATCTCGACCGTCAGGATGCCGAAGCGCTCGCTGCCGGCCGCGGCCACCAGGCGCTGCAGCGTGGCGGCTTCGGTCAGCGGCACATCGCCGTACAGCACCAGCGTAGGCTGGCTGTCGTCGAGCAGCGGGAGCGCCTGCGCCACGGCATGGCCGGTGCCAAGCTGCTCTGCCTGCAGGGCGAAGGCAACGTCTGGCGCGCCAACCGCCTCGCGCACGCGGTCGGCGCCATGCCCAACCACCACCACGAGCCGGGTCGGCAACAATTTTCGTGCCGTTTCAATCACATGAGCAAGCAGCGGCCGGCCAGCGAGAGGATGCAGGACCTTGGGCAACGCGGAGTTCATCCGCTTGCCCATTCCTGCAGCGAGAATGACGATATTCACAAGGAGGGTCCTAAGTGAGTGTGTCCAGCAAACAGTATGATTCACCCCCTCGGCGAGCCCGGGGGCCAGCAGCGTTGGCCAGGGTCCTGGCCCGAACCCCGAAACCGGCGGCAAAGCCAGCAACGGTTGGGAATCGCGGGCACGATCAGCTGCCAAAACGCGCGGAAAAGGATTCTATCATGGGGGTTTTGCACCGTTTGACCGCTTATCCCTTCCTGCGCGGGGACCGTATCCAGCGTCTCCTTCTGGTCACAGCCGTGGTCGCCCTGACGGCCTGCAATGCCCTGAAGCTAGGCTACCAGCAGGGCGACCGGCTCGCCTACTGGTGGATCGACAATTACGTCGACGTCTCCGCCAGCCAGGAACCCCTCACCCGCGATGCCATCGCCCGCTTCTTTGCCTGGCATCGCAAGGACCAGTTGCCTGAGATCGCCGGCCTGCTGCGCCAGGCCAAGAGCGAGGTACAGCAGCCGGTCTCCGCCGCCGCGGTAGGCAAGATCCAGGAGGACGCCCAGCGCCTGGCACGCGTTGCCTTCGATCGCTCCACGCCCGACGTGGCCGACCTGCTGCTGACGCTGACCCCTGAGCAGATCTCCCGCATGGAGAAGAAATTCGCCGATGCCAACGCCAAATACCGCAAGGAATACCTGCGCCCCGACCCGGCGGCCCGCGAGGAAGCCCGGTTCGACAAGGTGATGGACTACGCGCGGCTGGTCTATGGGCGCTTCTCGAGTGACCAGGAGGCCACTATCCGCCGCGCCATGGCGCCCGTGGTACAAGGCGCCGAGGCGCGCTATGCGGAACGCGTCAAGCGCCAGCAGGAATGGCTAGCGCTGGTGCGCCAGGTGCAGGCCGAGCATCCGCCCAAGGCCCAGGTCGTGGAGATGCTAAGGCGCTATGGCGATCACTGGCAGAACCCGCCCACGCGGGAGCGCAATGCCCGTTACGACGCCAACAACGAGGCCGGGCTGGCGCTGACCGCCACCATTGCCAACCTGACCACACCGGAGCAAAAAGCCCACGCGGCGGATCGCTTCCAGAAATGGATCGATGACGCGAACGCGTTGATGCGCGATGGCACCGCCAATGCGGCGGCGCCCCGGCCAACGCGCGCTGAGAACTGACAGGGGCCAGGAGGCCGGGAGGCCGGCCCGTGGCCTATTCGGCGGCAGGCTGCGCCGGGCTGGCGGGCGCGGACTTCTCGAAGCGCACGAATTCCAGCTTGTTCTCTTCCATGCCGCCCGCAAAGACCAGCGGCTGCTGGGAGAAGGTGGTCTCGCCGAACAGCGATGCCTCGTCCACCTTGGCCAGTCCAGTTGCCAGCCCGTTGAAATCGAACAGATCGGTATCGGCCAGATGGGACGGCACCACGCTGCGCAGCGCGGCAAAGATATTGTCGGTGCGCCCCGGATTGGTCCGCTCCCACTCCAGCACCATCTCCTTGACCTTCTTGCGCTGCAGGTTTTCCTGCGAGCCGCACAGGTTGCACGGGATGATCGGGTATTCCATCGCGCGCGCGTAGCTGGCGATGTCCTTTTCAGGGCAATAGGCCAGCGGGCGGATCACGATGTGCTGGCCGTCGTCGGTGGCCAGCTTGGGCGGCATCGCCTTCATCTTGCCGCCGAAGAACAGGTTCAGGAAGAAGGTCTGGATGATGTCGTCGCGATGGTGGCCCAGCGCGATCTTGTTGGCGCCGAGCTCTTTAGCGGTACGGTAGATCACGCCGCGGCGCAGGCGCGAGCACAACGAGCAGGTGGTCTTGCCCTCAGGCACCTTCTCCTTGACGATGGAATAGGTATCCGCGTCGACGATCACGTACTCCACCCCCACCGATTTCAGGTAAGCCGGCAGGATGTGCGCGGGAAAGCCCGGCTGCTTCTGGTCCAGGTTCATCGCAATCAGCTTGAACTTGACCGGCGCGCGCTTTTGCAGCGCCATCAGCACCGACAGCATGGTGTACGAGTCCTTGCCGCCGGAGAGGCACACCAGCACCGTGTCGCCATCCTCGATCATCTTGAAATCGCCGATGGCGCGGCCCGTCTGCGACTGGAGATAGGTCTCCAGACGGAAGAAGTTCTTGGAATGCGTGGTGGCGGTCATGGCGATGGGGTGATGGGGCGAAGGGGCGATCGGGTACGGCAAAGCAAGGGCAAAACGGCGCGCAATGCGGCAGTTGCATCACATGCAAGCTGCGGGGGCCGGAGAACCCGGCATTTTACCGTGAGCCGCCACCCTGCGCCGGCAGCCCGCCAGGGCGGCTTACTTACTGGCCAGCCGGCTCGCTCTTGATGTGGAACACCTCGACGCCGACCGAATCGCAGTCCGGGTACACGTCCGGCTTTTCGGTCGATACGCGCACGGCGCGCACCTTGGGGTGCTTGAGCATGGCGCGCGCCACGTCGTCGCACAGGGTTTCCTGCAGGTGGACGTGGCCCTGCGCCATGCGCTCGGCGACCGTATTGCGCATGAAGTCGTAGTCCACCACTTCCTGCAGCTTGTCGTCCTGCGGCGTGCTCTGGGCCAGCGGCACGAACAGGTCGATATTGATCAGCACGCGCTGTTCGCCCTTTTTCTCGAATTCGTGCACGCCGATATTGATCTGCACTTCGTAGTTGCGCAAGAACATGCGGCGGCAGTCTTGCAGGCTGGGATGTGTGAGGGCGGCGAGCATGGTCATGATGGGGAGAGGAAAAAAGAGGGAGAGGGCGCGCGCGGACTTGGCGCGCGCGCCGGGTACGTTATTCGATCATTCGGTCAGGAACATCACGTCGCGCGCCAGCGGCATCAGGTGCTGGCCGCCGTCGACGTAAAGCGTGGTGCCGGTCACGGCGCGCGCTTCGGCCAGGTAGGCCACCGCCTGCGCGATGTCTTCCGGCGTGGACGACTGCCCCAGCGGCGTCATGCGGTGGGCGCGCCGGAAGCCCGGGCTGGACTGGTCGCCCGAGACCATGGTAATGCCGGGCGCCACGCCCACCACGCGCAGCTTGGGTCCCAGCGCCTGGGCCAGCTGCACGGTAGCCGTCTGCAGCGCCGCCTTGGACAGCGTGTACGACAGGAAGTCCGGATTCAGGTTATCCAGTTTCTGGTCGAGCAGGTTGATGACCACGCCGCGCTGCGTGTCCGACATGGCACGGTGCATTTCGCGCGCGAGCAGCAGCGGCGCGGCCACATTGGTGCGCATATGCGTATCGAGCGAGGCATAGGAAAAGCTGGTGGCCACGTCGTACTGGAACAGCGAGGCATTGTTGACCAGGCAGGTCGGCACGCCCAGCGCATCGGTGCACGCCTTGATCAGCGTGGCGGTGGACGCCTCGTCGGCCAGGTCAGCCTGCAGCACGGCGGCACGCTGGCCACCGGCGCGGATCTGCTCGGCCAGCGCCTCGGCCTCGGCCACGGAGCGGTGGCAATGCACCGCCACGTCCCAGCCGCGCTGGGCCAGTTCCAGCGCGATCACACGCCCGAGCCGGCGCGCGGCGCCGGTGACGAGCGCGATACCGCGCGCGGGGGTAGCGGAGGCTGCGGCGGCAACGGTAGCGCCGGCAGGCGATGCGGAGTCAGGGGATTCGGAGGCTGGCATTGCTACAATCGCGGTATGCACAAAGGCGCTAGTTTACCCCTTCCCCCCGCCGACGCGCTGTCGGCGTCCGCCGCGCTGAGCGCGCACATCGGCCAGGCTATCGACGACGCGGGCGGCTGGCTCGGTTTCGACCGCTATATGGCGCTTGCGCTATATGCGCCCGGGCTGGGCTACTACAGCGGCGGCGCGGCCAAGTTCGGCCGCGACGCGCGCGATGGCAGCGACTTCATCACCGCCCCCGAACTCAGCCCGTATTTCGCCCGTACGCTCGCGCGCCAGTTCGCGCCGCTGCTGGCGCAGGGCCTGTCGCAGGTCCTCGAATTCGGCGCCGGCACCGGTCGGCTCGCCGCCGACCTGCTGCTGGCCCTGGAGCAGGAAGGCCAGTTGCCCGAGCGCTACGCCATCGTCGAGCTCTCCGGCGAGCTGCGCGCGCGCCAGCAGGCCACGCTGGCCACGCGCGCGCCGCATCTGGCCCCACGCGTCGCCTGGCTGGATACGCTGCCCGAGCATTTCGAAGGGATCGTGGTCGGCAACGAAGTGCTGGACGCCATGCCAGTGCGGCTGTTCGCCCGCAGCCACGGCCGCTGGCTGGAGCGCGGCGTAGCCCGCCGGGACAGCGATGCTGACGCATCTGACACATCCGATGCAGCCTTCGGCTTCTCGGACCGTCCTGTGGCGGCCGACGCCCTGCCCGCATCCCTGCATGCCGTGGCCGGAGACCATGACATCGTCACCGAAACCCACGCCGAGGCCGAAGGCTTCATGCGCGCAGTGGGCACGATGCTCACGCGGGGTGCGGTGTTCCTGATCGATTACGGTTTCCCCGCTGCCGAGTACTACCATCCGCAGCGTGTCGGCGGCACGCTGATGTGCCACTACCGCCATCACGCCCACCCGGACCCCTTCCTCTACCCTGGCCTGCAGGACATCACCGCCCACGTCAACTTCAGCGGCATCGCCCACGCCGCGGCCGATGCCGGGCTGACGGTGGCCGGCTTCGCCTCGCAGGCGCGCTTCCTGATGAACGCCGGCATCACCGAGCTGCTGATGGCGCTGGACCCCAACGACACGCGCAACTTCCTGCCCGCCGCCAACGCGGTGCAAAAGCTGCTGTCCGAGGCCGAGATGGGCGAACTGTTCAAGGTGATCGCGCTGACCCGCGACTTTGATGCGGCGCTGCCGCTGGCAGGCTTCGCACGCGGCGATCGCAGCCACGCGCTATAGTCCGCGCATCTCACCTCATCCTTTAGGCACGCCCACATGCTGCGCTGGACCCTCACCATCTTCCTGGCCGTCATCGTGCTGTCCGCGGCACTGCCCTGGCTGCAGAAGCTGGGGTTGGGGCGGCTGCCGGGGGATTTGCGGTTTCGGTTGTTTGGGCGGGAGTTTGTGTTGCCGTTTGCTTCGACGGTTTTGTTGTCGATGGTGGCGTTGGTGATTGGGAAGTTGTTTTAGGGTGTGGGGCGGATACTGCGGACACTGCTGGCCTGCAACTGCAGCTACAACTGCAACGGCTTAACGTCAACTTCAACTGCAGTTTCACCACCCCTGCGGGGCGGCGACCTACTTTTTTGTCTTGCCAAAAAAGTAGGCAAAAAAGGCG
>NZ_JBWKVH010000046.1:0-56730 GCF_059421605.1 Cupriavidus sp. GW821-FHT02F09
GCGGCCGGGACCCAAACTCGCATCGCCTTAAGGCGATACTCAGACATGGGTCCCTCTTTTCCGCTCTTTTCGTCGAAGCCCGAGGCGCCCCATACGGCCTAGGTGAACCTTGACGGCTCGCTTCGCATCGCGTTGGGGTGTGGCCCGCCCTTCGGGCGCTTCACACGGCTACCA
Organism: Cupriavidus sp. GW821-FHT02F09; assembly: GCF_059421605.1. Lineage (NCBI taxonomy): Bacteria > Pseudomonadati > Pseudomonadota > Betaproteobacteria > Burkholderiales > Burkholderiaceae > Cupriavidus > Cupriavidus sp. GW821-FHT02F09. The sequence continues at coordinate 175 of NZ_JBWKVH010000046.1, forward strand.
CAATGGGTTGATCGGCTGATCAGTTGAACGGTTGATCTTGCCGCTGGTTGGCTCCCCTCTCCCACTTGTGGGAGAGGGCGGGTGCTCGCCGATGTCCCTCGCGTTCCTGTTGGCTTCAGGCGGCGCTAACCGGCGTGAACGTTGGCACCGGCGGCCCGTCGTCCGTCGGCGTGAACGTCAGCTTCACTTCCTGCCCGATGCGCACGGTATCCAGGTCGCAATCCACGATGTTGGTCATCATGGTCACGCCTTCTTCCAGCGTCACATAGGCAATGCAGAAGGGCGTGGGGCCGGCACGGCGGGTGACGCTGAACGAGTAGATGGTGCCGCGTCCCGAGGCCTGCTTCCATTCGGTCTCGCCCATGCAGAACGGGCACAGCGTGCGCGGGTACCAGTGGGGCTTGCCGCAGGATTTGCAGTGCTTGACCAGCAGGCGGCCCGCGCGGGCGGCTTCCCAGAACTCGGTGTTGTCCGGGGCGACCTGCGGTGCTTTGAGGGGAGTGGCGGTGTAAGGTGTGCTCATCTTATTACTCCCGTTCCAGGATGACGGTGGCGCTGCCGTGGCGCGAGCCGAGGTAGCCGCCGGTGCCTTGGGCCAGGGCCAGGTCGCAGTTCTTGACCTGCACGGCGGGATGGGCTTCGCCGCGCAGCTGGCGCACCGCTTCGATCACCTTGGTGATGCCGCCGCGGTTGGCCGGGTGGTTGTTGCACAGGCCACCGCCGTCGGTGTTGAAGGGCAGCTTGCCCACGCCGGAGATCAGGTTGCCGTCGGCCACGAACTTGCCGCCTTCGCCCTTCTTGCAGAAGCCCAGGTCTTCCAGCTGCATCAGCACGGTGATGGTGAAGCTGTCGTAGATCGAGGCGTACTTGATGTCGGACGGGCGGATGCCGGCCTCTTCAAACGCGATCGGGCCGGAGATGGCGGCGCCCGACCAGCTCAGGTCGACCATGCCGCCGAGCTGGCCTTTGACGGCTTCGCCGGCGCCGCGGATCTTCACCATGGGGCGCTTGAGCTTGGCCGCGATTTCCGGGCGGGCGACGATCAGCGCGCCGCCGCCATCGGACACCACGCAGCAGTCGAGCTTGCGCAGCGGATCCGAGATCATCGGCGAATTCAATACGTCCTCCACCGTCACCACATCGCGCAGCATGGCGTGGGGATTGTGCTGCGCGTGGTGCGAGGCCGCTACCTTGATCCAGGCAAGCTGTTCGGCGGTGGTGCCGTACTGGAACATATGGCGCATCGCCACCATCGCGTACAGGTTCACGGTCACCGGGCTGAACGGCGCCTCGAACGGCTGGTCGGGCAGGTTCGCGCCCCAGTTGCGCGCCTGCGTGCCGCTCGAGCCTTCCGAGCGTGGGCGGCCTGCCAGCGTGATCAGCGCCACATTGCACTTGCCGGCGGCGATGGCCTGCGCGGCGTGCGAGACGTGGACGATATACGCCGAGCCGCCGGTATCGGTGGAGTCGACGTGGCGCACCTTCAGGCCGAGGTAATCGACCATATTGAGCGCGCCAAGGCCAGGCGCGTCACCCGCGCAAAAGTAGCCGTCCACGTCCTGCAGGGTGAGGCCGGCGTCCTCCAGCGCGCCCTTGGCGGATTCGGCGTGCAGTTGCGCGACGGATTTGTCCGGTGCCTTGCGGGTCGGGTGCTCGTAGGCCCCGACGATATAAGCCTTGCCGTTGATGCTCATGGGTCTCCCTAGTTGTTGTCCCGGGTAAGTTGGTGTGCGGTGATGACTATGGACTATGGACTATGGCCTATGAACTATGGCTATAACCGAAGTCCTGTGTTCTTGTTTGGTGCCGCGAGTGTCAAGGTGCGCGTCCGTATTGCTCGCGCAGATCGCGCTTGAGCACCTTGCCGATGGCGTTGCGCGGTAGTTCCTGCGACAGCTCCAGCGCGGCCAGGCGCTGCATTTTCTCCAGCCGGCCATTCACCCAGTCCAGCAGCGCGGCGGCTTGGGCGATGGCGCCGGGCCGCAGCACCACGAAGGCGACGGGCGTCTCGCCCCAGCGTTCCGAGGGCACGCCGACCACCGCCGCGTCCGCGATGTCGGGATGCCCGAGCAGCACCGCTTCGATGTCGCTCGGGTAGATGTTGAAGCCGCCCGAGATGACCATGTCCTTCTTGCGGTCCATCAGGATGAGGAAGCCGTCGGCATCGAAGTAGCCAACGTCGCCGGTGCGGATGAAGCGCTTGCCGGTGGCGTCGAACCACTCGGCCTCGGCGGTCTTCGCTGGATGATTGTGGTAGCCGGACATCATCGCGGGGGAATGCCCGACGATCTCGCCTGGGGTGTCGCGCGGCGCATCGGCGGGGAGCTCGCGGCCTTGATCGTCCAGCAGCCGCATATCGGTGTCCGGCGAGGGGCGCCCGACCGTATGCAGCTTGTCCGGGTGCTCATGCGCGCGCAGCTCGCAGCGCCCGCCGCCCTCGGTCATGCCGTAGTACTCGATCAGCGCGCCGGGCCAGCGTGCCAGCACCTGCGCCTTGAGCGCGGCGGCAAAGGGCGCGCTGGTGCAGAACTTATAGCGGAACGATGACAGATCGGTGCTGGCGAAGTCGGGGTGGGCCAGGATGCGCTGGTATTGCACCGGCACCAGCATGGTATGGGTGACGCGGTACTGTGCGGCCAGCGCCAGGTACTGGCCGGCATCGAACTTGCGCATCAGCACCACGGTGCCACCCAGCGACAAGGTGGGGAACAGGCTGACCAGTGTGGTGTTGGAGTACAGCGGCGTGGACAGCAGCGCCACGGTGTCCGGGCCATAGCCGCCCTGGGTGGCGCGCTGCACATGCGACGAGCGCATGCCGAACGGCTGGATGATGCCCTTGGGCACGCCGGTGGTGCCGGATGAATAGATCAGGTTGAAAGCCCAGTCGGGCTGCACGTTGACCGGAGCCGGCCGGGCATCTTCGGGGGCCAGCCACTGGCCAAAGGCAAGGCCCGCGTGGCTGTCGTCCAGTGCGATGCAGGGAATGCCGAGCTCGGCCTCCAGCCCGTGCAGGGCCTGGCGCGTGCTGGCATCGATCAACAGCCGGCGCGCCCCCGAGTCCTGCACCATGCCGCGCAGCGTCTGCGGGTTGAGCGAGGGCGACAGTGGTGCCACCGCTACGCCTGCCCGCAGGCAGCCGAGGAAGGCGGCAACGTATTCGATCGACGTCGCGGCGCAGATGGCGACGGCGCCTTGCGCCGGCACACCGTCTCGCTGCAGCGCGGCGGCAACGCGGTCGGCAAGCCGGTTGAGGCTGGCGAAATCCACGCTGCGTTCATCCAGCACCACGGCCGGATGCCGCGGCCGCAGCGCGGCTTGGGCGTCGACGAGGGCGGCGAGAGGGGTGAAGTCAGTGCTTGTCGGTGACATAGGGCTGCCGTTGGGCTCTTGGGGTGTGCTTGGGTGTCTCATTCATGGCCGGCCTGCCGCGGCTGTGAAAGAGTGTCGCGCCTTGTGCCGGGTTCGACAATTTGGCTTTTTGGAAGAGGGGCTTGCCGGGAATCGTTGTTGCGGCGCACAAAATGGCGCGGAAGGGGCAAGCCAGGGGACAAGCTAGGGGACAAGCTAGGGGACAAGCTAGGGGAGGGGCGCTGCGCGGGGAGACGGAGTGAAAACCAACGTGCGGGGTGGCCCTCGATGGAGCCACCCTATGGCGGAATCAGCCCATGGCCAAGGCCGCCGCGCTCATCTGCTGCTCGGGCGAGGTCTTTTCCATGGACTTGGCCAGCGCGCCACTGGCGCTGGATATGGCACCGGTAAGCGAACTCATGGCCTGGTTCAGCGCTGCAAGACGGACCTGCTTCTGGTCGGCAGAGAGGTTCTGGGCCGAGGCCACGGCTTGCAGTTCCTGCTGCTTGCGCGCCAGCTCGTCGCGCAATTCACGGATTCGCTTGAGCAGGTCCTTGGCCGTATCCGGCAGGTTGCTGTTGTCGATATCACTGTTGCGGCCGCTGGAGCCGGCCGGCTTGCCTGACGCCAGCGTGCGGCCAGCCGATGAAAGATCGACATGGATGCCATCGGACGGCTTGCCGCCGCCCGATTGGCTGGCGGGCGTTGCCTGGCTGGCGGTGGCAAGGCTGGCTGCGCCGGCCAGGGCCGTGGCGGCCGCAAACTGGCCGCCGGTGGAGGACGCCGGATCGATCGTGCTCATCGGATTTGTTCCTTCAGGTAGTGCGCGAACGCACGGGAGGCGGCCGCGCACGGCACACCTGGGTACCCGGAATTAACGAACTCGTGAAGCGGATCTGTAGGGCAATGCAGGTAATTTTGTGATGCTGGCGGCGCCAAATACAGCAATAAGTTGATGATGGGGCTCAAAAAGCCGATGCCACGGGACGCGCCTTGCGATAAAGGATGAGGGTGGCCAGCAGCCCGCATGCCGCGGCAAAGCTCATCCAGTAGCCCGGCGCGGCCTTGTCGCCGGTCACCTCGATCAGGTAGGTCGAGACCGCCGGCGTAAAGCCGCCAAACACCGCCGTGGCAAGGCTGTAAGCCAGCGAGAAGCCGGCCACGCGCACCTCCACCGGCATCACCTCGGTCAGGGCCACCACCATGGCGCCGTTGTACATGCCAAAGAGGAAGGACAGCCACAGCAGCACGATCAGCATGCGCTCGAAGCTCGGCGCGCCCGCCAGCCACGACAACGCGGGATAGGCGGTGACCAGCGCGATGGCCGAAATGGTCAGCAGGATAGGGCGGCGGCCAATGCGGTCGGACAGGGCACCGCCGATGGGCAGCCAGATAAAGTTGGAAATGCCTACGCAGAGCGTGACGGCCAGGCTGTCGGCCGTGCTGAGCTTGAGCACCGTCTTGCCGAACGTGGGCGTATAGACAGTGATCAGGTAGAAGGTGGTCGTGGTCATTGCCACCAGCAGCATGCCGGCCAGCACCGTGCGCCAGTTGCGCAGCATGGAGTCGAATACTTCGCGCGTGCTCGGATGGTGCCGGCGCGTACGGAACTCTTCGGTCTCCTGCAGCGAGCGGCGCAACACGAAGAGGAACGGCACGATCAGGCAGCCGATAAAGAACGGAATACGCCAGCCCCATGCGCCCAGTTCATCGGTCGTCAGCCAGTGGTTCAGCCCAAAGCCAAGCCCGGCCGCGACCACGATGGCGATCTGCTGGCTGGCCGACTGCCAGGCGGTATAAAAGCCCTTATGGCCGGGTGTGGCCATTTCGGCCAGGTAGACCGATACCCCGCCCAGCTCGGCGCCCGCCGAGAAGCCCTGCAGCAGTCGCCCGATCAGCACCAGCAGCGGCGCCAGCACGCCGATGCTGGCATAGCCCGGCACGAGCGCGATCAGGATGGTCCCGCAGGCCATGAGCGACAGCGTCACGATCAGGCCCCTGCGGCGTCCCACCTTGTCGATATAGGCACCCAGCAGGATGGCGCCGAGCGGGCGCATCAGGAAGCCTGCGCCAAACACGGCGAAAGTCAGCATCAGCGAGGCGAACTCGCTGTTTGCCGGAAAGAAGGTGTGAGCGATGTAGGTGGCGTAGAAACCGAACAGGAAGAAGTCGAACTGTTCGAGGAAGTTACCGCTGGTAACCCGCAGGACCGCGCCCAGCTTTGAGGATCCAGGCACTGCCGCGCCTGCCATTTCCGCTTGCATCGCCAGTCTCCTTCGCCACGACGTCCCGGCTATCCGCCGCCTTTCGCGAAAGGTCGGCTAGCCTGTGCGGGCGCGCTTGTGCTGGTCAATATATGCCTTGCAAGCCGCCAGCGCCAGTCCCGCATGTGTGAGGCGCGAGCCGCCAGGCACCCCCCGGCGCCTCGCCCGATACTCAGGCGCCGCGAAACATGGCCGGGCGCTTCTCCACGAAAGCGCTGGTGCCTTCCCGCGCGTCTTGCGACGCCGCGGCGATCATGAACTGCATCGCCTCCACCGCCAGCCCCTCATCGATGGGCAGGTTGATGCCGCGCGTGACCGCGCGCAGCGACGCGGTGACCGCAATCGCGGAATGCCGAGCGATCCGTTCGGCCAGCCGCAGGCAGGCGGGCAGCAGGTCGGCGGCGCTCACAACGTCGTTGAGCAGGCCGAACCGCAATGCGCTGTCGGCATCGATTGCCTCGCCGGCAAGGATCATTTCGTTTGCCCGCTTGCGGCCCACGTGACGCGGCAGGCGCTGTGTGCCGCCAAACGTGGGCGGGAAGCCCAGCTTGATCTCAGGCTTGGCAAAGGTGGCATGCCCGGCCGCGATGGCCAGGCTGCAAGCCTCCACGATCTCGCAGCCACCGCCGAAGGCCAGGCCATTGACCGCAGCGATGACCGGCTTCGGAAACATTTCGATGCGCCGCGTCATGGCTTGTCCCCGCAGCAGGAAGCGGCGCTGCGCCTGCTCGGGGGAGGCCGCGATGTCAGGCGCGAAGCCGGCAATGTCGGCCCCCGCGCTGAAGGCCCGCGAGCCGCGGCCGGTCAGGATCACGCAGCGCACCGCGGGATCTGCCTCAATCGCATCGAGCCGGACCATCAGCGCGTCGATCAGCGCGTAGCTCAGGGCATTGAGCTTGTCGGGGCGGTTCAGCACCAGCAGTGCATGCTGGCCGGATCGTTCATAGCACACCAAGTCGTTTGCGTTGGTCATGTCGGATAGGCTGTTCATCTTCGGTAGGTCCTGGTTGTCTTGTTGTTTTGTTGTCCTGATTGTTTGCAAGGCTTGCCGGTGCGGTTAGTCGATTGTCCGAACGGCGATGCGCGCCGGGTGGCCGCGAAAGCCGGAGACAAAGACAATGGCCTTCTGCCTGGCGCAAAAGCGCTCGCCGCTCACCAGTACCGTGTCGCGGCAAGCCGCCTCCAGCATGGCCGACTGCTGCGTGAGCCACACGATGCCCTCCACGCAGATCAGGTAAGATCCCAACCCGAGCGGGATCCGCAGCGCATCCGGGCCGAGGATCCAATTGCCTTGTCTTGTGCTCACGATCGCCTCCTGGCTAGCCCGCCAATTTCTGCAACGGTGCTTGCATTCTTGCGGGGAACAGCCAACGCTGCCCGGAAGCCTTTTCATGAAGGGTATGCCTGGCTGTCATGTCAATCCTGAGCCGAGCCTCCACTAATGCGCTGCGCGCCATGTCGCTTGAAGCCCTGCGCGGCTTCGAATCCGCCGCACGCCACCTCAGCTTCACCGCCGCCGCCGAAGAACTCTTCATCACCCAGTCCGCCGTCAGCAAACAGGTCAAGAGCCTCGAAGACGTGCTCGGCACCGCGCTCTTCCTGCGCGGCGGCAAAGGCCTGAGCCTGACCCCGGAAGGCCGCCAGCTTTACGAGGCGGCGCGCCTGTCCATCGGCCAGCTCGGCGCGGCCATCGACCGCCTGCTCGCCGTTGACCGCATATCCATCGCCGTCACCACCACGCCGTCCTTCGCGTCGCTCTGGCTGGTGCCCAAGCTCGCCCGCTTCCAGGCCGCCGAGCCCGGCATCGACGTGCGCATCGATGCTTCCGAGCCCATGCTCAACCTGGAGCGCGAGGGCATCGACCTCGCCATCCGTCTCAACACACAGCCCCTGGACCCCGACGGTCCGCGCCCGCTGCTGCAGGAGCGCCTGATGCTGGTCGCCGCGCCTGCCGTGGCCGCGCGCATTGCCGACGCCCGGCAGATACTCGATACGCCGCTGCTGGTGTTCCATGACCCCGGCGCCCGCTTTGACTGGATGTCATGGACGCAGTGGTATCAGCGCCTCGGGCTGATGCGCTCGTCCAAGCAGGCATGCCTGTACTTCTCGCAGTACGCGCACGTGCTGAATGCCGCCGCGCAACAGGCGGGCATTGCGATAGGGCGTACGCCGATGGTGTTGCCGATGCTCAAGAGCGGGCAGTTGCAGGTGGTGCTGCCAAAGCATGTGGCTGACGGGCCGACCTATCAGATCGTGACGTCCAGCGTGGTGCGGCCCGGGGTGGAGCGGTTCCGGGCCTGGCTGGAGACGGAGTTGGCGGGGGAGGTGATTGGGTGAGGGCGGCCGTAGGGGAAAACTAAGCAACGACAGTCATTCGTAAACGACCGAGACATTTGGCGTTGTAGGTCTGGGTGTCTATTTATTAAATGAATTTTCAAAAATAATAATTTAATATAATTAAATTATTATTTATTGGTAATTGAATTAATTTCTGTTTTGCGAATGCCGGGGAAAACCAGCGCAGCGCTCCCCAAGCTAGCCGCAAGGGCCATCGAGTGAGCGCGGTAGCCGTCAAGCCAGACTTCGGTGGGGTATTGGGCAGTTGGTTTCCCGCCGTTATCCAAGCGGGGCAGCGGCGTGCTTATCGCCCCCGTAAGTTGTGGCTTAGATAAAACAGGAGAATCATGGGTCGTATCCGTCTTGCCGGGCTGTTCCTGGCGTTGTGTTCGTTGGCTGGTTGTGCGGTCGTGCAGAAGCCAATTCCTGCTTCCGCGAAGCTCTTTGATGATCGGACGAGCACGGTCGCGGTGGCAGTGCAAAAGCTGCCAGAACCTAACCAGAACATGATCGGGGCGCAGGGGATCCTTGACTACGCCATCAACAAGGCCAATGCACAGGCAATCGTGGAGCGTTTGCAGCGGCAAGACTTCTCGCTGGTAAAGGGGCTGCCGCAGGAACTGGCGAAGGGGCTGGAGTCCCGCCAGGTCAAGGTCGTGCTGGTGGCGGCTCCCGTGGATACGGAGCAGTTGAAGAAGTTCACGGAAGGTTCCGGTGACGGTATTGCGGAGATGGACTACCGGCCTTTGGCTAAGCAGTATGGCGCGGATCGGTTGCTGCTGGTGGCGTCGCGCTGGCTGGGCACTTCGCGCAGCTACTATGGTTTCATGCCGCTGGGAGCGCCGGAGGGCTATGTATCGCTGGTGGGGCAGTTGATCGATCTGCATACCAATCGGCTGCAATGGTACGAGCCGGTGACAGTCAACACGCCCGTGACCGGCGAATGGGATGACGCGCCGGAATATAGCAACCTGATGAAGTCGGTGGACGCGAGCACGCGGGCTGCAACCTCGAAACTGCGCGCGGCGTTGTTTATGGAGCAGATGACAACGGCCACAAGCGCCGCTGTGTCTTCGGGTGCCACGGCGCAATAGGCATTGGCAATGCCATCCTGCCGCGCGCGAGCGCCGCGGCAGGGTGCTGGCGCGCTGGCGCCCATCATCGAACGGGAGCCAGGAATTCGCTGACCGGGGCCGCAACAAGGCCCGCTTGCTTTTTCCTTTCCAATCCCTGGCGACCTCTTCCTAGGGTAATCCCCAATATACCGTATCATCACGCCCGGGCGTCGCGCTGCCGGGCGTTTTGCCGTCTTTGGGCTGCGAGCGTGCCCCATCGCACTTTTTCAGGAAATCCGGGACAAAGCCAAGGTGCGCCGGCAGCCTGCCGGGCGCCAGATCGCCTCCCCTGGGTGCGGTTTTGCTCACATTGAATAAACAGAGGCCACTGATAAGTGGCCTCGGAGACATCCGGACGCTTTGTCGGGGCGCCCGGATTGCCAGGTATTGCAGGAGTTGCTTTTGTCCATGAACGAAACCCAGCGTAGAACTGAGGTTGACCTGATTCGCGGCATCGCGCTGATTTTCATCGTGGTTGACCATGTGAACGGCAGCGTGCTGGCCGATTACACCATCCGCAATTTCGCGTTCTTCGATGCGGCGGAGATCTTTGTCTTCCTGGCCGGCTATTCGGCAGGGGCGGCCTACGTCGCCATGGAGGCGCGGCACGGTGCCTCCGCCGCGCAGAACCGCCTGATCCGCCGTAGCTGGGAGATCTACAAGGCGTTCGTACTGACCGGCGTGCTGATGCTGGTGTTCGGCCTGTTGCTGGCGCTGGCCAAGGTGCCGGCGCCCGCGATCCGGTCCACGGAGGCGCCGATCTTCATGGCGCATCCGTTCAGCACGCTGATTGAGGTGTTCAGCGTGGCGCGGCAGCCTTTTGTGTCGGACGTGCTGCCGATGTACGCAGTCTTCATCCTGTTTGCGCCGCTGGCGATCCGCATGGCGCGCGCGGTGCCACTGACGTTTGTCGGCGCCAGCGGGTTGCTGTGGCTGATGGCGCCGATGCTCACGCCGCTGCTGCCTAGCAGCGATGGCAACGGCTGGAGCTTCAACCCCTTCGCGTGGCAACTGCTGTTTGGGCTGGGCCTGATGGCGCGCCTGCGCCCCGATGTGATCCTGCCGCGCCAGGCGCTGGTGCGCTGGGTGGTGACGGTGCTCGCCGTGGCGGTGACGCTGGCCGGCGTGCTGCTGGCTTACCTGTGGATGCGTCCGCATGTGTACGAGCCATGGTTGCCCACGTGGCTGCCGGCCATGGTTTTCCCGCTGCCCAAGAAGAGCCTGGCGGCGCTGCGCATCGTGAGTTTCCTCGGGCTGGCCTGGCTGTGCTATCTGGCTGTCCGCGCGGGCTGGGTAGCGCGGCTGGCGTCGGTGATGGGGCCGGTGGTGCAGATTGGCCGCCACAGCTTGTTCTGCTTTGTCTTTGGCGCGGTGGTGTCGGTGGTGATCGAGGGCTTTACCTATGGCATTGCCGGCGGCCGGCCGTCGCGGCCGATCGCGCTGGGTGGCGATATCGTGGCCGTGGCGCTGTTGCTGGTGATTGGTGGCTGGTATGGGCGGCGCAAGGAGGGGCGCAAGGAAGCGCGCAAGGAGGAGAGCAGGGAAGAGAGAAGGGAAGAAAGTAAGGAAGTGCAAAAGGCTGCCGCTTAGGCAGCCTTCGCTGGCTTGTGATCGTGCTTGTGTGCGATTACGCCGTCATTCCTTGATATCCGCCTGGCGGATCACCTGCTTGTACTTGTCCAGCTCCGCGCGGATAAAGGTGCCGAACTCCTGCGGGGTACTGACGATGGGATCCACCCCGAGCGTCTTCAGCCGGCTTGTCACCTCCGGCTGCACCATGGCTTTCTGCAACGCGGCGTAGAGCTTGTCGATCACCGGCTTGGGCGTCTTCGCGGGCGCCAGGATGCCGTACCAGCCTGAGGTCTGGAACTTGGGAAACCCTTGTTCGGCGAAGGTGGGCACATCCGGCAGGTCCGGCTGGCGCGTGGCGCGGGCAATGGCGATGGCGCGCAGGTTGCCGCTGCGCACGTGGGGCATGGCGGATGCCGCGGTATCGAAGATCATGTCGACCCGGCCCGCGATCACATCAGGCAGCAGCCCCGATCCTCCCTTGTAGGGCACATGCAGCAGGTCGATCCCGGCCTGGCCGCGAAAGATCTCGCCGGACAGGTGCGGCGGCGTGCCGCTGCCGGCGGAGCCGTAAGTCAGCTTGCCGGGGCTGGCCTTGGCGGCCACCAGCACATCCTTCAAGGTCTTGTAGGGCGTATGCGTGTTGACCACCAGCAGCGTCGGCGCCGACGCCAGCAGCGATACCGGCTCGAAATCCTTGATCGGATCGTAGGGCACCCGCGCATACAGGTTGGGGCTGATGGCGTGCGATGCAATCGAGCCGAGGAACAGCGTGTAGCCGTCCGGCGCGGCATGGGCCGCGGCTTCCGCGCCGATCATGGTGCCGGCGCCGGGGCGGTTGTCGATGATCACCTGCTGGCCGAGCGCGTCGGACAGTTTCTGGGCGATCGGGCGCGCCACATTGTCGTTGCCGCCGCCGGGCGGGAAGGGCACGATCAGCTTGATCGGGCGGTTGGGGTAGTCATCGGCGCGGGCGGCGGCCGGCACCAAAGCGAGGGCGGTGACGGCCGTGGCCAGCGCCGCTGCCGCCAATGCGGGAAATCGTCTTGCAGTCATCTTGTCTCCTCCCCCGTTGCCAGGGTGGGTCAGGTCTGTCTTTTTACGCTTTTTGCGCTTTTTGCACTTTTTGCTTTAGCCAGTGCCCAAGGGGATCAGCCTTCCGATACCGCCACCGGCCGCCCCGTGAGCGGATAGCTGGGGTCGCTGTAGCCCGGCGTGGACGCATGGCCGGGGCGCACCAGGGCGTCGACCATGGCTTCCTCTTGCGGTGAGATCGCCACGCCCACGGCGCCGAAGTAGTCCTCGAACTGGGCCAGCGTGCGCGGCCCGGCGATCACCGAGCTGATGATGGGGTTGGCGAGCACCCAGGCGGTGGCGAACTGGCCCAGCTTGAGGTCGCGCGCCTGCGCATGCTGCTTCAGCGTCTGCGCAATCACCAGCGACTCCTCGCGGAACTCGGTCTCCATCATGCGGCGGTCCGCCCGGCCGGCGCGCGAGTCCCGCGGCGGTTGCTGGCCGGGCAGGTACTTGCCCGTCAGCACGCCACGCGCGATCGGGCTGTAGGACACCACGCCCAGCCCGAAATGCTCGCAGGCCGGCAGGATCTCCACTTCGGGCATGCGGTTGAGCAGGTTGTAGTAAGGCTGGCAGACCGCAGGGCGGGGCACGTTGAGCATGTCGCACAGGCGCGCGATCTCAGCGATGCGCCAGCCGCGGAAGTTCGACACGGCCCAGTAGCGGATCTTGCCGGCGCGGATCAGGTCGCCCATGGCGCGCACGGCTTCTTCGAGGTTCTCGCCGGCGTAGTCGCGGTGCAGGTAGAGGATGTCGAGATAGTCCGTGGCCAGGCGGCGCAGGCTGTCTTCCACGGCGCGCATGATCCAGACGCGCGAGTAGTGCGAGTGGTTGGGGGCGGCCTGCATCGGGTTGCCCAGCTTGCTGGCCAGGACCCAGTCCTGGCGATCGCCCGCCAGCAGCTTGCCCACCATCGTTTCCGACCCGCCCAGGCTGTACATGTCGGCGGTATCGATGAAATTGACGCCATGCGCGCGGGCGCTGTCGACGATGCGGCCGGCCTCGGCCTCGTCGGTCTGGTCGCCAAACATCATGGTGCCCAGGCACAGGGCGGACACCTGCAGGTTGCTGGCGCCCAGGCGCCGGTATTGCATCTTGAAGTCAGACATCTCGAATCTTCCAGGAGAGAAATAAATGCGGTGCGGGCCTGTTGTGGCCGGTTCTGGCTTATCCGGCTTATTGCGCCTGCTTGAAGCGCGCCGCCAGCGCGTCGGTGGCCAGGCGCAGCAGGGTCATGTCGGTCCCCACCGCGACAAAGCGCGCGCCCATGTCGATGTACTGCTGGCCCTGCGCTTCGGTGGTGAGAATGCCAGCGGCCTTGCCGTTGGCGCGGATGCGGCGGATCGCGGCGGCGATGGTTTCCTGCACCTCGGGGTGCTGGATGTCGCCGAGGTGGTTCATGTCGGCGGAGAGATCGCTCGGGCCGATGAACACGCCGTCCACGCCGTCCAGCGCGCAGATCGCGTCGACGTTGCGGATGGCTTCCATCGATTCGAGCTGCACCAGCACGCAGGTCTGCTCCTGCACGTTATGCAGGAAATCCTTGATGCGGCCAAAGCCGCCGGCGCGCGTGCCGCTGGCCACACCGCGCATGCCGCCCTTGGGAAAGCGGCTCCACGCCACGGCATTGGCGGCTTCCTCGGCGTTTTGCACATAGGGCAGCAGCAGCGATTGCGCGCCGATATCCAGGCAGCGCTTGATCCACAGCATGTCGTTCCAGGGCGGGCGCACCACGGGATGGCTCTTGGTCCCTTCGGTGGCCATCAATTGCGTGTGCAGGGTGGAGATGTCATTGGGAGCATGCTCCATGTCGAGCAGCAGCCAGTCGAATTGCGAGCGCGCCACCAGTTCCACCACCTGGTAGGAAGACAGCGAGCACCACAGGCCAATCTGCGGCTGGTCGGCGAGAATGGCTTGCTTGAAGGCGTTGACGGGAAGTTGCATGGAAAGTCTCCGGGGGGTCGGTTGTTGAAGGTGCGGCCATGTACTGGCGTGCTGGCGTGCTGGCGTGCGCGCCTACATGTCCAGCTTCAGGCCGCTCTCGCGGATCAGGTCGGCCCAGCGTGTTTTCTCTTCGCGGACAAACGCCTGCGTGGCTTCGGGCGTATTGCCGACCGGCTCCGCGCCGAGCTGCGCCAGGCGCTGGCGGATCTCGGGCTGCTGCAGGATGCGCACCACATCGGCGTTGATCTTGCGGATCACCTCCGGCGGGGTGCCAGCGGGCGCGAGCATGCCCTGCCAGCCGCCGGCGGTAAAGCCCGGCACGGCCTCCGCCACGGTCGGCACGTTAGGCCATTCGGGATTACGCTCGCGGCTGGTGAAGGCCAGCACGCGCAGCTTGCCGCCGCGCACGTAGGACGCGCTGGCCACCATGCTGTTGAACATCAGGTCGGCCTGCCCGCCCATCACGTCCAGATTGGCCTGCGCGCCGCCCTTGTTGGGCAGGTAGAGCCAGTCGATGCCGAGCTTGCGGGCGAACTGCAGGCCGGCCAGGTGCGGGCCGCTGCCGATGCCGGTGGTGGCCCAGTTGAGCTTGCCCGGATGCGCGCGGGCGTAGTCCACGAGCTCCTTGAGCGAGCTCGCCTTGGTCTGCGGCGAGACCAGCAGCATGTAGGGCGAGTAGGTCAGCGTGACCACCGCGCTGAAATCCTTGATCACGTCGTACGGCAGGTTCTTGCAGGCCACCGGCGCGATCACGAAGTTGGACAGGTCGCCCAGCAGCAGGGTGTAGCCATCGGGCGCGCTTTTGGCGACGTTGTCCGTGCCGATATTGCCGCCGGCGCCGGTGCGGTTCTCCACCACCACGGGCTGTTTCCAGGTCTCCTGCAGCTTGCTGCCGAGCAGGCGGGCCAGCACGTCGGAGGCACCGCCCGGCGCATAGGGCACCACCACGCGCACCGGGCGCTGCGGCCAGGGCGCGGGGCCATCGGCGCTGGCCGGCAGCGCCAGCGCGGTGAGCGATGCGGCCGCCAGCAGGGTGATCCATTTGCGCAGCATGGTTGTCTCCTTTGTTCTTTTGGTTTTTTTCAGGCTGTTTGCTGCGGCTTTGGCGCCATCGCGATCGCCTGCAGCATGGCTTCGGTCATGCTGCGCGGATCGGCCACGCCCTTGCCGGCAATGTCGAACGCGGTGCCGTGGTCCACCGAGGTGCGCACCGCCGGCAGGCCGATAGTGACGTTGACGCCGGCTTCCAGCCCCAGCACCTTGACCGGCCCGTGGCCCTGGTCGTGATACATCGCCACGACCAGGTCGAAGTCGCCGCGGGTGGCGCGGTAGAAGAGCGTGTCGGCCGGCAGCGGGCCATCCACCAGCCAGCCGCGTGCACGGCAGGCTGCCACGGCAGGGGCGATTTTCCCGGCTTCCTCGCCGCGCCCGAACAAGCCGTTCTCGCCGGCGTGCGGGTTGATGCCGCACACCGCCACGCGCGGCTGGGCGATGCCGCTCTTTTGCAAGGCCTGCACGCCGCGCGCGATGGTGCGCTCGACCAGGCCAGCGTTGATCTTCTCCACCGCATCCAGGATGCCGATGTGCGTGGTGACATGGATCACCCGCAGGTTCGGCGCCAGCAGCATCATCGAGACCTCTTCGGTGCCCGTGAGCGCGGCCAGCATCTCCGTGTGGCCGGGGTAGCGGTGGCCGCCCAGGTGCAGGGCCTCCTTGTTGAGCGGCGCGGTGCAGATCGCATCGACCATGCCGGCCTGCACGAACTCGACGGCGCGCGCGATATAGCGGTAGGCGGCATCGCCGCAGATGGCCGAGACCTTGCCGTAAGGCGTGTCGGCGGGGATCAGCGCCAGGTCGATGCAGGCGAGGGTGCCGGGCTCGAACGTGGCTTCGTCGGGGTCCGTCACCCGCGCGATGCGCAGCTCGGTGCCGGTGCGGCGGCAGGCGTCTTCCAGGCGCGCGGCGTCGCCCACCACGAAAGGCCGGCATTGCGCATAGAGCGTGCCGTCGGCCAGGCACTTGACGATGATCTCGGGGCCAACGCCGGCGGCGTCACCCATGGTGATGGCAATTCTCGGTCGATACATGGAGGGCTCGCTGAGGCGGGTGTTGGCAGGGCCGGCCTGCTCCGGATGCGTGGGGCTGGCGCGCATGGCATCGGCAGGAGACGCCGGCGCGGTGGTCTGGCGCAGGTGCGCCATGCAGGCCAGCAGCGTGTCGCGCTGGCCAAAGGCGCCGGCCTTGATGCAGACCGGCACCGTGTTGTTGTCGTGATCGAGGCCTGCCGCGCCTGCCGTGCCCGTTGCGTCGCGCAGCTGCGCGCGGGCGCTGGTCACGCCGGGCACCAGTGCGCGCACGTTGGTGAGCTGGCTCACGCCCAGCATCTCCAGCACGGCGCGCGCGCTTTCCCCGCCAGACAGCACCAGCCCCGTCGCCACCTGCGCCAGCGGGGCGGCAAAGCGGGCCAGCGCGGCGCACAAGGTGCTGCCGTCCAATGCCGGGTCGGCCGGGCCTTCGACGTGGATCACCACATCGCGGCCCAGCGCCAGCGCGTTAGCGGCTTGCTGGCGCTGCGCGAGCCAGGCGGTGGATGCCGCGCCGTCAACCAGCAGGCGCGGCGAGCAGGGCACCGGCAGGCAGGTGGCGCACAGCGCCTGGACCTGTTCGGCGGCAAGCGCCGACATGCTGCCGATGACAGCGAGCCGGCCAGTGGTTGCCGGCGCCGTCGCGCCGGCCACGCGTGTGCTGTCGGGGTTTGTTTCCGCGGGCGGCATCGCCACATGCGCGGCCAGTTGCCGCGCGAGCCCGGCGGAGCCAGCGGCCAGCACGGGCCCGGGCCGGGACGCGATCAGCGTGGCCAGCAACGCGAGATCGTCGTCGGTTTGCGCATCGCACACGAGTGCGTCGCATGCGTGATCCAGGCCAAGCGGTGCGGCACCGGCGTTGCCTAGTGCCCGCAAAGCCGGCAGCGTCAGCACGCTGACCCGCAGGCCGGCCGTGCGGAGCAGCGTCGGCAGGTGATCGCTGGCAAGGCCCAGCGTGGACCACAGCCTGGTGCCCGACAGCGGCCTGCCATCCAGGTAGGCCCGGCCTTCGCGCAGCGTGCGGCCCTGCGCCGGAAACGCCGGACAGACCCAGATCGGGCCAGCGGCCCCAACGGCGTTGCGCGCCGCTACCAGCTCGGCGCCGATATGGCCGCGCAGCGTGGAATCGAGCTTGTGGAAATGCAGGCAGTCCATGGCCGCTGCGCTATCCGGCCTGAGCGGGCCGAAGCCATCGGCAAAGGCCTGGGCGAACACCTGCGCGGCCTCGGCGGCGGGGCGTGCCCGCGAGTGGGCATCGAGCGCCTGGATCCGCCCGTCCCATGCCGCGCAAGCCGCACCGGCCGCCGCACCTTGCGCGCGCATCCGCACTTCGCCGCTGCCATTGCCGGCGAACGCCGCCACGCTGTCGCACGCGCCGGAAAGATCGTCGGCAACGATGCGCACGGCGGCGAACCTTGGTGGGGGCACGGCTGTTGGCATGGGTCTGAGCTTGATGAATCAAGGGGGAAGGCATGGGGATGGTGTCTCCTGCGCCCCTGCCTGTCTCACTTGCTGGTTTGCCGTATCCCGGTGAAATATGGTTTTTTGAGCACTCTGTCGTGCTGTTTCCGTGCGGCAAGCCTCAGCATTCAGTCGATATTACACGCTAAATCAAAAAAATGCATGCAATTATTTGGTTTGGCATTCAATTGGCGAAAAATGCGCAGCCATTGGCCTTTGCTGCATAATGCTTTCGCCAGTCCGGTCCAACCGCCCGCAAAGGGCAGCGATGCCGGGCCTTCTTCCCACCAGAAATGTCGATCGCAGAGATGTCACAGGAATTGCCCGCGCTCCCGCCGGACCAGGACGACCAGCCGCTTTCGCAACGGGTCTACCAGGCCATGTTGTCGGCCATCATCAGCGGGCAGCTAAAGCCGGGGGAGGTGGTCAACGAAATCCGGCTCGCGCAGGAGCTCGGCGTCAGCCGCACGCCGGTACACACGGCGATTCGCGAACTGGTCAAGGATGGGCTCATCACCCAGGAGGCGAACCGGCGCCCGGTGGTGGCGCGCTTCTCGCGCGAAGATATCCGCGAGGTGTTCGATATGCGCAAGCTGCTGGAGAGCGAGGCGGCTCGCATCGCCGCCGCGCAGCTGGACCGCGTCACGCTCAAGGCGCTGTCCGACGCGGCCGACGCCATGGATGCCGGCGCCGCCACCAGCGTGGACGATGCCGAGGCACTGGTGCGCTGGGCCGATTTCGACGACAACTTCCACCTGGCTATCGCAGACGCTTGCGGCAGCAAGCGCCTGCGCGAGGACATCCTGCGCTACCGCCTGCTGCACCACGGCCTCAACCAGCTGCGCATGCGTGCCGAGCTGATTCCACAGGCGCTGGCCGAGCACCGCAAGATCCTCGACGCACTGGCCGCGCGCGATGGCGACGCCGCCAGCCGCGCCATGCAGGAGCACCTGCATGAGTGGCAGGCGTATTACATGCAGAGGTTTCCGCTGTAGGGCTTGGGCAACGCCGGCAGGGCTTACTCCCCCAGCGCAATGCCATCCTTGCGTTTGTCCGATGCGCCGAGCAGGTCGCCGCATGCACTGCGCATGACGATCTGGGCGCCGCCGAAGTCGCTGCGCCCGCCCAGTTCGCCAAGGCCGGCGGGATCGCTGTAGCCTGCATCGCGCAGGGCTTGCACGATGGCCGGCGGCATGCCGGCTTCGATGGCCAGGGCGGTGTCGGATTCCAGCCGCCAGCGAGGGGCATCCAGCGCGGCTTGCAGGGGTTGCTGCCAGGCCGCCAGCCTTACCAGCAACTGCAACTGGCCTTGCGGCTGCATCAGCCCGCCCACCACGCCGAAGCCCGCGTGGAAGCGCCCGCCGCGCAGGGCCGCGCCGGGCACTACTGTGTGATACGGGCGCTTGGCCGGAGCAGGGCTGTTGATATGGCCCGGCCCGGCAAAGCCGAAGCCGCGGTTCTGCAGCACGAAGCCGCAGCCGGGCACGGCGATGCCCGAGCCGAAGCGCTTGAAGATGCTGGTCATCAGCGTGACCGCCAGGCCGTCGCGGTCCACCACCACGGTGCATACGGTGTTGCCGGCCGGGTCTGCCACGGTTTCCTTGGCGTACTGCATGGCGCGGCCCATGGCCCGCACCGTGCGCAGCACGGCTGCGGGATCGTCCTCGGCCAGCATGGCAGGATCGAGTTCGCCGAGTTCGTCCAGCGCGTGCAGGATGGCCACGCCGTGCGTATTGGGCGGGCATTCCAGCACCGTCAGTCCGCGGAAATCCGTGGATACGGGCGTGCAGAAATCGCCCCGGTGGGCGGCGAAGTCGGCGGCAGCCAGCGCGCCGCCGGCGATGCGGCTCGCCATTTCGGCGGCCTGGGCGGGCTGGCCGAGGTAGTACGCATCGGCACCCTCGGCGGCGATGGCGGCCAGTGTGGCGGCCAGCTCCGGATTGCTGAAGGTCTCGCCGGACGCAGGTGGGCGGCCGGCGCGATAGAGCGCGGCGCAGACCGGGTCATGGTGCAGCACGCGGTCGAACAGCGCCCATTCCCGCGCGGCTACCGGCGCGAGCGCAAAGCCGTCGCGCGCTAGCGCAATGGCGGGCGCGAACAGCCGTTTCCATTCCAGCCGGCCGTAGCGGCGGTGCAGGTCCTCCCAGCCACGCACCGCGCCGGGCGTGGTCAGCGATAGGGCGTGGCGCTCGGGAATGCGCTGGCCGGGCAGGGCCGCCAGCGCATGCATGGGGAACGCGGCCGGCGCGCGCCCGGTGCCGTTGTAGCTGACCGCGTGGCCGTCGGGCTCGACGATCATCGCCAGCATGTCGCCGCCGATGCCCGTTGCCATCGGCTCCACCACGCCCAGGATGGCATCGGCCGCGAGCGCCGCGTCAATGGCGCTGCCACCTTCACGCAGCACCTGCAGCGCGGCCTCGGCAGCGAGCGGGTGGCCGGTGGCGACCATGCAGTGCGGCGCGCGCACGCCCTCGGTGGTGTTGGCACGGCTGGCGCAAGCTGTGGTTGTCATGCGTGGCGCTCCAGGAGGATCAGATCAATCGGATTTGACAAAATGGCGTGCGTGAGCGGCAACGCAGCGCCTCAAGGCCACCGCGCACGCCGTCGATGCCGCCAGGCCTGCCGGTCCGCGCCGAAGCAGCGCCGTAGCAGGCCTGGCGCCGCGGACCTATTCGGCCGCAGCTCCGGCCACCGTCCCGGTGACCGGAACGGCAGCCTTGGCCGGGCTCGCCTGGGCTTCCCAGGACACGGCGATGTCGCCGGTGACGAAGGTCTGGCAGGCCATGCGGTAGCCCTCGCCAAATTGCGCCTCCGACAGGTGCTTGCGCTCTTTTGGCTTGATGGCGTCGGTGAACTCGAGCCCGCGCTCGATCTTGCACTTGCAGGTGCCGCACAGGCCGCCGCCGCACTTGAAGGGGATGCCGCCTTTCTCGCGCAGGGAAACGCGCAGCAGGTTGCTGTTCTCGGGGGCGCTGACGACCTTGCCGTCGTTGCTGACAAAGGTGATTTCAATCATGGAAACGGTCCGATGGCATGAGGGGGCTGCCCGGCGCTGTGCCGGTCATACTCGGTGGATTCAGTCGGTCGCTCGCCAGTCACGCGCATGGACATCACGCTTGACCAGCGTGATGTCCATGCTGCCGAAGGTGGCCAGGCGCGTGAGCTCGTCGCGTGCGCCCTGCAGCGTGTCGAACTGCTCGAGAAACTTGGAGGGCACGTAGTTGATGGTGGGGGCCGGGCGGCTCGCGGCATCGACGTCTTCGCCGAACTCCTCCACAACCTTCACCTTTACCGGGTGCGCCATTTCGGCGATGACGAAGTGCGCCGTCCTGCGGCCGTAGAAGAGATAGTCGTAAGCCTCGACGGCCACCAGGCCCTCTACCAGTTCGGTGCGAAACTGCCCCGGCTTGCTGCTGAGTATTACGTACATGACTGCGCTGCCTGGTGGGTGCTGATGGATTACTGCGCGTTGCCCGGGACGCTGGCTTGCAGGACATTGGCCCCGCCGCTGGCGGTGGCTGCGCTTTGCACTGGCAGTTCGTCCTGGATCAGCTCGATGTCATGCTCCAGCCAGATCTGGCAGGTCAGGCGATAGCCTTGCTCCAGCCGTTCTCCGAGCTGCTTCTTTTCCTTCCAGTTCGGCGGCGGCAGGTGCTCGGCGCCGGCGATCACGCGGCACGCGCATTTGGAGCACTTGCCCATGCCGCACTCGTAGCGCAGGTTCGGATACGGAAACTGCTTGATCCCGGCGCGCACCACCAGGTTGGTGCTGGGCTTGACCTCATCCTCGAAGGTCTGGCCGTTCTTGTGAAATACAACTTTAGGCATACAACGTTTCCGCAAGCGGTCTGGTCTGTCAGGGGCGGCCGGGCGGATGCGCACCGGCCGCGCGTCATCGCACGATCTGGCGGCTGCTTCAGGCAGCCATATCCAGTTCAGGCAGGGGGATTTCCTGCGCGACATAGTCGTGATAGAGGGCGGTGGTGTAGAGCAGGCGCATCTGGGCACCGATCTCGCAGATCTTGAGGCAGCGCTGCTGCAACTCCGGGGTGTTGGCGTGTTCCAGCACGATCTGGTAGCCGCGTTCGCCGTGGATTTCATCCGAGACGATGTGCAGGTCGAAGAACTCGACTTCTTCGTCGGTGAAGTTGTACTTGTCGCGCAGGGTGGGGGTCTGCTTGCGGTAGATCGACGGCACCTGGGATTCCAGGCCAACGACCAGTCCGGCGACGGCCACGACGGGGTCTTCGCGCATGGCCACGGCGTAGCACCAGCTTTGCAGGCCACGGGTGGTGGGCGACATGTTGTCGGGGTCGACCACGCGCTCGCGGGTGGTGCCGCAGGCTTCGGCAAAGCGGATCAGGAGGTCGGTGTGGCGGTCGCCGCCGATTTCTTCCTCATACATATTGGCCAGCAGGAAGTCCTTGGCTTCGGTGAAGCGGTCGGGGGTGCGGGCGTAGATGTAGGCGAGGTAGTCGGCGAAGGGGCCGACGTAGTGATAGTGGTTCTCGGCCCAGCGGGCGAGGTGGTCGCGGGAGAGCTTGCCGCTGGCCCAGGCCACGCTGAAGGGGGCTTTGTTGGCGCTCTTGCCCTTGATGGCATTTTCAAGGGCGGCACGGAAATCATCACGGTTCATCAGTTCGGCCATCGGGGGCTCCTGGGGGAACGAGTTCAGGGTTGTGGGGGACTGCGTAGCATCGTCCGGAAGCGATCTGCTTGACCGGTCATCGTTTTGATAATTGTATACTATCTACAATTAGAAGAAAGGGGTAGTGGTCGATGGTGACAATATGCAGGCCGCATGCCGGCAGGCCCACGTAACGTGAATCAAGCGGCTCTGGCTTCACCCGCGGCCTCGATCTGCCGGTAGGCGAAGCCCGCCAGCGCCACGTCTTCCAGTCCCACGCCCACGGACTTGTAGATCAGGATGTCCGTGTCATTGCCGCGCGGCTTCACGCTGCCGGTCACCACATCGGCTAGCTCGACGACCTTGTCGGCCGGCAGCACGGCGGGATCCGCCAGCACGATGTCCCCGGCCTCGCGCATGGATTGGGGGCGCCACTCCACTACCAGCCGGGCCGCGCGGGAGAGCGCCACGTCGTCCAGCTCGCGGGTGTGCGGCAGGCTCGACCCGATGGCCGCGACGAAGGCGCCGGGCTTGAGGGAATGGCCAGAGAACAACGGCGTGGTAGAGCGCGAGGCGGTGACCACGATATCGGCCTGGGCCACGGCCTGGTCCGGCTCGGCAAGGTCGACCGGGATGCCGCAGTGCCGCGCCAGGCGCTCGGGCATGGCGGCATCGGCATACGGGTCGGACAGCAGGATGCGCTTGAGCGGCAGGGCGGCGGCGAGCTGCCGGGCATGCTGCACGCCTTGCGTGCCGGCGCCGAACAGCGCCAGCACTTCGGCTCCCGGCCGCGCCAGGTGCCGGGCGGCCAGCACCGAGCAGGCAGCGGTGCGCAGCCGGGTGATCGCGCCCGCATCGAACGATGCCAGCGGCCGGCCGTCCTCGGTGGAGAAGATCAGGATGACAAAGGAAAACTGTCCCTTGATGGTGGTGTAGACCTTGGCGCCGGCCACCTGCTGCTCGGGAATCACCGCGCCCAGCGTGGACAGCTTGACGCCGCCGGCCTCGGTACGGATACGCTCCTGCATGGCGGCCTTGCCTTGGCCGAAGCTGCGGAAAGCGTCCAGCATCACTTGCTGGGCGTCAGCGGGGCTGACGTGGCGGTCGATCATCTCATCGGTGATATGCAGCATGGTCTGTTTCCTGGCGTAGCGGGAATGGAGGGGAGCGTAGGGTCTAAGGTGAGGCGAGGTGTGGCGTCAGGCGGGCAGGGCGAGCTTGACCAGTACGCCAATGGCGCCGGCCGTGCACAGCGCCAGCAGCAGCTTGCGCACGGCCTTGGCCGAAAAGCGGTTCTTGAGGTGATTGGACACCGCAAAGCCGATCAGCAGCATGGGCGACAGGCTCAGGCTGAGCCACAGGTCCACCAGCCCGAAACGGCCGGCGGCAGCCAGCATGGCTAGCGAAAACGCCGCACCGGCGCACAGGATGCAGCCGATGGTGGCGCGCAATTGCGGCGGCGGCAGGTGCTGCATGACGATGGCAAAGGGCGGCGCGCCCGCCGAGGTGACCGTGCCCATGAAGCCGGAGGCGGCACCCGCCACCGCCATGTTCAGGCCGGATGCCTGCACCCGCCAGCCCAGCAGGCTCAGCGCCACTGCAGCCAGGATCGACAGCGCGAACACCAGCGCCAGCACTTCGGCCGGCAGTTGCGTCATCGCCGCCACCGCCACCACCGTGCCCGCCGCACGGCCAGCCAGCGCATTGCCCGCCGTGCGCCAGGCAATGGCACGGAACTCGCGTATCGCACCCAGCAACGAGACCAGCCCGCCCATGGCCAGCAAGGGGCCCGGGGCCAGTTGCGGGAAAAACAGCACGGCCACCGGCGCCGACACCATCGAGAAGCCGATCCCGCCCACGCCTTGCAGGCAGGCGCCGCACAGGATCAGCGCACCCATCAGGCCGAATTGCCAGGCGGTGGTGCCGGCGGGAAGAAGGGTGGAAAGTGTCATGGCGGCTTGGATTGAAGTCAGGGATCGCACGCTGCGCCATCGGCGATGGCATCTTGATGGTGCGATGATTTGGTATACAGTCTACATAAAATTCAAGTGGAAGACATCTTGAATAGGCAGAATGGACGCCGCTGGCTCGCAAAAGGTGCCTGACATCCCCGTTTTAGCGCGAAAAATAAGGGTTTGCACCAGATTGGGTGGATTCCCTAGTCCCGGTAGATTTCGCTTGTTTTGATGCAGATCAAGAATATAGTATACGTTCATGGGGCAGCCATAGCCCCGCAAGACAAAACGATGGTCTCTACAGATAAAGATCCAAGGGGAATACATGCAACACGAAGCGGTGATTGGCGCAGCACACTGGATCTACCTGGCGGGCGTGGCGGTGATCGTCCTGACCATGATCCTGCGAGCCAATGTGGTCGTGCCGTCGATTCTGGGTACGTTTCTGGTGGTGTTCGCGCTGACCGGTAGCCCGGTCTCGGCGCTGGGAGGCATTTTTTCGGCAAGCCTGGTGGCGGCCAAGGAGTTGTTCAACATCTTCCTGGTCATCGCTTTCATGACGGCGCTGCTCAACTCGCTGAAGACGCTGCGCTCGGATATCCGCATGGTGGAGCCGTTCCGGGTGGTGATGAAAAACGGCCATTCCGCGTTCTTCATCCTGGCCGGCATTACCTACGTGATTTCGCTGTTCTTCTGGCCCACGCCGGCGGTGCCGCTGGTCTCGGCCATCCTGCTGCCGGCAGCGATCGCGGCCGGCCTGCCGCCGCTGGCGGGCGCCATGGCCATCGCGATTGCGGGGCAGGGCATGGCGTTGTCGTCCGACTATGTGATTGGCGTGGCGCCGGGGATCAGCGCCAAGGCAGCCGGCGCCGCGGTCAGCGCGGTGGTGGTCGCTGATCGCGCGCTGGTACTGTCGATCATTACCGGCGCCATCGCGCTGACCCTGGCCTATCTGTCGATGCGCAAGCACATCGTGCCTGCCAGCGGCGCCTTGCTGACCCATTGGCAAGCGCGCGCGGGCGGCGCCGTGGAAAAGGCCGAGCACGCAGGCACCTTCGACAAGGCCGAGATCGCGCGCGGCACCGAGCACGACGAGCCACTCGTCACCGATGCCAATATTGAGCGCAGCCTGGCCATGGTGGCGCTGCGCCGCGTCAAGTGGTCGAAGTGCTTCGCGGTGGTGACGCCGCTGGCCTTCCTGGCGGTGGTGGCCGTGATGGTGCTGCCGAAGATGGGTTCGGGCCTGCCGGAGTTGAAGGGCGGCGATGCGGCCGCGCTGGTTGGCGGCGTTGCGGCGCTGCTGATGATGCTGGCCACGCTGGCGGCGGAAGGCCCGCGCAAGATGCTCGATGTGTGCCCCGAGCACATCACCGATGGCTTTGTCTTCGCCTTCAAGGCCATGGGCTCGGTGCTGCCAATCGCCGGCTTTTTCTTTGTCGGCGCCGGCGAGACCGCGGCGCAGATCCTGGGCGTCAGCGCCGACAAAGCCCCCAGCCTGCTGTTCGAGCTGATCCAGGCTTACCAGCACATGATTCCGGATAACCATGTGCTGGTGGCGTTCGGCGTGCTGCTGGTGGGCATGATCACTGGCATCGACGGCTCGGGTTTTGCCGGCTTGCCGCTGACCGGCACGCTGGCCGGCGCGCTGGGCCCGGTGGTGGGATTCGATTCCGCCACGCTGGCGGCAATCGGGCAGATGGGCGCGGTGTGGACGGGCGGCGGCACGCTGATCGCATGGTCCTCCCTGATTGCGGTGGCCGGATTTGCCCGGGTGCCGGTGCTCGATGCGGTGCGCGCCTTGCTGTTGCCGGTGCTGATCGGGCTGTGCGTATCCACCGTTTGCGCCATGTTCCTCTGGCGCTGAACCTGTCGCACTGAGCGGCAAGAAGCGAGGCCATCCGTGCCTCGCTTTTTTATTCCTGAAGCGCGAATACTCTCTTCACAAAAACAGTAGATAGTATACAATCTACATAAAGGTATCGGATGGCACGGCTAAAGCCACCCGGACCACGCTACGCAGTCCCCACAACCTTGAACTCGTTCCCCCAGGAGCCCCCGATGGCCGAACTGATGAACCGTGATGATTTCCGCGCCGCCCTTGAAAATGCCATCAAGGGCAAGAGCGCCAACAAAGCCCCCTTCAGCGTGGCCTGGGCCAGCGGCAAGCTCTCCCGCGACCACCTCGCCCGCTGGGCCGAGAACCACTATCACTACGTCGGCCCCTTCGCCGACTACCTCGCCTACATCTACGCCCGCACCCCCGACCGCTTCACCGAAGCCAAGGACTTCCTGCTGGCCAATATGTATGAGGAAGAAATCGGCGGCGACCGCCACACCGACCTCCTGATCCGCTTTGCCGAAGCCTGCGGCACCACCCGCGAGCGCGTGGTCGACCCCGACAACATGTCACCCACCACCCGTGGCCTGCAAAGCTGGTGCTACGCCGTGGCCATGCGCGAAGACCCCGTCGTGGCCGTCGCCGGACTGGTCGTTGGCCTGGAATCCCAGGTGCCGTCGATCTACCGCAAGCAGACCCCCACCCTGCGCGACAAGTACAACTTCACCGACGAAGAAGTCGAGTTCTTCGACCTGCACATCGTCTCGGATGAAATCCACGGCGAACGCGGCTACCAGATCGTGCTGGAACACGCCAACACCCCGGAGCTGCAGCAGCGCTGCCTCAAGATCTGCGAGATCGGTGCCCAGATGCGCCTGCTCTACACCACCGCCCTCTATCACGACTATGTCGCGCAGGAAATCCCCCTGCCTGAACTGGACATGGCTGCCTGAGCCTGCCCCTGGGCGGAATCGCGGCATTGCATTGGTATTGACGGCCCCGCCCGGGGCCTGACCGGATGAAAGGCTTGGACATCATGGCAGTGGCAAAGACAGACGAATTCAACAACTACATCAACGGCGAATGGTCGAAGAGCGCCAGCGGGCGCACCTTCGA
Source organism: Cupriavidus sp. GW821-FHT02F09 (assembly GCF_059421605.1). Taxonomy (NCBI): domain Bacteria; kingdom Pseudomonadati; phylum Pseudomonadota; class Betaproteobacteria; order Burkholderiales; family Burkholderiaceae; genus Cupriavidus; species Cupriavidus sp. GW821-FHT02F09. The sequence continues at coordinate 26,906 of NZ_JBWKVH010000046.1, forward strand.
CAACGTCAACCCGGCCGATACCGGCGATATCGTCGGCCGTTTCCAGGCCTCGACCGCGGATGACGCGCAGGCCGCCGTGGCCGCAGCCGCTGCCGCGTTCGACGCCTGGAAGAAAACCCCCATCTCGAAACGCGCCAAGATCCTCAACGGCGCCGCCGATTACCTGGAAGCCAACGCCGAACAGATCGCCGAGGAACTGACCCGCGAAGAAGGCAAGGCACTCAACCTGAGCAAGGATGAAGTGCTGCGCTCGGCGCAGACCATCCGCTTCTATGCTGTGGAAGGACAGTCTTTCTCCGGCGAGACCTATCCCCAGGACGATCCCGACATGATCGTCTACAGCCAGCGCGAGCCACTGGGCGTGGTGACCGTGATCTCGCCGTGGAATTTTCCGGTGTCGATCCCGGCGCGCAAGATTGCCCCGGCGCTGATCGCGGGCAACACCGTGGTGTTCAAGCCTTCGTCGGACGCGCCGCTGAGCGGCTACCGGCTGGCGCAGGCGTTTGTCGAAGCCGGCATCCCCAAGGGCGTGCTCAATTTCATCACCGGCCGTGCCGGCGACGTGGGTGCGGCCATTACCGAAGCCCCAGCGGTGCGTGCGATCTCCTTTACCGGCTCCACGGCGGCTGGCCAGCATATCCATCGCTCGGTGTCGCTGAGCACGCGCACGCAGATGGAGCTCGGCGGCAAGAACCCGCTGATCGTGATGGAAGACGCCGACCTGGATCGCGCGGTGGACCTCACCATCAAGGGTGGCTTGTCGCTCAGCGGCCAGGCCTGCACCGGCACCAGCCGCGTGCTGGTGATGGCTTCGGTCAAGGCCGCCTACACGGAGAAATTGCTGGCCAAGGTCAAGACCCTGAAGATCGGCAGCGGCATGACGCCCGGCATGGACGTGGGCCCGCTCGCCACCCGCAAGCAGCTCGAAACGGTGCTCGGCTATGTGGAAGCGGGCAAGGCCGAAGCCACGCACCTGTGCGGTGGCGACCGCCTGGGCGGCGAGGCATACGACAAGGGCTTCTATGTCTCGCCGGCCGTCTTCACCGGCGTTACCCAGCAGATGCGCATTGCTCGCGAGGAAATCTTCGGGCCGGTGATCGCCATCATCGAGGTCAGCAGCTACGCCGACGCCATCGCCAAGGCCAATGACACCGAGTACGGCTTGTCGGCCGCCATCGTGACCAGCAACCCACGCTATGCGCATGATTTCGCGCATGACATCCAGTCGGGCACGGTCAAGATCAACCGCACCACCACGGGCAACCTGATCAACGCGCCGTTCGGCGGCCTCAAGCAATCCAGCACTTCCACCTTCCGCGAGTCGGGCCGGGCAGGGCTGGAGTTCTACACGCAGATCAAGACCGTCTACCGCGGCTGCTGAACCAGCGCGCCCGCAAACCAACGGGCATTCACGCAGCATTCACGTATCGAGCAGGAGCAGGACATGAGAAAAGCCATCAAGCTGGAACTGAAGGAAGCCCGTCACATGGTGGCGGCAGCCATCCGCAAGTCCGAGGAAATCGGCGTGCTGGAATCGATCTGCGTGGTCGACGACGGCGGCTACCCGCTGGTGCTGGAGCGCATGGACGGCGCGCGCATCACCGGCCCGCAGATCGCCTGGAACAAGGCTTTCACCGCCGCCGGCCACAAGCGCTCGACCCACCTGTTCAACCAGGCGCCGAACGGCCCCGCGCTGCCGGGTAATGAAGCCTTCGGCATCCAGTGGAGCTTCGAAGGCAAGTTCGCCGTGTTCGTAGGCGGCTTCCCGATCGTGGTCAACGGCGAAGTCATCGGCGGCATCGGCCTGAGCGGCGGCAACGGCGAGCAGGACACCGCCGCAGGCGTGGCAGCGCTGCAGGCCCTGCAGGAACTGCTGGCCGGCGACGACCTGAAGGTGCTGGCAGAGGCCGATATCAAGAAGTAAATCCAGACCCAGCAACAGCCCCGAAAACCGCGCAAGAGCAGCGATGCGAAGCGAGCGGCGTAGGTGTACCAGGCCGTATGGGGCGCCTTCTTTGCCTACTTTCTTGGCAAGACAAGAAAGTAGGTCGCCGCCCCGCAGGGGTGGTGAAACGGCCTTTGACTTTAGGCTTTGGGTTTTAGGTTTTAGATCTAGAAGCCCATCCCCCCACGCATTCCGAGTCCACCATGTCCTACCGCATCCATCTCCTCGAATCCCAGCAATCGTTCGAAACCAGCGCCGGCGAAACGGTACTGGACGGCGCCCTGCGCGCCAATGTGCAGATGGCGCACGACTGCCGCTTCGGCGGCTGCGCCACGTGCCGCGTCAGGCTGGTCGAAGGCGCGGTGGCCTATGACGAGTACCCCATGGGCCTGACCCCGGAAGAAGAGGCCGAAGGCTTTGCGCTGGCGTGCCAGGCGCGGCCCACCAGCGACCTGGTGATCAGCACCGCGCGGCCAGGCGAGCCATGTGCCGAGCCCGCGCGCCACACCGCGGTGATCCGCAAGATCGCGCCGCTCAGCGCTGACGTGGTGCACCTGACGCTGGAGCTGCCGCAGGCGCAGGCGCTTGACTACCGTCCCGGCCAGTACCTCAAGATCTTTACCGGTGACGGCATCGCGCGCAGTTTCTCGATGGCGTCGGTTCCCAAGGACCGCACGGTGGACCTGCACGTGCGCCGTATTCCTGGCGGCTACTTCACCGAGCGCTTGCTGGCGGGACTGCGCTCCGATGATCAGCTCGACGTGGAGCTGCCGCTGGGCGGCTTCTATTTCCGCAAGGACGACTATCGCCCGCTGGTGATGGTGGCCACGGGCACCGGGCTGGCGCCGATCAAGAGCATCCTCGAATCGCTGATGGACGATCCCGATTGCCCGCCGGTCTCGCTGTACTGGGGCATGCGCACCCAGGCGGACCTGTACCTGCACGAACAGATCCAGGCGTGGGGCGCGCGGCTCTACGATTTCCAGTACGTGCCGGTGCTCTCGCGTGCCGACGGCGCATGGAGCGGCCGGCGCGGCCACGTGCAGCACGCCGTTGCCGCCGACCTGCCGGACCTGTCCGAGCATGCCATCTACCTGTGCGGCTCGCCCGACATGATCCGCGACGCCCGCGAGACCTTTCTCGGGCTCGGCGCCAGCGGCGCGCATATCTACGCCGACAGCTTTACATTCCAGCGCAGCTGAACCAGCGCGCGCGGGCTGGCCAAGGCCGGCCCGCGCGCCCACAAGACGAACATGTCCGACGACCACGGCAGTGTTCCACCCGCCTACCCGGCGGACCGTCCCGGCGCCAGCCTCGGCTCGCGCCATTCGCCGCTGTTTTCGCAGGTGACCGATACCTTGCGCCAGCGCATTGTCGGTGGCGTGTACCGCCAGGGCGACCGCCTGGTGGAGCACACGCTGTCGGCCGAACTGGGCGTGTCGCGCGTGCCGGTGCGTGAGGCGCTGCGCGCGCTGGCGGCCGAGGGGCTGGTTCGCATCGAGCCGCGCCGGGGCGCGTCGGTGGCGTGCCTGTCGGAGCAGGTGGCCCGGGAGATGGTGGAGGTGCGCGCCACGCTCGAAGGCCTGAACGCCAAGCTGGCCGCGCAACGGCGCGATCCCCGGCTGGTCGCCGAGTTGCAGGAGGTCTTGCGCCAGGGCAGCGCGGCGGCATGCGGCGGCGAGGATGCGCGCCTGCTCACGCTCAATTTCCGCTTTCACGAAGTGCTGGGCAATATCGCCGCCAACAGCGTGCTGCAGGAGATGATGCGCTCCTTGCGCGAACGCACCGGACTGGTGTTTGCGCCCGCGCACCGGCAGCGCGCGCAGCAGAACTGGGACGAGCACGCGCAGATCCTGCGGGCGGTGATTGCCGGCGACGCCGACCTTGCGTCGCTGCTCGCCACGCGCCATGTGTACAGCGCGGCGGAGGCGGCAACGCCTGCTGGCCCGCAAGCCTAGGCCCCTGGCCCCCAGCCCCTCAGTGACGCAGCGCCACGGCAATGGCATGGTCCAGGTGTTCGATGCCGAAGGTCACGTCCTGTATTGCCCCATTGACGAAGAATGCCGGCGTGCTGCGCACATGGCTGGCAATGCCGCCTTGCTGGTGCTCGCGCACGCGCTGCAGGTAGGTGTGGGCCTTCATGTCGTAGTCATAACGCTCCAGGTCCAGTTCCAGCGTAGCGGCGTACTCCCGCAGCATCGCCGGCTTGATGCCATGATGTTGCTCGAAGATCTGCTGGTGCATCGGCCAGAACTTGTGCTGGGCCGCCGCGGCCTCGGCAGCCTCCGCGGCGGCTAGCGCCAGCGGGTGCCAGGCCGTCAGCGGGAAATGGCGGTACACAAAGCGCACGCGGTCGTGGTAGCGGGCAAGCAGGATCTTCACGCCGCCGTAGGCCAGGCGGCAATACTGGCATTCGAAGTCGCCGTACTCGACCACGGTGACGTGGGCCGAGGCAGGCCCCAGTACATGGTCGGTCTTTTCAACGGGTGTCGACAGCATGACATTCTCCTTGCAGGATTGGCGCATGGGGGTTGGCCTGAGCGTGTGCCGGGCGCCGGGCACCCCTCAAGGAATGAACAGCTTGTCGATATAGCACCAGCGCCAGGTTTCGCCCGGCTCTAACGACTGGATCACCGGATGCTCCGTGGCCAGGAAATGCCGGGTGGCGTGCTGGTTGGGCGAGTCGTCGCAGCAGCCGACATGGCCGCAGCACAGGCACAAGCGCAGGTGCACCCATTCGTCGCCGCTGCGCAGGCATTCCTCGCAGCCTTCTGCGCTGGGTGTGACGGGATGGCTCAATGCAAGGTGCGCACACGCCGTTGTCATTGCGGTACTCCAACGTTGGCCCCGGCAGGGCGGGCCCGTGCCGCGCGCGGATGAGCCAGGGTCTTTTATTGTAGGCGGCGAAGATGCGAAGGGAAGCGCGGCAGTCACCGCGCGGCGCGCTTGCTTCGCCTAGACTCAACGAATGGCCTGTTGCGGCCTGAAGTCCCGATTTCGTATTTCGTCATTTTTCATTTCGAATTTGGCATTGCACTCAGGAGGATGTCATGACCTGCAAGATCCAGGTGGTCTTCTACAGCATGTACGGGCACGTCTACAAAATGGCGGAGGCCGTGGCGGCGGGCGCGCGCGAAGTCGATGGCGCCGAGGTGACGTTGCTCCAGGTGCCGGAACTGGTGCCCGACGCCGTGCTGGAAAAGAGTGGCGCCAAGGCCGCCCGGGCGGCTTTCGCCCATGTGCCGGTGGCGGAGCCGGACAAACTGGCCGACGCCGATGCCATCCTGTTCGGCACCCCCACACGGTTTGGCAATATGTGCGCGCAGATGCGCAATTTTCTCGACCAGACCGGCGGGCTGTGGATGAGCGGCGGGCTGGTGGGCAAGGTCGGCAGTGTCTTTACCAGCACCGCCACCCAGCACGGCGGCCAGGAGACCACGATCACCAGCTTCCACACCACGCTGCTGCACCAGGGCATGGTGATTGTCGGCGTGCCCTACGCCGAAGCGCGGCTGCTGGACATGAGCCAGATCACGGGGGGCACACCCTATGGCGCTTCCACCCTCACGGCCGCCGACGGCTCGCGCCAGCCCAGCGAGAACGAACTGGCGATCGCAAAGTATCAGGGCCGGCACGTGGCCGGCATAGCCGCCAGGCTCGCGGCGCGTTAGCCGGGCTGCTGGCCGCGGCCGGATGGCTGGCGGGCGGGTTCAGGTTCAGGCCACTCGCTCGTTCTCCACCTCGGCCAGCACTGCGTCCAGGGTGTCGGCCAGCAGGTCGGCGTGCGCTTCGGTGAACACCATCGGCGGGCGGATCTTCAGGATGTTGGCCGCTTCGCCGGTGGCACCAACCAGCACGTGGCGCCGCCGCAGACCGTTGACGATGCGCGCCGTGCGCGCGGTCGCGGGCCGCGCGGCATCGCCGTCTTCGACAAACTCCACCGCGACGAACAGCCCGGCCCCGCGGATATCGCCGATCAGTGGATGCCGCTGCGCCACGCCTGCCAGCCGCTCGCGCAGGTACTTGCCCACGCGCCGCACCTGCGTCATGAGATGCGTCTGCTCGATGACGTCAAGCACCGCCATGCCGGCGGCGACAGACACCGGGTTGCCGCCGAAGGTATTGAAGTAACGGCACTCGCGCCCAAACGCCGCCAGCACTTCGGGGCGCACGGCCAGCCCGGCCAGCGGATGCCCGTTGCCCATTGGCTTGCCCATGGTGACGATGTCCGGCACCACGCCATGCCGCTGGAATCCCCAGAACGCCTCGCCCGTGCGCCCCAGGCCGGGCTGCACCTCGTCGGCGATGAACACGCCGCCGGCCGCGCGGATGGCGGCGACCGCATCGTTCAGGAAGCCGGGCGGATCGCAGAAGATGCCGTCGCTGGAGAACACGGTATCGACCAGCAGCGCGGCGGGGCGGATGCCATGCGCGCGCAGGTCCTCGATGGCTTGGCGCACACCGTCGGCAAAGACAACACCGAGCTGCGCCGGCGCAACGCGGTAGCTGTCCGGTGCCGGCACGGTACGCACGTTGTCGCCAAGCTTCACGTAGCGCCCGAGCGAGGGCGATGCTTCGGCAATGGACGCGGTCACGCCATGGTAGGCAAAGCGCGTGATGATCAGCCCTTGCGCGCCGGTGTGGGCGCGCGCGATGCGCATCGCCAGGTCGTTGGCCTCGCTGCCGGTGCAGGTGAGCATGGCATGGCCCAGCGCGTCCGGCATGGTGGCCAGCAGGCGCTCCGCGTAATCCAGGATGCCCTCGTGCAGGTAGCGTGTGTGCGTGTTGAGCTGCGCCGCCTGGCGGGCGATGGCTTGCACCACCTGTGGATGGCAATGGCCGACCGATGCCACATTGTTATATGCATCGAGGTAGCGCTCGCCGTTGGCGTCGTAAAGCCAGACGCCATCGCCGCGCACGATGTGCAGCGGCTCCTCGTAGAACAGGCGGTACGCCGGGCCGAGCACGCGGGCGCGCCGCTCGGTCAGTGCTGCAACGCTAGGGGTGGCTGCTGCCGTGGTCATCGGATTCCTTGGTGTCGTGGTCACGCCATCCCGCAGGCGCGGCGCAGGACGGAGCGTGCTTGTTCGGTGGGGATCGCGTCGCAGGCTGCCAGCCGGTCCCAGGAGACCGCGTTGTTGCGCAACAGGTAAGGCGCGTTTTCCGGATGCCGCGCGGCGCGCCAGCCACTGATGGCTACCACCATCACCAGCCGGGCCTGCACCAGGTCGAACAGCACGTCGACCTCATCGGCTTGCAGCGGCAGTACCGTGTGATAGGTGGCGGCAAAGTCCGCCAGCGTGGCCATCGTGTCGCCGGCGGGGTCAACCTGATAGGCGGCGGCAACGGCCAGGTCGTCGATCAGGGGCGCATGGACCATGTCGCCAAAATCCAGCACGCCCGCGATGCGCGCATGGTCTTGCGGATCGACCAGCACGTTATAGATATTGAAGTCGTTGTGGATCGGCTGGGCCCGCAGGTGCGCCAGCCGGGGCTGCACATTGGCGGCAAAGCGATCCAGCGCGCGGTTTGCCAGCGTGCGGCGCGCCGCGTCCGGGACGCTGTCGAGCAGGCCGCGCACGCGGTCGGCGCGCTGGATGTCCCACGGCAGCTCCAGCTCGCCGGCGGGATGGCGGAAGTCGCGCAGCGCCAGGTCGAGCCGGGCCAGCGTGCGCGCCAGCTCCCGTGCCTGCGCTTGCGAGCGCTGCGCCTTGGGCAGCGGCACGCCAGGCAGGTAGCTGAACAGGCGCACCACACGCGCTTCGCCACCGGGTGGCTGGGCGATCAGCGATGGCTGGCCCGCCAGGGTTGGCACGATGCGCTGCACGGGCAGGGCGGGGTCGGCCGCGGCGATGTGCAGCAGCGCCTGGGTCTGGAAGTCCGCCACCAGCGGCAGCTCGGCCGGGTGGGATACCTTGAGCATGTAGCTTGCCGCGGGCGTTTCCAGCAGGAAGTTCCGGTCGCGCTCGCCGCTCAGCGGGGAGAGCCGGCCCGCCAGCCCGTAGTGCTGCGTGAGCAGCGCCATCGCCCACGTCACAGGGACTTCGGGCGAGCCTTCGCTAAGCACATCGGCGGCAGCAAGTGCCGCGCTTGCCGGCCCGTTCATGCCGCGCTCGCGAAGCCGCGCAGCGCGCTGGACAGGTTGGGCCCGAGATCGTCGGAGAGATACCCGCCTTCCTGCACCAGCACCGTCGGCAGGCCCAGCCGCGCGATTTCCGCGGTGATGAGGGCGAAGCCGGGCGTGGTGACGGCCAGCGCCTGGTACGGGTCGCGCTCGTGCGCGTCCAGCCCCAGCGCCACCACCAGCGCGCCGGGCGCGAAGGCGCGGATGCTCTGGCACACGTCGCGCAGCGCTGCCAGGTAGGCCTCGTCGCCGGTGCCGCGCGCCAGCGGGCGGTTGATGTTGTAGCCGAGGCCCTCCGCCTCGCCGCGCTCGTGCGCGTGTCCGGTGAAGAAAGGCGTGAACAGCATCGGGTCGCCATGCAGCGACACGGTCAGCACATCGTTGCGCCGGTAGAAGATGCCCTGGGTGCCGTTGCCGTGGTGCATGTCGATGTCGAGGATGGCGACGCGGTCATGGTGGCGGCGCAGGTGCTGCGCGGCAATGGCGGTGTTGTTCAGGTAGCAAAAGCCGTTGGCGCGGTCCGCATAAGCGTGGTGGCCCGGCGGGCGGCACAGCGCATAGGCGGCGCGTTCGCCGTCGGCGACCAGTTGCGCGGCGTGGGTGGCCACGTCGGCTGAGCCGACCGCCGCTCGCCAGGTGTTGGGCCCGATGGAGCAGGCGGCGTCGCCCATGTGGAAGCCCGCCTGGCCGACCACGCTGTCGGGATAGGTGCAGGGCTGCCCGGGGAACGGATGGATGTTGGGCAAGACCTCCTCGGAGGCGTCGGGCAGCAGTTGCCAGCGGTCGTACGCGGTTTCCAGGAAGCGCAGGTATTCCGGCGTGTGGATCGCGGCGCGCGGGCCGGGGCCGTGATCGGCGGGGGCAATCACGTCGTGGCCATCGGCACGCACCGCTGCCAAGAGGCGCAGGGCGCGCTCGGGCTGCTCGTTGCTGCGTTTCATCTTGCCGCGCACCATGAACGCGTGCGGGTCGTGGTCGAGATGCAGATCGCTGTAGACGACTTTCATAGGACGGACTCCATCGGGGGCGCCTCGGCGGCGCCTTGTTTTTGCATGAACACCGCCCGGACATGGACCCAGGCGTCATCGATATGGAAGCGCACCGCGGCTTGCGCGGCGGCTTCGTCGCGCCGCGCAATCGCCTCGGCAATGGGGCGATGGGTCTCGGCCACGGCCTTCGGGTCGTGGTACACGCTGTCGATCAGCGCCACGATCATGCGGATCTCCGTTTGCATCATGGAGAACATGCGATGCAGGTAAGCGTTGCCGGACAGCTCGCAGATGGCCGTGTGGAACGCCAGGTCGCGCGCCACGCGCTCGATCTGCGGCAGCGATTCGGCGTCCTGCACCATGCGGTCGACCATGGCCACGAGCTGCTTCAGCCCGGCCTCCGGCGCCTGCTTGCAGGCGAGCGATGCGGCCATCAGCTCCAGATTCAGCCGTACCTGGAACAGGTCGTCGATCTCGCGCACCGTCACCGTGCGCACCGCAAAGCCATGGCGCGGGCGCGAGACCAGCACGCCCTGGCGCTCCAGCCGCCGGGCCGCCTCGCGCACCGGCGCGCGGCTGACATTCATGCGGCGGGCGATGTCGGCCTCGACGATGCGGCTGCCGGGCGGGAGCCGGCCTTCGACGATGGCCTGGGTGAGTTGCGCCTCCACCGCCGCCACCAGGTCGGAGACTTCGATGGAGGCAAAGGGCGAGGATTCGTCGAATGCGGAATCAGACATGGGCTTAGTCCTTGGGTCGGGCTACGACCGGCTTTACCAGCGGTGCTGGCGGCGCGGGCGGCGCCTGCCGCCCGCGCAATGCGAGGTAGCCGCCCGACAGCATGATCAGCACGATGCCCGCCAGCGCGATGCCATCGGGCGGGCGCTGGAAGACAAAGGTACTGATCAGCACGGCGAGCAGCAGTTGAAAGTAATTGAGCGGCGCGAGCGTGGAGGCGGCAACGCGCCGGAAGGCGGCCAGCAGCAGCAGCTGGGCCAGGCCGCTGCAGGCGCCACCGGCCATCATCAGCAAGATGTCGGGCGCGGGCGGCATGACCTCAGGCAGCGTCGCCAGCGCCGGCACGCCGGTCACCACCAGGCAGATCAGCGCGGTCCAGGCATAGAGCACCGGCCCGGCGACCACGCCGGCCAGCCGGCGCGTCAGCAGCTGGAAGGCGGCGTAGCATACGGCCGAGACCATCATCAGCACCGTGCCCACGAGCGGCAGGTCGCCGCCGGGCCGCACGATCAGCAGCATGCCGCCAAAGCCGGCCAGCACCGCCGCCCACTGGGCGCGTCCCACCCGTTCGCCCAGCACCGCCGGCGACAGCGCCACCATGATCAGCGGCGCGGTGAAGTAGATGGCGGTGGCCTCTGCCAGAGGCATGTGCACCAGCGCGGCCATGAAGCAGCTCGCCACGATCCCAAGCGCCAGCCCGCGCGCCAGCAGCAGCCACTTGCAGGGCGTGCGCCACAGCTTCAGGTCGCCTTCGCGCACCAGCCACACCAGCGCGATGACGCTTACCGACACATAGCGGGTGAGGTTCATCATGGGCGCCGAGTGGTCGCGCAGCATCCATTTGCAGAAGGCGTCGTAGCTGGCAAACGCCACCAGCGCGCAGAAGAACAGCGCGATGCCATCGCGGCGCGCACTCGCCGTGGTGAGCCGTAGCGAAGGATTGGCCGGGCCGGTCATCAGGCTGCAGCCTTGTTGCCACCATGGCCGCTATTGCTTCCCTTGCTGCCGGCCGGGAGCTCACGCTCCAGCGCCACCATGGCGCGCTCGAACCGCGCGAACAGCTCGTCGATCTGCGCCTCGGTGATGATCAGCGGCGGGCAGAACGCAATGGTGTCGCCCATGGCGCGCACGATCAGGCCGTGCTCCTGCGCCAGCTGAGCCAGGCGCGGGCCAGCCTTCAGGGCCGGGTCGAAGGCGCGCCGCGCCGCCGGATCCGCCGCCAGTTCGACCGCGCCCAGCAGGCCGACCCCGCGCACCTCGCCCACCAGCGCTCGCCCGGCATAGGCCCGCAGCGCTTGCTGGAAGCGGGGCGCGATGGCGTTCACGTGATCGAGGATGTGGTCATCCTCATAGACGCGCAGCGTCTCCAGCGCCACCGCCGTGGTGACCGGATGGCCCGAGTAGGTGAAGCCGTGGCCGAAGGTGCCGATCTTGCCGCTGTTGGCGGCAATGGCCGCGTGCACCTTCTCCGACACCATCACCGCCGAGATCGGCATGTAGCCGGAGGACAGCGCCTTGGCGCAGGTGAGGATGTCGGGCCGCATGCCGTAGGTGGTGGAGCCGAACATCGCGCCGGTCCGGCCAAAGCCGCAGATCACCTCGTCGGCGATCAGCAGGATGTCATGGCGGCGCAGCACGGCCTGGACCTCGGCAAAATAGGTGGCCGGCGGCACGATCACGCCGCCCGCGCCCATTACCGGCTCGGCGACAAAGGCGCCGATGGTGTCCGGGCCTTCCGCCTGGATCAGTGCCTCGAGCTCCTGCGCCAGGCGGCTGGCGAACGCCGCCTCGCTCTCGCCCGGCGCGCCGTAGCGGTAGTGGTGCGGGCAGCCGGCGCGCAGGATGCGGTCGATGGGCAGGTCGAAATCGCGGTGATTGGCCTGCAGGCCGCTCAGGCTCGCCGCCGCCACGGTGACGCCGTGATAGGCGCTGGTGCGCGCGATGATCTTCTTCTTGTCCGGCTTGCCGATGGCGTTGTGGTAATACCAGACCAGCTTCACGGCGGTGTCGTTGGCCTCCGAGCCGGAGTTGGCGAAGAACACCTTGGACATCGGCACCGGCGCCATCGCGACCAGTTTCTCGGCCAGCATGATGGCCGCCGGGTTGGAGCGATGGTTGAACGTGTGATAGTAGGGCAGCGTGCGCATGGCCTGCACGCCGGCCTCGATCACGCGCGCATGGCTGAACCCGAGCGAGCTGCACCACAGGCCGGACATCCCTTCCAGGTAGCGCTTGCCCTGGTCGTCCTCCACATAGATGCCGTCGCCTTTGGTGATGACGAGCGGGCCGACGCCGGGGTGGGCGGCCAGGTTGGTAAAGGGATGCAGATGGGCCGCGATATCGTCTGCGGCAAGGGCGGCGTGGGAGGGCAAGGCGACGGTCATGTCAGTGACGTCCTGTTGTTGGTATCGGGTGTGTCGGAGTGCTGGGGCAGCGGCATGCCAAGGTCAAACGCGTCAATATCAATATCCCTGTGCCGGGTCGACTGCCACGGCAGGTCGCTGCCCGCGGCGCAGCTGGGCCAGATTATCCAGCGTCTGGCGCGCGATCGTCGCCGGATCGGTGCGGGCCGCCACATGCGGCGTGACGTTGATGCGCGGATGCCGCCAGAACGGATGCCCGGATGGCAGCGGCTCGTGCTGGAAGGCATCCAGCGTGGCCGCGCCCAGCGTACCGTCGTCCAGCGCGCGCAGCAGGTCGGCCTCGACCAGGTGGCCGCCCCGGCCTACGTTGATCAAGTGCGCGCCGCGCGGCAGGCGGGCGAACAGGTCCGCGCACAGGAAACCCTGCGTCTGCGCGGTGAGCGGCAGCAGGCAAACCAGCGCGTCGCAGCCCGCCAGGAAGGCATCCAGGCCGTCCTGGCCGTGGAAGGCTTCCACGCCCTCGGGCAGGTCCGCCTTGGGGCTGCGGCTCCAGCCGCGCACCGCATAGCCCACCGCCTGCAGCGCGCGGGCGCTGGCAATGCCCAGCGTGCCCAGCCCCGCAATGCCCACCCGGTGCCGCGACGGCGCCACGATGGGCTGCTCTTGCCACTGCCCGGCCGCCGCGCTGGCCAGATAGGCGCCCATGCTGCGCTGGTGCTGGATCACGGCCCACGTCACGTAGGCCGTCATGGTGCCCGCCATGGCGGTATCCACGATGCGGCAGACGGTTGGCCCTGGCGGCAGGTCCGGATCGCTGCGCAGGTGGTCGATGCCCGCGCCCAGCGACTGCACCAGGCTCAGCTTGGGCATGGCCGCCAGCAAGCCGGGCGGGGGCGCCCAGCAGACCGCGGCATCGATGTCGTCAAGCGTGCCCAGGTCGGCGCCCACGCGCAGGTCCAGCCCGGGCGCCGCCGCGCGGAAGGCGGGTACCAGGTAGTGCATGTCGAGCACGCTGCTGAGCAGTGCCACACAGGGAGGCTTGGTTGTCGTCATGTCCATCTTGTTGCGTGTTCCGGCCAGATTGTCGAGGTCGGTGCGGGTCATGCGTAGCCCCCGACCGCTTGCAGGCGGGCTGGCTCTGGTGTTTCTGGTGTCTCGGGTGCCTGCGCTGCCTCCTGCACCCGGGTCAGGCGCGGGATGGCTTCGATCAGCTTGCGCGTGTAGGCATGCTCGGGTGCGCTCAGCACGCGAGCCGTCTCGCCGTACTCGACCACCTCGCCGCGCTGCATGACGGCGATCTTGTCGCACATCTGCGCGGCCACGCGCAGGTCGTGGGTGATAAAGACCATAGCCAGCTTGAACTGCTCGCGCACTTTGGCGAACAGCTCCAGCACCTGCGCCTGCACCGACACATCCAGCGCGGAGACGGGCTCGTCCGCCACCAGCAATTCCGGCTGCATCGCTAGCGCCCGGGCAATGCCGATGCGCTGGCGCTGCCCGCCGGAAAACTCATGCGGGTAGCGCTCGGCCGCCTCCGGCCCCAGCCCGACCAGCCCGAGCAGCTCCAGCGTGCGCGCCTGTGCCTCCTGGCGCGATACGCCCTGCGCGATGGGGCCGGCAGCGATGGCCGCACCGATCCGATGCCGGGGATTGAGCGAGGCATAAGGGTCCTGGAACACCATCTGCAGCTTGCCGCCCGCGCGCTGCAGCAGCCCGCCGCCTTGGGACAGGTTGCGCCCGTTGATCACGATGCGGCCGCTGTCGAACGGCGCCAGGCCCACGATGCAGCGGCCCACCGTCGATTTGCCGGAGCCCGATTCACCCACCAGCCCGAGCGTTTGCCCGCGCAGCAGCTCAAAGTTCACGTTGCGCGCGGCTTGCACCTCGCGCCCGCGCCGCAGCAGGCCGCCACCGGTGCGGTAGGTCTTGCACAGGTCCTGCACCTGCAGCACGCGGTTGACCTCCACCTGCACGGGCGGCTGGCGCAGGTGCCCGCCGGGAATGGCGCTGATCAGCTTGCGGGTATAGGAATGCTGCGGATCGGTCAGCACGCGCGCGGCCGGCCCGGTCTCGACGATGGTGCCGGTCTGCATCACCACCACCTGGTCGGCGATCTCCGACACCACGCCGAAATCGTGCGTGATGAACAGCACGGCCATGCCGCGCCGCTTTTGCAGCTCGCGGATCAGTTGCAGGATCTGCGCTTGCGTGGTGACGTCGAGCGCGGTGGTGGGCTCGTCGGCGATCAGCAGGCGCGGCTCCAGCGCCATGGCGCACGCGATCATCACGCGCTGGCGTTGCCCGCCCGACAAGCGGAAGGGGTAGCTGTCATACAGCAGCTCCGGATCGGGCAGGCCCACGTCGGCCAGCGCCGCCACGATGCGCTTGCGCTTCTCGGCCGCGCCCAGCCGCTGGTGCGCGTCGAACACTTCGGCGATCTGGTCGCCGATGCGCATGACCGGGTTGAGCGCCGTCATGGGTTCCTGGAACACCATGCCGATCTTCTGCCCGCGCAGCTCGCGCATGGCGTCGTCATCCAGCTGCAGCAGGTCCTGGCCCTCGAACAGGATGCGTCCGGCCACCGGCTCCACATGGGGCCGCGGCAGCAGGCCCATCACCGCATTGGCGATCATGGACTTGCCGGAGCCGGACTCGCCCACCACGCACAGCGTCTGGCCCGCTTCCAGCGTCAGCGAGGCTGCCTGCACCGCCAGCGCGCGGTCGCCGCCAGCAGGCAGGCGGATGCTCAGGTCCTGGATATCTAGTACCGGTGTGCTCATCGTCCACTCCCGCCAAGGCGCGCATTGAGCGCGTCGTTCAGGCCTTCGCCCACCATATTGAGCGCGAGCACCGTCAGCAGGATGGCCGTGCCGGGGAACACCGCCATCCACCAGGCCTGGCGCAGCACGGTGCGCGCCGAGCCCACCATATAGCCCCAGCTCATGTGGTTCGGGTCGCCGAGACCCAGGAAGCTCAGGCTGGATTCCAGCAGGATGGCGGTCGCCACCATCAGCGAGGC
This sequence comes from Cupriavidus sp. GW821-FHT02F09, assembly GCF_059421605.1. Classification (NCBI taxonomy): domain Bacteria; kingdom Pseudomonadati; phylum Pseudomonadota; class Betaproteobacteria; order Burkholderiales; family Burkholderiaceae; genus Cupriavidus; species Cupriavidus sp. GW821-FHT02F09. The sequence continues at coordinate 42,084 of NZ_JBWKVH010000046.1, forward strand.
CATCACGACGATGGGCGAGCTGGCATTAGGCAGGATCTGCGACAGGATGATGCGCGGTGTCGATTGCCCGGCCAGCTTCGCGGCTTGCACAAAGTCGCGCTGGCGCAGCGTGAGGAACTCGCTGCGCACCAGGCGCGCCACCGGCGGCCAGGACACGATGGCGATCGCTGCCACGATGGAGCCGATGGACGGCTCGAAGATCGCCACCAGCACCAGCGCCAGCGCAAAGCTCGGCACCGCCTGGAACAGCTCGGTGAAGCGCATCAGCGCCGCATCGATCCACCCGCCGAAGTAGCCGGAAATGGCGCCCAGCGTCACGCCGATCAAGAGCGAGACCACCGTGGACACCACGCCGATCAGCAGCGAGATGCGCGCGCCGTGGATCACGCCCGCCAGGATGTCGCGCCCCATGGTGTCGGTGCCCATGGCAAAGCCGGGTTCCTGCATCGGTTGCAGGAACGGCTGCTGCACCATGTCCCAGGGATCATGCCCGGCCATCCACGGCCCGAACAGCGCGAGCACGGCAAAGCCCACCAGTACCACCATGCCGAGCACGGCTGCCTTGTTGCGGCAGAACCGCCGCCAGAAAGTGTTTTTCATTGCATCTCGATCCGCGGGTCGACCAGCGTGTAGACAAAGTCGGTCAACAGGTTGAACAACACGGCCATGGCCGCGGTGACCAGGAAGCAGCCCAGCAGCAGGTTGTAGTCACGCTGCAGCAGGGCGTCGAACATCAGGCGGCCAATGCCCGGCCAGGCGAACACCGTCTCGGTCAGCACCGCGCCGCCGATCATGCCGCCGGCCTGGATGCCGGCCAGCGTCACCACCGGCAGCAGGGCGTTGCGCAGGATGTGGGCGCGCTGGATGCGCCCGGGCCGCACACCCTTGGCGCGCGCGGTCTTGACGAAATCCATCTGCGCCACCTCCAACATCGAGGCCCGCGTCATGCGCGCATACACCGCCATGTAGAACAGCGCCAGCGTGAGCGCGGGCAGCACCAGGTGCGTGGCAATGTCGAACACCAGCGCCAGGCCATGCAGGTCCGCCCCCACGGTGAAGTAGCCAAAGCCGGGCAGCCAGTCGAGCTTGACCGAGAACAGCAGCACCGCCATCATCGCCAGCCAGTACAAGGGCGTTGCATAGAACACCAGGGCGAACAGGGTGATGGCGTTGTCCACCCAGCTCCCCGCGCGCCGGCTAGCCCACGCCCCCAGCACCACGCCGAACAGCACGGAGAGCAAGAAGGCGCTGCCGGTCAGGATCAGCGTGGCGGGCAGGCGCTGCAGGATCAGGTCCAGCACCGGCTGCTGCTGGCGGTAGGAGTAGCCCAGGTCCAGGTGCACCACGTGGCCAAGGTAAGTGGCAAGCTGCTCCGGCACCGGCTTGTCCAGCCCGAACTGCGTGCGCAACTGCGCCACGAACTGCGGGTCGGAGGCCCCGGCCTCGCCAGCCATCACCGAGACAGGGTCTCCCGGCGCGGCCCGGATCAGCAGGAAGTTGACGGTCGCGATGACCAGGATCGCGATCACGCCCTGTACCACCCGGCCTAGCATGCGCTGCGTACGACTCATGGCTTTGCCCCAGAGATAAAGATGACTGCCATCACGCCAGCCAGGCGCGGCCGATGCCGTCGTTCAGGCCGATGCCGGAACTGATGGGATTGTTGATGCGGCTGCGGTACAGCGTGGGGAAGTTGAGCTCGTGCAGCCACACCACCGGCATCTCGTCCACCAGGATCTTCTGCACTTCGTGGTAGATCGCTGCGCGCTTGACGGGGTCGATCTCGCGCGCGCCAGCCTGGAACAACTCGTCGACCTTGGCGTTGCGGTAGCCCTCCACATTGTTGAAGGGCGAGCCTTGCGCGATGTTGTCCGAGGTGTAGTTGCGCGCCACGCCCAGCGCCGGGTCACCGTACTGGTAGACATAGGTGAAGGCCAGGTCGTAGTCCCATTTGTTCAGCCGCTCGCCCCAGCCCGCCACGTCGGTGGGGGTCATCTCGATCTTCACGCCGGCCTGCTGCAGGTTCTGCCGAACGATCTCGGCGGAGCGGGTCCAGGTTTCGCCGTAGGGCAGGGGCAGCAGACGCAGGGTTTCGCCCTTGTAGCCGGATTCGGTCAGCAGCTGCTTGGCGCGAGCCAGGTCGCGCGGATACTTGGCCACGTCGGTGCTGGCGTACTTGATATGGCTGTTGAAGGGGCCGGTGGCGCTCTTGGCATAGCCTTGCCATGCCACCTTGGCGATCGCGTCGCGGTCGATGGCAAAGGCCAGCGCCTGGCGGAACTTGATGTTGTCCATCGGCGCCTTGCGGTTGTTGACCCACAGCCACGAGTGCGGCGCGAAGAACTCCCAGCCCTTGGTGGTGACCTGCACGCCGGGCAGCTTGCTCAGGCGCGCCACGTCGAAGTACTCCACCGCGCCGCCGGGCACCAGGTCGACCTTGCCGGACTCGAACGCCGCGGCGCGCGCCGAGGCATCGGGGATCACGTGGAAGTACACGCTGTCGACCAGCGGCACGTCGGGTTGGTGATACGCGTCGTTGCGCACCAGCTGGATGTACGAGCCGCGCACCCATTCCTTGAACTTCAGCGGGCCAGTGCCGATGGGCTTGGCGTTGGCCGGGTTGGTCAGGAAATCCGTGCCCTCGTAGATATGCTTGGGCACCATGGGCATGGTGCCCACTTCGAAGATGCCGAGGAACGGGCTGAACGGGTACTTCAGCTTGAACTCCACCGTGAGCGGGTCCACCGCGCGGATGCTCTCCACCGCAGCCAGGTTGGCGCGCAGCCGGGCGTGGGTCTTGCGCAGGAACACGTCGGCGGAGAACACCACGTCGGCCGCGGTAAACGGCTTGCCGTCATGCCAGGTGACCTTGGGCTTGAGCTTGAATGTGTACACGGTGCCGGCCGGGTTTACCGTCCAGGAGGTCGCCAGCGCTGGCTGCGGCTCCAGCTTTTCGTCGTAGCGCAGCAAGCCCTCATAGATGTTGCCGGAGATCAGCTGGGTGGGGCCATTCTGGGTAATGCCGATCATCAGGCCGGAAGGCTCAGGCTGGACGAGCGCGTTGATCACGCCGCCTTTCTTGCCGGCCGCGAGGACGTGGAAAGGCACACCGGCGAGCGACAGCCCGGTGGTGGCAACACCCATTTTGATCAGTTGGCGACGATTCATTGCGGAACTCTCCTGGGGGCTAGGGATGGGTAACTGGCAAGACGGAACTGGCAACACAAAATGGCGAAAGCGCGCGGGGCGGGCAGGGCAGGCAGGGCGTCACTCGCGGAACGACGTGGCAGCGGCCGGCTCCAGCCGCTCCCGCAAGGCGCGCCATTCCCGCGCGTACGGATCGGCCGCGCCGGGCAGGCGGTTGGTGTCGCCGCTCTCGTACTGGCGCGCGGTCTTCTCGCAAATGGCTGGCGGCACCGGATTGACGCGCTGGCCGCTGGACTGGATCGCCACCTGCACGCGGCAGGCGCGCTCCAGGTTGTGCATCAGGATGAAGGCCTCCGCCACGCTGCGGCCCAGCGTCACCAGGCCGTGATTGCGCAGGATCAGGGCGCGCTTGTCCGGGCCGAGATCGGCCACCAGGCGCACGCGCTCCTCGTGGTCCAGCGCAATGCCTTCGAAGTCGTGGTACGACACGCGGTCATGGAATTGCAGCGCCCACTGGTTGGAGGGCTGCAGGCCACACGCCAGTGACGATACGGCCACTCCCGCCACGGTATGCGTATGCAGCACGCAGACCGCGTCATGCCGGGCGGCATGCACGGCGCTGTGGATGGTGAAGCCCGCCGGGTTCACGTCTTGCCCCGGCGGGCCGCTGATGATGTTCCCATCCAGGTCGATGCACACCAGCGAAGACGCGGTGATATCCCGGAACAGCATCCCGAACGGGTTGATCAGGAAGCGGTCCTCGGTGCCCGGCACCCGGGCCGAGATATGGGTGTAGATGCTGTCGTCCATGCCGTACAGGGCGACCAGGCGGTATGCGGCGGCGAGATCCTCACGCACCTGTTGCTCGGCCTCGGAGATGGCGGGAACCAGGCGGGAAGAGACGTTGTTGCCCATGTTTGTGTTTCCTTGGATTGGCGATTAGGTCACTGTAGGTCGATGGTCAGCTGTCGACAGTTGGCACTTATACCGATTACGCAAAGTTCAGGCCACGTGTTCAATTTGCAGCCGCATATGTTGCAGTGCGAGATGCAAGGCGTTGATTTTCAAGGGATTGCGGGCTTGCCTTGGCGTGGATGGCGGGCTGCCGGGCGGCTTCGGCGGCTTGCCGGGGGAATGGTGCCATGCGCAAAAAATGGGCACCGGCAGCAGGGTTTCGGGATTGGCGAGCAGGAATGGGGCGCGGCGCACGGTTTGGTGGCGTGCAGAAAATCCAGCGTCGGGATAGGCGGTCAGGGTGTCCATGTGTCTCTTATGACACATGGCGAGCGAGCAAGCGCGGCCTGGCGTGCTCGCGGGGCGCAGAAACGCCGCCGCCGGAAATATAAGAAGGGTTCCGGGCTGGAGTATGCGAAGATGCGCGCACAGCGGCGCTGCGAATACGCGCGGCCGGCTGTCTGGACCTGACCCCAGTCGCACCCACGACTTTCCGCCTGCGGCCTTGCCCCTGGTTCAGTTCTTTCCCGAAGCATGCTGCCTTCACGCTGGCCTCAAGGCCACCACACGGCGGTCATGCCCGTCGTGTTTTCCGCTCGCTCTCACTCCTGCGCCGTCCAACCGCCAAGGCCCAACCCCCCAAGCCTCAGCCCCGGTAGCGGGCGCCAATTGTCCGTCATCGTACCGACACCGCACGCCATCCATGGCAACGTGCCCGTAGCGGTCAGGTCCATGCCAAACGGCGCGGCTACATTCGCATCGGGCTCGAAGATTCCGGTCCCCTGGCGAGGTATCGGCGGCGGCCTGGCCCATTACGCGGAGTCGGGAAAGGAGCGTTCCATGCTAGGAACCGTATTACTGGTCGTGCTGGTGCTTGTCTTGCTCGGTGCCATGCCGACCTGGCCGCATAGCCGTTCCTGGGGCTACATGCCCAGCGGCGTGCTGGGCCTGCTGCTGATCGTGGTGCTTGTGCTGGTGCTGATGGGCCGCCTATAGGCGAGAAAGAGGCGAGAAAGCTCGCCTTGGCGCAACAGTCCGCGAAGCGATCGCGTGATGGCCGGCAAGCTTCAGGCTTGCCGGCCAGCCGTTTTTAAGGAGGCGAACCCGTCTCCCGATCCCCGTTGGCAACCAAGGCGCCCATGTATTCAGTGCTAGGCCGTACGTTCGAGTACGCATCCATCCCTTCGCCGTGGGACAGCAAGGCGCCAGTCCGGGAGGAGCTGTTCGGCATCGAGCGGCTGGAGCAGCATGCGCAAAGCCTTGCCGCCGCCCAGCCCGTTACCGCCAAGCCCCCGCGCGTGCGCACGCTGCGCAGCCGCCTCAACGACAATGCCGAAGTACTGCTCGCGGCCTACCGGGCCAGCGCGGCGGAGCTGGAGAGCGGCAGGGCCGTGGTGCCCGCGGCCGAGTGGCTGCTGGACAACTACCACCTGGTGGAAGCGCAGATCCGCGAGATCCGCGATGACCTGCCGCCTGGCTACTATCGCCAGCTGCCCAAGCTCAGCGAGGGTCCCTTCGCCGGCTATCCCCGCGTATTTGGCCTTGCCTGGGCCTTTGTCGCGCATACCGACAGCCATATCGACCCGGACACCCTGCGGCGCTTCATTGCCGCCTACCAGCGCGTGCAGCCGCTGACCATCGGCGAGCTGTGGGCCGTGGCCATCACGCTGCGCATCGTGCTGATCGAGAACCTGCGCCGCCTGGCCGAGCAGATGACCGCCGGGCGCATCGCCCGCGCCGACGCGGACGATCTGTCCAGGCAACTGCTCAAGTCGGGCTGCGCCCGCTCGGCGCTCGACACGGATATCGCCTCGCGCGCCGCCGCGCCGTTGTCGGAGCTGTTCGCCGCGCAACTGGCCAAGCGCCTGCGGGACCAGGACCCACGGACCACGCCAACCCTGGGCTGGCTGGAAGAGCGGCTCGGCCGGCAGGGCGCATCCATCGAGGACGTGGTGCGCCACGCCCAGCAGCGCCAGGGCGCATCCAACGTGACCGTGCGCAATGTCATTACCAGCATGCGGCTGATATCGGATATCGACTGGGCCGAACTGTTCGAGAGCGTGAGCCTGGTCGACGCGCGTTTGCGCGATGGCAGCGGCTACGCCGACATGGACTTCCCCACGCGCAATCTTTACCGCAGCGCCATCGAGCAGCTCGCGCGCGGCTCGCCTGCCTCGGAGCTGGAGATTGCCGATCTAGCGCTGGCCACGGCCCGCGCCGCGGCGGCAGGCACCGCCGATGCGGCGCAGGCGCAGCGCATCGGGGACCCGGGATATCACCTGATCGCGGAGGGCCGGCGTGCCTTCGAGCGCGCAATCGGCTTTCGTCCCCCGGCGCGGCTGCGGTTTTCCCGCCTCAATATCGCGCTGGGCATTGGTGGCTATGTGGGCGCCATCCTGCTGGTCACCCTTGCGCTGCTCGGTGGATCGCTCTGGTTGCTTGCGGCGGCGGCCATGCCGGCGCTCTCCGGCGGCTGGCTTGCGCTGATCGGCTGCCTGGGCTTTGTCCCGGCCAGCGAGGTGGCAACGGCGGTGGTCAACCGCGGCATCGCCTGGCTCTTTGGCGCATCCATCCTGCCGGGGCTTGAGCTCACGGCGGGCGTGCCGCCAGCGCTGCGCACGCTGGTGGCGGTGCCTACGCTGCTATCGGGCGAAGCCAGCCTGCGCGAGCAGATCGAGCGCCTGGAGGTGCACCATCTCGCCGGCGCCGGTGGTGACCTGACCTTTGCGCTGCTCACCGACGGCACCGACGCCGACCAGGCCGTCATGCCCGGCGACGCGGCCTTGCTGGCGGTGGCGGCCGAAGCCATCGGCGCGCTGAATCGCCGCTACGGGCCGGGCCCCGCCGGCAACCGCTTCCTGCTGCTGCACCGGCACCGCATGTTCAACGCCGGAGAAGGCAAGTGGATGGGCTGGGAGCGCAAGCGCGGCAAGCTCCATGAACTCAACCGCCTGCTGCGCGGCGCCACGGACACCAGCTTTGTTGCTGTCGATGGCGCGCCGCCCCAGGTTCCGCCCGACGTGCGTTACGTGATCACGCTCGATGCCGACACGCGCTTGCCGCGCGACGCGGCGCTCCGGCTGATCGGCAAGATGGCCCACCCGCTGAACCGGCCAAGGTTCGACGAGACGCTGCAACGTGTCATTGGCGGCTACGCCATCCTGCAGCCACGCGTCACGCCATCCCTGCCGGTGGGGAGCGAGGGCTCGTTCTATCAGCGCATATTCTCCGCGCCAGGCGGCATCGATCCCTATGCGGCGGCCGCGTCGGACGTGTACCAGGACATCTTCGGTGAGGGTTCCTATACCGGCAAGGGCATCTATGACGTGGATGCCTTCGAGGCCGCGCTGCGCGGCCGCGTGCCGGCGAACGCGGTGCTCAGCCACGACCTGTTCGAGGGCATGTTCGCCCGTGCCGGGCTGGCCTCGGATATCGAGGTCGTCGAGGATTTTCCCGCGCGCTATGACGTGGCGGCCAAACGCCAGCATCGCTGGACGCGTGGCGACTGGCAACTCCTTGGCTGGATCGTGCGCGGCCGCAAGGGCAGCCAGGCGGTGCCGATGCTCGGCCGCTGGAAGATGCTGGACAACCTGCGGCGCTCGGTGCTAGCACCGTCGCTGCTGCTGTGCTTTGGCGCGTGCTGGCTGCTGCCGCCGGGCGCGGCTTTGCGCGGCACGCTGCTGTTGCTGGCGGCCATGGCGATTCCCGCCCTGTTGCCGGGTGTGTTTTCCGTCATTCCCCATCGTGCCGGCATCCAGCTGCGCACCCACGTGAGGATACTGTGGGACGACCTGCGCGCCGCCGTGGCGCAGGTGCTGCTGACGCTGGCGTTCCTGCCCGACGTGGCCTGGCGCATGAGCGACGCCATCGCGCGCACGCTGGTGCGGCTGCGCTTGACCCGCCGCCACCTGCTGGAGTGGACCACGGCCGCCCAGTCCATGACCAGCCCCCGGCTTGACCTGGCCGGCTCCTACCGCCAGATGGCCGGCGGCGTCTTGCTGACGCTGGCGCTGCTGGCGGGCACGCTGGCCTTCGCGCCCGCGTCCTGGCCGCTCGCGCTGCCGCTTGGATGGCTCTGGCTGGCCGCGCCAATGCTGGCGCTGTGGGCAAGCCGGGCACCGAAGGTGGCACGGCGGCTGGTAGTGTCGGATGCTGACACGCGCGAGCTGCGCCTGACCGCGCGCCGCACCTGGCGCTTTTTCGAGACCATGGTCACGCCAGCGGACAACATGCTGCCGCCCGACAATTTCCAGGAGCGCCCGAAGCCGGTCCTGGCGCACCGGACCTCGCCTACCAACATCGGCCTGTACCTGCTATCGGCCATCGCCGCGCGCGACTTCGGCTGGAGCGGTACGGCGGCCACGGCCGCGCGGCTGGAAGCAGCCTTCGCCGCCATGCAAAAGCTGCAGCGCTGCCATGGCCACTTCTATAACTGGTATGGCACGCAGGATCTGCGTGCCCTGACGCCTGCCTATGTTTCATCGGTCGACAGCGGCAACCTGGCTGGCCACCTGATTGCGCTGGCCAATGCCTGTGAGGAATGGACCCATGCCGAGGTGACGCCGGATTTCCGGCTCGGCATGATGGATACCGTCACGTTGGCGCGCGAGGCCATTGCCGGGCTGGCGCTGGCGGGCGGCGAGCGCGCCGGCAAGCTCGGCGAACTCCTGGAACAGGTCGAAACCCAGCTTAACGGCACGCAGGGCACGCAGGCCATGGCCATGCTGATGCCCGCGCTCAAGCGGCTGACGGAAAAAGCCGCCGCGATCGCCAGCGACATCCTGCCCGCCACCGGCGACGACAGCCTTGGCGACCTGGCCTTCTGGGTGCAGGCGCTGCGCAAGGCTGTGGCCGAGCACGAGCAAGACCGGGTAGAGCGGATCGAAGCGCCGGAGCTGCTCGGCGCGCGCCTGCAAGCGCTGGCCGTCGTTGCGCGCGACATGGCGCTGTCGATGGATTTTGCGTTCCTGTTTGACGAAGAGCGCAAGCTGCTTTCGATCGGCTACTCGCAGGACGACAACCGGCTCGATGTCAGCTGCTATGACCTGCTTGCGTCGGAGGCCCGTCTTGCCAGCCTGTTTGCCATCGCCAAGGGCGATGTGTCGACACGCCACTGGTTCCGGCTTGGGCGCACGGCCACGCCGCTGGGCAATGGGTCGGCGCTGATCTCGTGGTCCGGGTCGATGTTCGAGTACCTGATGCCGTCGCTGATCATGCGCGCGCCGGCGGGCAGCCTGCTCGAGCAGACCAACCGGCTGGTGGTGGAGCGCCAGCAAGGCTACGGCCGCGCGCTGGGCGTGCCATGGGGCGTGTCCGAATCCGCCTACAACGCGCGCGACATGGAGTTCACCTACCAGTACTCCAACTTCGGCGTGCCTGGCCTGGGCCTGAAACGCGGGCTTTCCGACAATGTGGTGATCGCACCTTATGCGAGCGGGCTGGCCACCATGGTGGATCCGCAAGGCGCGCAGCAGAACTTCGCGCGTCTGGCGCGGATGGGGGCAAAGGGGCGCTTCGGCTTCTACGAGGCCATCGATTTCACCCGCTCCCGGCTGCCCGAGGATGAGGCGTTCGCCATCGTGCGCAGCTACATGGCCCACCATCAGGGCATGACCATCGTGGCGATCGCCAACACGCTGCACGGCGGCCAGATGCGGGAGCGCTTTCACCGCGAGCCGATGATCCAGGCCACCGAGCTGCTGCTGCAGGAGCGCATGCCGCGCAACGTCGCCATTGCGCATCCGCGCGCCGAAGAGGTGAAAGCGTCCACGATGGAGTCCGGCAGCGAGGATTCCACGGTGCGCAGGCTTGCGGGCTATGCGCCCGGTGCGCCCGTCACGCATCTGCTGTCGAACGGGCGCTACGCGGTGATGCTGACCGCGGCCGGCGCGGGCTACAGCCGCTGGCGCGACCTGGCGGTGACGCGCTGGCGCGAGGATGCCACCCGCGACGACGCTGGCAGCTTTATCTTCCTGCGCGATACGCAAAGCCGTGCCGTCTGGCCGGCCGGCGCGCAATTTGCCGGCGGCGATACGGACGATGGCGAGCAGGGCAGCGAAGTGGTCTTCGCCGAAGACCACGCGGAGTTCATCCGCCGCGATGGCAGCCTGGTCACCACGCTCTCCATCCTGGTCTCCGGCGAGGATGATGGGGAAGTGCGGCGGGTTTCGCTGGCCAACAGCGGGCGGCGCGCGCGCGAGATCGAGCTGACCTCGTATGCGGAACTGGTGCTGACCGTGCCGGCGGCCGACGCCGCGCATCCGGCCTTCTCCAAGCTGTTTGTGGAAACCGAATACCTGCCCGAGTTCGGCGCGCTGGTTGCCACGCGCCGCCCGCGCTCGCCGACGGAGCCGACGATATGGGCCGCCCATTTCGCCATCGTCGAAGGCGAGGTGGTAGCGGATCCGCAGTACGAGACCGACCGGGCGCGCTTCCTGGAAGCGGGGCAAACGGGCAGGATAGCGCACGGCGTGCGGCATGGCCGTGCGCTGTCCAACACCACGGGCACGGTGCTCGACGCCATCTTCTCGCTCAGGCAGCGCGTGCGGGTCGCGCCAGGCGGCGTGGCGCGCATCGCATTCTGGACGCTGGTGGCGCCCTCGCGCGCCGCGCTGCTGGATCTGATCGACAAGCACCATGACCGCAGTGCCTTCGAGCGCGCCAAGACCCTGGCCTGGACGCAGGCCCAGGTCCAGTTGCGCCATCTCGACGTCAAGGCAGACGAAGCGGCCGATTTCCAGCGCCTGGCCGCGCCGATCCTCTACGCCGATCCCCGCTTTCGGGGTTCCTCCGAGGCCATAGCCCGCGGCGCGGGCCCGCAGTCCGGGCTTTGGCCGCACGCCATCTCCGGCGACCTGCCGATCGTGCTGCTGCGCATCGACGAGATCGAGGATATGGCGCAGGTGCGCCAGTTGCTGCGCGCGCACGAGTACTGGCGCATGAAGCGGCTTGGCGTGGACCTGGTCATCGTCAACGAGCGCGCGTCGTCTTATACGCAGGACCTGCAGAACGCCATCGAGACCGCGGTGCGCAGCAGCCGGTCGCGGCCACGCTTTGGCGATGAGCTCGCCCAGGGCTCGGTCTACACGCTGCGCGCCGACCTGATGCACTGCGATGCCCGCGCGCTGCTCTTGTCGGTGGCCCGCGTCGCGCTGTCCGCGCGCAGGGGGGCCATTGCCGAACAACTTGGCCGGGTGCCCCAGGCGCCGCAGCGCGCCGCGCCCATACGCCGCCGCACGCCACCACGGCCGGCGCCAATGCCAGCGCCAGCGCCAGCCACGTCGGCGCTCGAGTTCTTCAACGGCCTCGGCGGCTTCGACAAGGACGGGCGGGAGTATGTGATCGTGCTTGACGGCGCCGCCACCACACCCGCGCCTTGGATCAACGTGATCGCCAACCCCAGCTTTGGTTTCCATGCCTCGGCACAGGGCAGCGGCTATACCTGGGCCGAGAGCAGCCGCGAGAACCAGCTCACGCCCTGGTCCAACGACCCGGTGCTGGATCCGGCCGGCGAAGCGTTCTACATCCGCGACGAAGACAGCCTTGAAGTCTGGAGCCCGACCGCGCAGCCCATCCGCGACGCAGGCACCTACACGGCCCGCCACGGCCATGGCTACAGCCGCTTTGCGCACCACGCGAACGGCATCGCGGCTGAGCTGCTGCAGTTCGTCCCGCTGGAAGACCCGGTCAAGATTTCACGGCTGACACTGAGCAACCTGACCGCCGGGCGCCGCCGGCTGTCTGTCACCGCCTACGTGGAGTGGGTACTCGGCACGTCGCGCGGCGCATCGGCACCGTTCATCGTGACCGAGCGCGACGAGGCCACCGGCGCGATGCTGGCGCGCAATCCCTGGAGCTCCGCCTTCCCGGGCCGGGTCGCCTTTGCCGATCTCGGCGGCAGGCAAACGGCCTGGACCGCCGACCGCACGGAATTCCTCGGCTACAACGGCGGCGCCGAGGCGCCGGCGGCCCTGCTTGGCACCACGCCGTTGTCCGGCGCGGTGGGCGCGGGGCTGGATCCGTGCGCCGCGGTGCAGTGTGTCGTGGAGCTTGCCGCGGGCGAGACGCTCGATATCGTCGCGTTTCTCGGCGAGTGCGGCTCGGCCGGGGCGGCGAGGGCGCTGATCGCCCGCTATCGCGCTGCCGATCTCGACGCCGTGCTCGATGCCGTGACCGGGCACTGGGATAGCGTGCTTGGCGCCGTGCAGGTCAGCACGCCGGACCGGGCAATGGACATCATGCTCAACGGCTGGCTGCTGTACCAGACCCTGGCCTGCCGCATCTGGGCCCGCTCGGCCTTCTACCAGGCGAGCGGTGCCTATGGCTTTCGCGATCAGTTGCAAGACACCATGGCGCTTACCTTCGCCAAGCCGGCGGCCACGCGCCAGCACCTGCTGCGTGCCGCGGCCAGGCAATTTGCCGAAGGCGACGTCCAGCATTGGTGGCTGCCGCACACCGGGCAGGGCGTGCGCACGCGCATCTCCGACGATTGCGTCTGGCTGGCCTTCGCCACGGCGACCTACATTGCCGGCTCTGGCGATGCGGCGGTGCTGGATGAGGCGGTGTCCTTCCTCGACGGGCCGGTGCTCGGCGCGGATGCGCATGACGTCTTCTTCCAGCCGATGACCGGGGAGGCGTCGGCCTCGCTGTTCGAGCATTGCGCGCGCGGCATCGAGCGATGCCTTGCCTTGACCGGCGAGCATGGCCTGCCGCTGATCGGCGGCGGTGACTGGAACGACGGCATGAACCGGGTCGGGGCCGGCGGCAAGGGCGAGAGCGTGTGGCTTGGCTGGCTGCTGATGCGCACGATCGCACTCTTCGCGCCGCTTGCCGAGGTGCGCGATGCCGGGCGCGCAGCGCACTGGCGTGCCCACGGGGCAATGCTGGGCGCGGCATTGGAGCGCGACGGCTGGGACGGCGAATGGTATCGCCGTGCCACTTTCGATGACGGCAGCTGGCTGGGTTCAAAGACCAGCCCGGCCTGCCGGATCGACGCCATTGCCCAGTCGTGGGCCGTGCTGTCGGGCGCCGGGGATCCCGTGCGCGCTGCCACCGCCATGGCGGCCATGGCCGAGCACCTGGTGCGGCGCAACGACGGCCTGGCGCTGCTGTTCGCGCCGCCCTTCAATGGCGCCTCGCCCGATCCTGGCTACATCGAAGGCTATCCCCCGGGCGTGCGCGAGAACGGCGGGCAATACAGCCACGCCGCGATGTGGTCGGTGCTTGCCTTTGCCCGTCTCGGCGCGGGCGCAAAGGCCGTGGACCTGTTCTCGATGCTCAACCCCATCCACCACGCCAGCACGCCCGCAGGCGTGCAGCGTTACAAGGTCGAGCCGTACGTGATCGCGGCCGATGTGTATTCGGTGGCGCCTCACATCGGGCGCGGCGGTTGGACCTGGTACACCGGCGCGGCCGGCTGGATGTATCGCGCCGGGGTGGAAGGCATCCTGGGGATTCGCCGCGAAGCGGGCTGGCTGATCGTGGCGCCGAGCATTCCGGCGGCCTGGCCTGGGTTTGAGGCGACGGTGTGCCTGGGGGCGTGCCACTACGACATCCGGGTGCAGACGCTGGCGCCAGGCGCGGGCGGCGCGCATGCCGTCCTCGATGGGCTGGCGGTGGCATGCGGCGACGGTGCCGTGCGCGTGCCGCTGGACAATGGCAGGCACAGGCTGCTGGTATGCATCCCGGCGGCGGCGGAATAAGGCGGAACAAGGCGGAATGGGATGCATGGGATGCATCTGGCGATGCCCGGAGAAGTCTTTCCGGGAATCGCTTGACTCCTCGGGTAATAAGCTTATGATGTGTCCAATTGCTGCATTGCAGCAAAACGATGATGCCGCTCACGGAACCTTCTTCGACAGCGTTGGATCATCCCCAGGAGACTATTTCATGGCACATCCCACCCAAGCTCAATTCTTCGGCGTCCAGCAAGCTAACCTGGACCTGTTCCTGGCCTTGGTCGGTCCCCTGGCCCGTGGCGCGGAGAAAATCAACGAGCTGAACATGCAGGCCGTCAAGAGCAGCCTGGCGGATACCACGAACTACGTCCGCGAATCCAGCCAGCAGCCGGTTGGCGCCGGCATGTCCGGCCTCAAGCCGGAACTGGCGAATGGGTTTGCCCAGAAGATGAACGCCTATGCCGGCCACATGAACGAGATCTTCGCCAGCACCGGCGCAGAGTTCGCGCAGGAAGCCCAGCGCCAGATGAGCACCTACGCCGCGCAGACCCAGGAAGCCATGGCGTCGTTCGGCCAGAACCTGATGTCGAGCGCCGGTGGCGCGTTCCCGGCTGCCGGCGCGAGCGCGCCGAGCTGGGTGGCAGCCTACGAAACGGCCATGAAGCCGATGCGCGACGCCTTAGAGAAGGTCATGCCCGCCACGGCTGCCAAGTAAGGCCAAGCCAGGCGGCACCGCTGGCCGCTGCGAAGCCAAAGCTAGTAGCAAGAAAACTGCGCCCATGTGGCGCAGTTTCAGATTGCTGACAAAGCCTCCCCAACGCGGGAGGCTTTGTTCATAATGGAGCGATGCTAAGAGCACCCGCCCCTTA
>NZ_JBWKVH010000047.1:0-54431 GCF_059421605.1 Cupriavidus sp. GW821-FHT02F09
GATACTCAGACATGGGTCCCTCGTTTCCGCTCTTTTCGCCGAATCCCGAGGCGCCCCATACGGCCTTGGCACACCTTCACGGCTCGCTTCGCATCGCGCTGGGGTGTTCCCCGCCTGAGGGCGGGTCACACGGCTACGCCGAATCGTTGGTCTGACGATGTCGATTCTGCTCCTGCTGGTTGGCTCCCCTCTCCCACTTGTGGGAGAGGGGCCGGGGGAGAGGGCGGGCGCTCGTCAAGTACGAGATGTCAGACCTGACCCATTGTCTCGCTCCTACTGCGCTGGCCGTTTGCGCCTTGCGTTGTCCAGATCCTTGCACACGACTTCCGCGCCTTGGGCGATGCGTGGTCCGGCCCGGTTGACCAGGTCGCCGTCGATGGCGTAGAGGTTGCCACGCGCCACGGCGGTTACCTGTTTCCAGCGTTCCCACATGGCGAAGTCCGGCAGCGGCCGGTCGGAGCGGGTCGCGCCCATGCTGGCGGTCATCATGACTTCCGGGTTGCCGGCTACCACGGATTCCACCGAGACCGTCGGCACCAGCAGTGCTTCGTTGGCGAACAGGTTGCGGCCGCCGCATAGCGCGAGCACGTCGCTGATCAGGTGCTGGCCGCTGAGCGTCATCAGCGGTTGTTGCCATACCTGGTAGAACACCGTCACCGGCGCACGCGCCGCATAGGTCTGGCGCAGTTTGTCGATCTGCTGGCGGAAACTGGTGGCGGCGCTGTTGGCGGTGGGCTCGGTGCCGAGCAGCACGCCCATTCTCTCGATATTGCTGGGGATGCCTTCGAGCTTGCGCGGCTCGCTGTAGAACAGCGGCAGGCCGAGCGCGCGCAGGCGGTCGGTTTGTTTCTGCGCATTGCCGTGGCGCCACACCACGATCAGGTCGGGCTTGAGCGCGGCGATGCGTTCGAGATCCAGCGCCTTGTTGTCGCCGACCCGGGGGATGTCGCGGGCCTGTGGCGGGTAGTCGCTGTAGCTTACGGTGCCGACGATGCGCGAGCCGCCGCCGGCGGCGTAGAGCATTTCGGTGACGTGCGGCGCGAGCGAGATCACGCGGCGCGCGGGCTGGTCCAGCGTGACGGTCTGGCCGGCGTCATCGACCACGGATACGGCGGCGCCGGCGTGGCTGCAAAGGCCGCCGCCCAGCAGTGTGGCGAGGACCAGCAGGGCACGGGTAGTGATCGAGGTAGGGGGCATCGGGCGTTAGCTGGATAGGGTGCTTGTGTCGGAGCGCGTTGTTGCAAGGGCTTGGGCCAGTGCCGCATCGAGCCGTTGCCATGCTGGCTCCTGCGCTGGTGGCAAACCCAGGCGCAGGCTTGGCAACGCGCCAGGGATGCCCGGCGGTGCGTCGAACAGCCGCGTCCACACGCCTTGCCGCGCGAGCGCTTCGTGCAGGCGCGCGGCATCGGCATGCGGCACCCAGCTGAACAAGGGGCGGCCCACGGGCGTCAGGCCGTGCTTGCGCAGCAGTGTCGCGAGCCGGATGCCGGCCTGCTGCAAACGGTCGCGCGTGGCGGCTTGCCAGGCGCGGTCGGCTAGGGCCATGCGTGCGACCGCACGCGCCGGGCCGGCCACGGTCCAGTGGCCGAGGTGCTCGGCCAGCGCCGCCAGCAACGTGGGCTCGGCCAGCACAAAGCCGCAGCGCACGCCGGCCAGGCCGTAGAACTTGCCCAGCGAGCGCAGCACCACCATGCCGGGGCGATCCGCCAGCGCGGCCAGCGAGCGCTCGGGTGTGCAATCCATGAAGGCTTCGTCGAGCAGCAGCGTGCCGCCACGCGCGGCGAGATCCGCGTGCCATGCCCGCAGCGTGGCTTGCGCGAGCGTGCGCCCGGTCGGGTTGTTCGGGTTCACCACCACGAGGTGATCGAGCTGCGCGGCCAGGTCCGCACGGGCGAAATCCGTCTCCACGAGCGGCACAACCTCATGCCCCGCGCGTGCGAAGGCGGGAGCGTATTCGCTGTATCCCTGCACCGCCACGCCGACGCGCCCGGGCTTGAGCAGTTGCGGCAGCGTGCGGATGGCGGCCTGCGAGCCGGCCACCGGCAGCGCGCGCGGCGCGCCGTAGGCCTGCGCGGCCAGTTCGGCCAGGCCGTCGTTATCTTGCGGCAGCCGCAGCCACGCGTCGGCGGGCAGGGCTGGCACGGGATAGCCGTCCGGGTTGATGCCGGTGGAAAGGTCGAGCCAGTCTTCGACCGGACGGCCATGGCGGCGCGCGGCGGCGAGCAGGTCGCCGCCGTGGCGGATCGGAGTACTCATGCTAAGCCGTAGTGGAGGAGGGCGGCGCTGGTGCCGGAAGCGGCCAGCCACAGCCACAGTGTGCGTTGAACAAGGCGCAGGCAGGCATGCACATCGGCTGCGCCGGGCGCGTGGCCCATGCCCAGCGGCGGGCGCTCTTCCCATTCGCCGTGATAGCGGGCGGGGCCGCCCAGCGCCACGCCGACGGCACCGGCGCCGGCCGCCATGACCGGACCCGCATTGGGGCTGGACCATGCCGGTGCCTGCGCGCGCCAGCAGCGCAGCGCCTGGGCAGTGCGCCCGAGCAGCGCGTACGAGAGCGCGGTCAGGCGGGCGGGCGCCAGGTTGAGCACATCGTCAAGCCGCGCAGCCGCCCAGCCGAAATACAGCAGGCGCGGCGTGCGGTAGCCCCACATCGCATCGAGCGTGTTGGCCAGGCGATAGGCGACCACGGCGGGCGCGCCGCCGACCAGGAACCAGAACAAGGCGCCGAAGATGGCGTCGTTGCCATTCTCCAGCGCCGATTCGCAGGCGGCGCGGGCCAGCGCTTCGGTATCCGCGTCGGTGGTGTCGCGCGAGACGATGCGTGCCGTGAGCTGGCGCGCATCGGCGAGATTGCCCTGCGTGAGAGCGGTGGCGATCGGCGCAATATGCTGGGCCAGGCTGCGCGCGCCCAGTGCCGCGTAGAGTGCCAGCGCTTGCAGCAGCCACGCCAGCGCCGCGCTGAACTGCGCGGCGACATGCACCAGCAGCGCGGCCAGCGCGGCCGGCACCAGTACCATCAGCGCCCAGGCCGCCAGGCCGGTGAGCCGCTGGCGCAGTGGCGCGCCAGCCTGGCCGCGGTTCAGGCGGCGCTCAAGCGCTGCCGCAAGGCGGCCGAAGCCAACCAGCGGATGCCAGCGGCGCGGCTCGCCCAGCCATTGGTCCAGCAAGACGCCGGCTACCGCCGCGGCCACGCAGGCTTGCCAGCTGAACAGGGGAAACGGCCACCATGAAGACAGCGATGGCAGCGATGGCAGCCACGACATCACGCCGGGTCGGCGCCTTTCACGCTGACAGGGATGCCGGCTACCAGCAG
Organism: Cupriavidus sp. GW821-FHT02F09; assembly: GCF_059421605.1. Classification (NCBI taxonomy): domain Bacteria; kingdom Pseudomonadati; phylum Pseudomonadota; class Betaproteobacteria; order Burkholderiales; family Burkholderiaceae; genus Cupriavidus; species Cupriavidus sp. GW821-FHT02F09. The sequence goes on from NZ_JBWKVH010000047.1 coordinate 3,314, forward strand.
GCGCACGCGGTCCGCTGCGGCGGCCAGCTTCTGGTTCAGGCGGCCCAGCTCGTCGACATAGAAGCGGGTGATGGCGCCCATCGGCACCACGCCGAAGCCGATCTCGTTGGAGACCAGGATCACGTGCCCGGGCAGGGTGGGCAGCGCGGACAGCAGCGCGTCGATTTCCTCGGTGAAGGCGGCCGGTGGCGTTACCAGGCCATGCTCGGGATAACTGCGCGCATCGAGGAACAGCAGGTTGTTGAGCCACAGCGTGACGCAGTCGACCAGGATGCAGCCATCGTGGGTGGCATGGGCATATAGCGCATCGGCCAGATGCAGCGGTGCTTCGACCAGGCCCCACTCGGCCGGGCGCCGCGCGCGGTGCAGCGCGATGCGCACCTCCATCTCTTCGTCGGCGCTGTCCTGGCCGTGGCGTGCGGTAGCGATATAGGTAACGGGGCCGCCGGTGGCAGCGGCATGGTCGGCGGCCATCTGCTCGGCGAAGTGGCTCTTGCCGGAGCGCGCGCCGCCCAGCACCAGCGTGAGCTGGCGCGCGCGGCCCGGGACGGCAGCGGCGTGCGGCGCGGCAGCAGCCTGGGGCGCGCGTTCGCTGGCCGGTGCATGGGTGGATGCGCGCACGGGCTCGGTGGCGGTGGCGGAAGCGTTGGCCGGGGTCATCCGGGTATTGTAGCGGGCGCATCCATGGATCGCACGCCCGCAGTGGTCCGCGCACAGGGCAGCGCCGCGGGACGCCGATGCGATAATCCCACGATGCAAAAAAATTCCTCCGAAGCCGCTGGCGCGGCATTACCGGGTGGCTTGCGCGGTACCTTGATGGTGCAGGGCACTACCTCCGACGCGGGCAAGAGCACGCTAGTGGCGGGCCTGTGCCGGGTGCTGGCCCGCGCCGGCGTGCGCGTGGTCCCGTTCAAGCCGCAGAACATGGCGCTCAACAGCGCGGTCACCGCGGACGGTGGCGAGATCGGGCGCGCCCAGGCCTTGCAGGCCGCCGCCGCCGGGCTGGCGCCGCACACCGATATGAACCCGGTGCTGCTCAAGCCGAGCAGCGATACGGGCGCTCAGATCATCATCCACGGCCAGGCGCGGATGGACCTGGACGCGCGGGCCTATCACGCTTACAAGCCGGTGGCGATGCAGGCGGTGCTGGCGTCGCACCAGCGCCTGTCCAGCGCCTACGAGGTGGTGATGGTGGAAGGCGCCGGCAGCCCGGCGGAGATCAACCTGCGCGAGCGCGACATCGCCAATATGGGGTTTGCCGAAGCGGTGGACTGCCCGGTGGTGCTGGTGGCCGACATCGACCGCGGCGGCGTGTTCGCTCATCTGGTGGGCACGCTGGACTGCCTGTCGGCGTCGGAGCGCGCGCGCATCAAGGGTTTCATCATCAACCGCTTCCGCGGCGATATCGCGCTGCTGCAGCCCGGGCTGGACTGGCTGGAGACGCGCACCGGCAAGCCCGTGCTGGGCGTGCTGCCCTACCTGCACGGCTTGCACCTGGATGCCGAGGACGCCATCATCGGCGCGCAGGCGGCCAAGCGGGGCGAACTGCTGCGCGTGATCGTGCCGGTGCTGCCGCGCATTTCCAATCACACGGATTTCGATGCGCTGCGCGCGCATCCGCAGGTGGACCTGCGCTTTATCGGCCCCGGCATGCCGATCCCGCCGGCGGACCTGATCGTGCTGCCGGGCAGCAAGAGCGTGCGCGCCGACCTGGCCTTCCTGCGTGCCAATGGCTGGGAGCCAGCCTTGCTGCGGCACCTGCGCTATGGCGGCAAGGTCATCGGTATTTGCGGCGGCATGCAGATGCTGGGGCGGCGCGTGGATGACCCGGCAGGCAACGAGGGCAAGGCCGGTAGCAGCGAAGGTTTTGGCCTGCTCGACTACGACACTGTGCTGGCGCCGCACAAGCAGCTGCGCGTGGTGAGCGGCCGGCTGGCGCTGGATGGCGCCACCGAGGCCACCGAGGCCGCCGTGCAAGGCTACGAGATCCATATGGGCGTGACCACAGGCCCCGCGCTGGCGCGCCCCGCGCTATGGCTGGAAGGCGAGCGCCCGGACGGCGCGCAATCGGAGGACGGGCAGGTGCTGGCCTCCTATGTGCACGGGCTGTTCGACCAGCCGCAGGCTTGCGGCGCACTGCTGCGCTGGGCCGGGCTGGCGCGGGCGGAAGGCGTCGACCTGGCCGCGCTGCGCGAGGCCTCGCTGGAGCGCCTGGCCGATACGCTCGTCGCGCACCTGGACATGGATGCCTTGCTGGCGCCGCTGCAGGCGTCATAGCGGGTGTCAAAGCGGCTCTCCAAGCAGGCTCGGCCGCCCGCCGCGCCTACTGCTAAACTCGCAGGCGGGCCTGCTCCGCCAGGGCCCGGCAGCGGCCAGCGGCAGGGCCATGGCGGAACCCGGAGCGGCGCGCCCGCCGGCGGCGCTGCCATGGAAAGCCATTGCGGAGACAACCATGCCCGTAGTCGTGATCGCCAATCCTAAAGGCGGCGTAGGCAAGACCACGCTGGCCACCAACCTGGCGGGCTACTTCGCCAGCGCCGGCCACGCCGTGATGCTGGGCGACACGGACCGGCAGCAATCCTCGCGAGCCTGGCTGGGTTTGCGCCCGGCCTCGGCACCGGCCATCCGCACCTGGGACATCAGCGCCGACCAGATCGCGCGCCCGCCCAAAGGCACTACCCATGTGGTGCTGGATACCCCGGCCGGCCTGCATGGCTGGCGCTTCAACGATGTGATGAAACTGGCGCACCGCGTGGTGGTGCCGCTGCAACCGTCGCTGTTCGATATCCTCGCCACCCAGGATTTCCTCACCCGGCTCGCCGATGACAAGCGCGTGCGCCACGGCGAAGTGGAGGTGGGCGTGATCGGCATGCGGGTCGACCTGCGCACCCGCGCGGCCGAGCAGCTGCAGCGCTTTGTCGCGGGGCTGGGGCTGCCGGTGCTGGGCTTTCTGCGCGATACCCAGAACTACGTGCAGCTTGCCGCGCACGGCCTGACGCTGTGGGATGTGGCGCCGTCACGCGTGGCGCGGGACTGGGAGCAGTGGCAGCCGATCATCGGCTGGCTGGAGCAGCCGGCGCTGGCGAGGTGCCCAGCCGCCTGAGCAAGGCATCCACGGAGGGCCAGCTCACCCGGCGCACGGCCACGATCAGATCGGCGCCGGGAAACTGGTCGTCGAACGCCTCGCTCTCCACGCCGTCCAGGCGCCGGTAGAACTCGCGCGCCTGGGTGTTGCCGTCCAGCACATAGAGAAAGAGGGGCTGCCCGGGCCAGCCAACGGCGGCACGCTGCGCGCAATGCGCGAAGAGGCGCTTGCCAAGCCCTAGCCCGTGCCATCCCGGCATCACATGCAAATTGTCCAGATACACGCCATATTGCGGCTCGGCCTCGGGTTGCAGGCAGGCAAAGCCGGCGGGCGTGCCGTCCACGCGCACGAGCGTGACTTCCACCGGGCCATCGGCGCCATCTACCAGGCGAGCCTGCCAGGCTTGTGTGCGCTGGGCCGGTGCTTCGTGCTCCAGGTATTCCGCCGGCAACAGGCCACTGTAGGCATGGCGCCAGCTCTGCGTGTGCAGATCGGCAATCAGCGCGGCGTCGTGAGGGTCGGCAGGTAGCAATTCGATGGAATGGGTCATCTTCAAGGGAGTCGTCCGGGGCCTGCAATGGGCGCAATCCACATTCTGCCGCAATCCCGGCAAGCCTCGCCATGGTCCCGCGCCTGTCACGCACTGGCAGGCCCTGCCTGTTAGAATCGCGAATCTTTCGCATTCTCATTATGGCGGCGTGATGCGTTCATCTCACGCCGGCATGGGGTCCGAAAACACAATCCCCACAACCCCCAAATCTGCTCCCGCCTCCCATGGTCACCGGCCGCCTGCGCGTTGTTTTCGTCAAGATTCACCTGTATCTCGGCTTGTGGCTGGGCCTGCTCTTTGTCATGCTGGGCCTGACCGGCACCGTCATCGCCTGGCGCGATGAGCTGGATGCCCTGCTGAACCCGGCGCTGCTGACGGCGTCGGCCGAAGTACCCATGCCGGTAGCGCCGGCCACGGTGCAGGCGGTCGCCGAGCGGCTGCAGGCCGACCCGCGCTATGGCCGCCCCACCTTGCTGATGCTGCCGTCCGCGCCGCATGAGGTGTTTATCGCCTGGTACCCGCTCAAGGGCACGCCCAACGCCGGGCGCTCGCGCCAGGTGATGGTCGATCCCGTCACATTGGCCGTGAAGGGCGAGCGGGTCTGGGGCGAGCCCGGCCTGTCGCGCCCGTTGCTGCTGCCCACCTTGTTCCAGGTGCACCACTACCTGCTCTCTGGCGAGACGGGCCGCACGATCCTGGGCATCACCGGGATGCTGTTGCTGATTCTGGTGATCGGTGGGGTTGTGCTGTGGTGGCCCAAGCTCAAGCCGCGCGCGGTGCTCAATGCGTTTCGCATCAGCCATGGCGGCTCGTGGTCGCGTTTTAATTACTCGCTGCATCGTACGGCTGGCATTTTTGCGGCGCCGGTGCTGGCGACGATGGCGTTTTCCGGCTGGTACCTGGATTTGCCCAAGTGGGTGACGCCGATCGTGGCTAGCGTGATGACGGTGTCGCCGCCCGGCAAGCCGGCATCGGCGGCAGCGCCCGAGGGCACGCCGCTGCTAGGCGTGGCGCAGGCCGTGAGCGGGGCTCAGGCGCTTTATCCTGCGGCGCTGGTGACGCGGGTCAGCTTTCCGCGCAAGGCGGGGGATCCGTTTGAGGTGCGGCTGCGCCAGCCGGGGGAAGTCCGCCAGGGCAGCGGGGCTACGCGGCTCTGGCTGGATGCCCATACGGGCAAGCGGCTCGGGGTTCGCGATCCGATGGATGCGCCGGCTGGGGATACTTTTCTTAACTGGATGTATCCGCTGCATACCGGGGAGGCGTTCGGATGGGTGGGGCGGGCGTTTATTTCGGTGTTCGGGGTGGTGCCGTTGATGTTTGCTGTTACCGGGGTGTTGATCTGGTGGAAGCGTAGGCGGGGGCATCGGCGGCATGTTGTGCGGACGATGGAGAGGGCTAGCGGTGCTAAGGGCGTTAAGGTGGTGCGGGAGGAGGCGGTGGAGGTTTGATTGCCGGTTGTCTGTGGCTGCAGAATCAGCTTTAAATTCAACGGATTAACTGCAAATTCAACTGCAGTTTCACCACCCCTGCGGGGCGGCGACCTACTTTTTTGTCTTGCCAAAAAAGTAGGCAAAAAAGGCGCGCCGGATGGGGCGACACCCCCTCGCCCCATACGGCCTTGGCACATCTTGACGGCTCGCTTCGCATCGCGCTGGGGTGTTCCCCGCCTTCAGGGCGGGTCACACGGCTAAGACGAACGGTTGCCGTGCGTCATCGCACGGTTGTCATCCGAGTTCAATCACATGGGTGACAGTTTGAGGCCTGGGGGCTTCCGCTTCCAGGCCTCGATTTCGTCAGATTTCCAGGTTGTCGATCAACCGGGTCGCGCCTAGCTTGGCTGCGGTCAGGATGACCAGCGGTTCGCCGGCTACATATTCTTCGCGGGTGGGGGCTTGCAGGTCCACGCGCTTGCGGATGGCGACGTAGTCGGGTTGCCAGCCGCGGGCTTGCAGGGCGGCCTTGGCGCTGGCTTCGATGGCGGCGAGGTCCGCGCTGGCGCTGTTGGCGGCCAGGACGGTGTCGCGCACTTCGTGCAGTGTCTTGTAGAGCACCGGGGCTTCGGTGCGCTCGTCGGGCGTCAGGTAGCGGTTGCGCGAGGACAAGGCCAGGCCGTCTTCAGCGCGCACGGTTTCGGCGGGGATGATGTCGATCGGCAGCGCGAACTGATGGACCATGCGGCGCACGATCATCAGTTGCTGGTAGTCCTTCTTGCCGAACACGGCCACGCGCGGCTGCGCGCAGGACAGCAGCTTCATCACTACGGTGCATACGCCCTTGAAGAAGCCGGGGCGGAACTCGCCTTCCAGGATGTCGCCCAGGTCGTGCGGCGGCTCCACGCGGTATTCCTGCGGCTCCGGGTACATGTCGCGCTCGGTGGGCGCAAACAGCACATAGACACCTTCCTTTTGCAGCTTCTCGATGTCGTCCTGCAGCGTGCGCGGGTACTTGTCGAAATCCTCATTGGGGCCGAACTGCAACCGGTTGACGAAGATCGACGCGACCACCGGGTCACCATGCTGGCGCGCCAGGCGCATCAGCGACAGGTGGCCTTCGTGCAGGTTGCCCATGGTCGGCACGAACGCCGCCCGGTTCTGCCCGCGCAACTGGTCCCGCAACTCGTGAATGGAGGAGATGACTTTCATGAAGTTGGTGTGCTGGTCGTGGTAGGAATGCCCTGGCGCGGGTGTGCGCCGGGAGGCCGGTCCGGTGCTCTAGGTGGCGCCGATTGTCGGCGGATTGTAGAGCATGTGGCCCGAGGCGGGCGGCGCTATTGGCGCGGCTTAGCTGGGAATGTACGCCAATCGCACATAAATCGGTGCGAAGGGTTCGGCCTGGGTGATCTCGACCAGGGCTTCGCGCGATAGCTCAAGCATGGCGATGAAGTTGACCACCACCACCGGCACGCCCTTGCCGGAACGCACCGCGTCTTCGAAGAGCTCGCTGAACTCCATGAAGCGGGCATGCTGCAGGCGGCGCAGGATGTGGCTCATGTGCTCGCGAACGGACAATTCCTCGCGCGAGATCTTGTGGTGCTGGTTGAGCCTGGCGCGCTTGATCACGTCGGCCCAGGCGGCCTGCAGGTCCACCACTTCCACATCGGGGAAGCGCGGCGCAATGCTCTGCTCGATGTAGACCTGCGAGTGCAGGAAATCGCGCCCGAGCTGCGGCACCTGGTCGATACGCATGGCCGCCAGCTTCATCTGCTCGTATTCGAGCAGGCGGCGGACCAGCTCGGCGCGCGGATCCTCTTCTTCGTCGTCGCTGTCGGACTTTTTCACCGGCAGCAGCATCCGCGACTTGATTTCGATCAGCATGGCGGCCATCAGCAGGTACTCGGCGGCCAGCTCAAGATTGCTCTTACGGATCTGCTCGATATACGTGAGGTACTGACGCGTCACTTGCGCCATCGGGATATCGAGGACGTTGAAGTTCTGCTTGCGGATCAGGTAAAGCAACAGATCCAGCGGCCCCTCGAACGCTTCCAGGAAGATTTCCAGCGCATCCGGCGGGATGTACAGGTCCTGCGGCAGCTTGAACAGGGGCTCGCCGTACAGGCGTGCGAACGCCATGCCGTCGACGGCGGCCGGCGTGGAATCCTGCTCGGGCGTCACGCTCGGCAGCTCGATCGCCGGCTTCAGCTTGTCCTGCTCGCTCTGGTTCATCTAGGGGCGCTCGCTCGGGGGTGGGGCGATGCGGCGGGTAAGGGCTTTAGTCCAGCGAGTAGACGTACGGCTTTTGCGCCACGCGCGAGGCGTCGGCACGGGCACGTTCTTCGAGGTTGATCGGGCTCTTGTCCCACAGCAGGGCGCGGCCCTGGCGTTGCTCCGCTTCCAGGGAAGGGCGCTCGTCCTTGAGCGACTTCAGGAACTGGGTGATATCCGATTCGTAGGCAGCCATGGCGGGAAACAGGGTGAAATTAACAAACAGCGGGGATTTTACCGTATCGGCGGGCCTGGCAACGGGATTGCGCGCGATTCTGCCGTTTTCATCCCGTGCTCTCGCCTTCGGCGACGGCTGTAGTGACGTTTGTGGCGGTCTTTTTGGCGGCGCCGGACAGGCCGGCCGCGCGGGTGTGGTCAAATATCGACTTTGCGTGACGTGCATCAATCGATGAGGATGGACCCAGGGAACCCGTGCACCATGCCCGCCGGCCTTGCCGCCCCTGCCGGCGGACTGCCGGTGGCGCCGGCCGTGCTGCGCCGCCTGATGCACCCGCTGCTGGTGGCCCTGACGCTATCCGCGGGGCCCGCTGCCGCCGCCTATAAAGTCGAGGTGGACGCGCCCAAGCCGATCAAGGAAATCCTGCAGGACCACCTGGACCTGTCGCGCTACCGCACCCGCGAGGATATCTCGCCCGACCAGTTCAACTATATGGTCGAGACCGTGGGCGAGCAGGTCCGCCAGTTCACTTCCACCGAAGGCTATTTCGATCCGCAGACCACCACCAAGGTGGACGGCAGCGGCGACGAGCGCACCGTGCGCATCACGGTGGAGCTGGGCGCGCGCACGGTGATTCGCGCCGTCGACTTGAGCGTGAGCGGCCCGGCCGCCAGCCAGTCGCCGGAGCGGATCGCCGAAATCAGGGCCAAGTGGGGCCTGCCGGTAGCCGCGCCGTTTCGCCAGGCGGACTGGGACAAGGCCAAGGAAGATGCCCTGGTGGCGCTGCAGAGCAACACCTACTACGGCGCCCGCCTGACCGGCTCGCAAGCCCGCATCGAGCCGGATGAGCACGCGGCTGACCTGAGCGCGCGCTTTGCCAGCGGCCCGGCCTACAGCATGGGGCCGCTGAAGATCAGTGGGCTGCGGCGCTATCCCGAGCAGATCATCCGCAACGTCAATCCGCTGTATGAGGGCGAGCCGTACCGCGTGGAGCGTTTGCTGGAATTCCAGCGCGCGATCCAGAACCAGCCGTATTTCTCCAATGTGCAGATCGACCTTGGCGAGCAGGAGACGACGGAGGACGGCAAGATTGTCGACACCAGTCCGGACCGGGCCGCCGAGCCCAAGGTTGACATGAGTGCCGACAAGGTCACCGTGCCGGTGTATGTCAGGGTGCGGGAGTATCCCGTCAATCGGCTGTCGTCCGGCGTGGGCTACACCACCGATACCGGCGCCCAGGTCGAAGGCAGATATTCGTACTACAACCTGTTCAACCGCGCCTGGGTGTTCGACTCGCAAGCGCGCATCGAGCAAAAGCGCCAGTACGCATTCGGCGAGATCGCGATGCCGCCGGACAGCAGGACGTACCGCAACAGTGCCTACGCCAGCTACGAACGCACCATCGACCTCGAAAGCACCGACCTGACCAGCCTGCGCACCGGCTTGAAACGGTCCCGCTCGCGCGAGAAGTACGACACCACCATTTCGCTCGACTATTACTACGACAACCTGCAGCCCTTCGGCGAGGCGAACCAGCTCAGCCGGGCGCTGGTGCCTGCCTTTGCCTGGACGCGGCGCGACGTGGACAACCCGGTGTTCCCGCGCCGCGGCAACGTCATCAGCACGCAGGTGGGCGTGGCCGCCAAGCACATGCTGAGCGACGAAACCTTCTTCCGCCTGTACGGGCGTATCCGCCAGTATGTGCCCGTGGGCAAGCGCGACCTGGTGGTGGCCAGGCTGGAGCTCGGCGCGGATATCACCAACGGCGACGTGACCAAGATCCCCGCCTCGCTGCGTTTTCGGGCGGGCGGCACGGATTCGATCCGGGGCTACGGCTACCAGTCGATCGGTACCCGCAACGGCGCCAGCGTGCTGCCGGCCAAGTACCTCGGCACGGCGAGCCTGGAGTACCAGTACTGGTTCCTGCATGACTGGGGCGCCGCGATCTTCTGGGACGTGGGCACGGCCACCGACAACCTGACGGGCGTCAAGCTCTACAACGGCGTGGGCATCGGCGCGCGCTGGCGCAGCCCGGTGGGGCCGGTGCAGCTCGACGTGGGCTACGGCATCCAGGCAAAGCAGTTCCGCCCGCATATCTCGCTGGGAGTCGCGTTCTGATGATTGTTCTGACGATGACGATGCGGCCCGGCCGCCAGCACGGCGGCCTCCATGAACGCAGTTGCAGGGGTTTTGCCACATGAGCATTCCCGACATGCCTCCCGTGCCCGCCTCCGGCGATGTTCCGCCCGGGCCGGCACGGCCGCGCCGCACGCGCCTCGGGCGCTGGCTGGCCTGGTGCGTCGTGGTGCTGCTGTTGTTGGTGCTGGCGGCGCTCGCGGCGGTGGTGCAAGCCTTGCGTACGGAGGCCGGCACGCGCCAGCTGTGGTCGCTGGCCACGCGCCTGTCCTCAGGCGCGTTGTCTGGCAAGCTCGAAGGCGGCACGGTGGCGCATGGCCTGCGGTTGCGCGATGTGGTGTTTGCCAGCGGCGAGACACGGGTGACGATTGACCGTGTCGACGGCAGTTGGGCGCTTGGCTGGTCGCCGACCCGCTTGCATGTCAGCGCGCTGCGCGTGGGCGCCGTCACGCTGCACCTGCCGCCGTCGCAGCCTGACAGCGCGCCCGCCACCTTGCCAAAATCGCTCGAACTGCCATTGGCAGTGGACGTGGATACGCTCACGCTGGACCGCCTGACCTTGCTGCAAGGGCCGCCGGCCACGCCCAGCGAGATGGTGTTTAGCGACCTGGCGGGCTCGCTGCATTCCGACGGGCAACGCCACCGCATCAGCGTGGAACGGCTGGTCACGCCATACGGCAAGCTGGCCGCCAATGCGCAGATCGCCGGCCAGGCGCCGTTTGCGCTGAACGGCGCCGCGCTGCTGGAGGGCAGCTGGCAGAAGGAATCCTTTAGCATCAGCGCCAATGTGCGTGGCTCGCTTGCCATGCTGCACGCGCAAGCCGAGGCCAGCGGTGATCGCCTGCGCGGCCGCGCCGAGGCGGACCTGACGCCGTTTGGCAAGGTGCCGTTCACCCATGTGCTGGTCAATGGCGAGCACATCAATCCGCGCTTGTTCAGCCCCTCGGCACCGCGTGCCAATCTTTCCGTGCAGGCCGAGTTGCGCCCGGTGGATGGCGCGGCTACGCCGGTGCCGGCCGCAGCGGCCAGCGCCCCGGCGGCACCGCCGGCATCGGCATCGGCAGTTGCAACGTCGGCCTCCACGCCCGCCGCCAAGCCTGGCAGCGCCCACGACAGCGTGCCCCTGCGCGTGGCGGGCGACGTGCGCATCGTCAACCACGAGGCCGGCAAGCTCGACGCCGAGCGCCTGCCGGTGGAATCGGTGCAAGCGTATATCGAGGTCAGCGAGGCGGCGCAGATGGTGCGCGACCTGCACGTGGCGCTGGCCGGCGGCGGCGAGATCCGCGGCGGCGGTGCGCTGCGCGATGGCCGCGGCGGCTTCGACCTCGACGTGCGCGACCTCGACCCGCAGGCCCTCTATGGCAGCCTGAAGCGCGTGCGCTTGTCCGGGCCGGTGAGCTTGCGGATGGAGCCCGGCCGCCAGAGCGTGGCGCTGGACCTGGCCGGCGGCGAGTACAAGCTCTTTGCCGATGCGCATCTGGATGCCGAGGCAGTGACGTTGACCTCGCTGCGTGCCGGCATCGGCGCGGGCACGCTTAACGCCGATGGCAAGCTGTCGCTGAAGGACACGCAGCCCTTCAGCTTCAAGGGCAAGCTGATCAATTTCGACCCGGCCCGCGTGGCCGAGGTGGCGCCCGGGCGCATCAATGCGGACTTCACCGCCAGCGGCACGCTAGCGCCGGAGCACCGCGTGGCGCTGGACTTCGCGGTGCGCGACAGCGTCTATGCAGGGCTGCCGATGCGTGGCGAGGGCAAGCTGCGGCTGGCAGGCGAGCGCTTGCTGCCGAGCCAGGCCACGCTGGAGATGGCAGGCAACCAGGCCCAGCTCAACGGCAGCTTTGGCGCGCGCGGCGACCGCCTGAAAGTGCATGTGGACGCGCCGCAGCTCGATCGGCTCAAGTTCGGCGTGGCCGGCGTGCTAAAGCTCGACGCGGACATCACCGGCACGCTGGCGCGGCCCGAGATCGTGGCCAGCTATGCCGCGCAGTCGCTGGTGGTGGGCCCGCACCACGTGGCCAGCGCCAGCGGCAGCGCCGAGTTGCGCGGGGGGCTGAACGGCACGCTCGCGCTGAAACTGAACGCCCGCGACTATCGCGGCCCGGTCGCCACGCTGCGCACGCTCGATGCCTCGCTCAGCGGCACCCAGGCCAGCCATGCCTTCGACCTGAAGGCGGCCGGCGCGTTGCACGACAAGCCGATGCAACTCGCCTTGTCGGGGCAGGGCGCCTGGCAGGGGGCGGCCGGCTGGAAGGGCACCATCGGCTCCTTGGAGGAGCGCGGCACGGTCAACGTGCGGCTGATCGCGCCGACGCAACTGCAGGTGGCGGACCAGCGCGTGCATCTCGGCGCGGCCAGCCTGCAGTTCGAGCGCGCCCGCGTGATTGTGGACAGCTTCGATTTCGACCACGGCCGCATCCGCACCCAGGGCAACCTCGATGGCCTGCAGGTGGCCAACGTGCTGCGCCTGGCCGAGGCCTTGACGGGCGAGGCGCCGCCGGTGCGCTCGGACCTGGTCTTGGACGGCCGCTGGAACATCACGCTGGCCGAGTCTGCCTCCGGCTTTGCCGAGCTGCGCCGGCGCAGCGGCGACGTCTCGGTGAGCGCCGGGCGGGGCTACACCGCGCTGGGCCTGGGAGAAACCGCGCTGCGCGCCGAGTTTGCCGGCAGCCGCGTCAACCTGAAAGGCGGCATCGAGGCCGCACGGGTCGGCAAGGTGGTGGTAGACGCCTCCGCCGGGCTGATCCAGGAGCAGGGCCTGATGACGGTGACGCCGGCTTCCACGCTGGCGGGCAAGGTCTCGCTGGATGTGCCGAAGATCAAGTCGCTGGAGGCGCTGAGCGGCCCGCAATACGCGTTCGATGGCAAGCTGGCGGCAGTCCTGCAACTGGCGGGCAGCGTCGGGCAGCCCCTCGTCACCGGCAATATCGACGGCACCGGCATCGCCATCACGCTCTACGACCTGGGTATCCAGCTGACCGATGGCATCGTGCACGTGGTGCTCGACCAGAACACCATCGAGCTCAAGCAGGTGGAGTTCCGCGGCGGCGACGGCAAGATCGTGGCCACCGGCAACGTGAAACTGGGCGACACCGATCCCAACCTGACGGGCAAGATCGTGGCCGACAAGCTCCAGCTCTTTGCCAGCCCCGAGCGCACGCTGATCATTTCCGGTGATGCCAGCATCGCCAACGAGAATCGCCAGATCGTGATCCGCGGCAAGTTCCGCGTGGATCGCGGCTTGTTCGACCTGCCCAAGGCCGGCGCCCCGGAGCTGGGCGACGACGTAGTGGTGGTGCGCCGCCGCGACCAGCGCGAGATCAAGACCGCCGCCACGCCGGTGCCGGAGGCCAAGCCGGCCAGCCGCTTCAGCCCGCTGATCGACCTCACGCTCGACCTTGGCGACAATTTCCGCTTCCGCGGGGCCGGCGCGGACCTGCGCCTGGGCGGGCAGCTTGGCGTGCGCAGCGCCCCACTGACGCCGCTGCGCGCCACCGGCACCATCCGCGTGACCGACGGCACCTATGAAGCGTTCGGGCGCAAGCTCAACATCGAGCGCGGCATCGTCAATTTCAACGGGCCGGTGGACAATCCCAACCTCAATATCCGCGCCATGCGCCGCAACCAGGAAGTGGAGGCGGGGGTGGAGGTGACCGGCACGGTACGCCTGCCGCGCGTCAAGCTGGTGTCCGAGCCGAATGTGCCGGAGGAGGATAAGCTGTCATGGCTCATGTTCGGCTACGGCGCGGAAGGCGCCGCGGCCGGACAGCAGCAGCAACTGAGTGCGGGGGCCCTGGGCGGTGCCGCGCTGGGCATGCTGGGCGGGCGCGCGGGCAAGGGGATCGTGCAGCATCTGGGCATCGACGAGTTTTCGATCGGGCCAAGCACGGCCGGCCTCAACGACCAGCAGGTGGTCAGCGTGGGCAAGGCCGTGACCGAAAAGATCTCGGCGGGCTATGAGCAGAGCCTGACCAGTGCCAGCAACGTGGTCAAGCTGACCTGGGCATTCTCGCGGCGCTGGTCGCTGATTGCCAAGGGCGGCTCGATCAACGGGCTTTCGGTGCTGTTTAACCGCCGCTTCGACAGTTGGGGTAATTTGTTCACGGGCGCGTCCAGCCGCGCCGGAACCGCGAGGAGCCAGACCGATGCCAGCCAGGATGCCGACAGCAATGCAACGGACGCAGCCGCGCCCGCGCAGCCCTGAGACACGCGCCATGATCTGCGTGCCGCCCACCTCCGCCACCTCCGTCACTGCCGCGTCTTACCGACGCCTTGCCGCCATGGGACTGATTTCCTCCGTGCTTGCCCTGTTCGGGTGCGACCAGCAAAAGGTCGACGAAGCGATGAAGAAGGCGGGCGATACCGCGCACGCCACCTGGAACTCGGTCAAGCCCGACAGCCAGTTGTTCAAGGGCATCGTGGTGGGCGAATCCAGCGAGGACGACGTGCGCAAACAGGCCGGGCGCCCGGAGATCACCTGGGAAGAAGAGGACGGCGGCCGCCGGCTGGAATACCCGCGCGGCCCGGAAGGCGCCACCACCTGGATGGTGACGATCGGCGCCGATGGCAAGGTGCGCGCGATCGAGCAGGTGCTGACCGCGGAGAACTTCGCGCGCGTGCGCGCCGGCATGAGCCGCGACGATATCCGCCGCCTGGTCGGCAAGCCTACCAAGGTGGAAGCTTTCGCGCTCAAGAAGGAAGAGGTGTGGGGCTACCGCTGGTGGGAAAGCGCGCAGGAGAAAGCGTTCTTCAACGTGCATTTCAACGCTGACGGCAAGGTAACGCACACCTCGCGCAGCGACGAGAGGCTGCAGGGCGGTTAGCCTGCCGCGGGCCGCTCGGCCCGCTCTGCGAGCAAGACGCCGGCCCTGGCACAGGCTGCGGCCAGCGTGTCGCAATAGTTTGCCGTGCCCATCTGTTCCAGGAAGCCCGCGCGCCGCATCAGCGACATCACCTGTGCTGCCGCGGCGCACAGCACCAGCGTGCCGCCACGCCGCGCCAGCGTCTTGCGCAAGGCGTCCAGCGTGTCCAGGCCGGTGGTGTCCAGTGCCACCAGCTTGCCCACGTCCAGGATCAGCACCGCCGGTACCGGCTGCGTGCGGTCGCGGGGGTCGATCAGCGCTTCCACTTTGTTGACGGCGCCGAAGAAGAGCGCGCCGGTCATGTGATAGGCCGCCACCTCGCCGGCCGGCAGCGGCCTGCCGTCGGCCGCCGGGGGCAGCGCGGCTGGCGCGATCGCCTCGATCTGCGTGAGCGCGGCCATGCGGTAGATGAAGAACAGGCAGGCGAGCACCAGTCCCACCTGCACCGCCACGGTCAGGTCGAACACCACGGTCAGCACGAAGGTGCCGAGCAGGATGATGCGGTAGTTGTTGCTGTAGCGCTTCAGGTGCGTCAGCCCGAACACATGCCACTCGCCCATGTTCCACGCCACGTAGAGCAGGATGGCGGCCAGCGTGGCGAGCGGGATGGCGCTGGCCATTGGCGCCGCCACCAGCACGATCAGCAGCAGCGTGGCGGCGTGGATCATGCCAGCCACCGGCGTGCGCCCACCGCTGCGTACGTTGGTGACGGTACGGGCGATGGTGCCCGTGGCCGGCAGGCCGCCGAAGAACGGCGTGACGATATTGGCGATGCCCTGCGCCATCAGTTCCTGGTTGGGATCGTGGCGGTCGTCGATCAGGCTGTCGGCCACGCGTGCGCAGAGCAGCGATTCGATGGCGCCGAGCAGGGCGATGGTCAGGGTGGGCGCCACCAGTTGCTGGACCAGTTGCCAGCTCAGTTGCGGCAGCGCAAACGGCGGCAGGCCCTGCGGAATGCCGCCGAAGCGCGTGCCGATGGTCTCCACCGGCAAGTGCAGCAGGGCATTGGCCGCGGTGGCTAGCACCAGCGCTGTCACCGTGCCGGGAACCATGGCCAGCGCGCGGCCAAGGCGGCCGTGCGCATTGGGCGGGCTTGCCGGGTTTGCCGCAATCGTCGATACGGGGCGCCAGCGCTTGCCTGCCAGCAGGGCCAGGCGCGACCAGCCCGCCACCACCACCAGCGAGCTGACCGCCAGTGCCACCGTGGGCCAGGACACCGTGGGCAGGGCGCGTCCCAGCACACGCATCTGCGAAAGGAAGTTGCCAGGCAGCTTGCCGGTTTGCAGGCCAAGGAAATCGGCGATCTGCGAGACCATGATCAGCACGGCGATGCCGTTGGTGAAGCCGATCACGATGGCCACGGGGATAAAGCGGATCAGGGTGCCTAGCCGGAACAGCCCCATGGCGAACAGCAGGCCGCCCGCCAGGATGGTAGCGATCAGCAGGTTGGCCACGCCGTAGCGCGCCACGATGCCGTAGACGATGACGATGAAGGCGCCGGCGGGACCGCCGATCTGCACCGGCGAGCCGCCCAGCGCGGCGATCAGGAAGCCCGCGATGATGGCGGTGAACAGGCCGGCCTGCGGTGGCATCCCGCTGGCGATGGCAAAGGCCATCGCCAGCGGCAGCGCCACCACACCCACGGTGAGGCCGGCGGCGAGGTCCTTGAAGAAGAGGGCGCGGTTGTAGTCGCGCAGGCTGTCGAGCAGGCGCGGGTGGAAGGCGGCGAGGGGGAAGGGCTGGCGTAGGCGCGGCCTGCCGCCAGCGGGCGGCGCTGGCGTGCCAGCGGGGGCGGGGGCGTGGCCGGGAACGCTGTCGGGCATGCCAGGAAATCCCATCAACACCCTGTCGGGCATGGGTGCAGTATGGGCTTCCCGGGGGCGTGGCGTCAATCGGCGCCGGCGCCATGGCGCGTTGGCGGCTCAGCGCTGGCGCGCCTCACCGCCCCCGCGGGTCAGCCGATGCGCATGCCCGGCACAGCGCCTTCGTGCGGCTCCAGGATCCAGAGGCCCGGCGTGGCTTTCTCATCCGCTGCCGATGCGGCCAGCACCATGCCCTCGGACAGCCCGAACTTCATCTTGCGCGGAGCCAGGTTGGCCACCATCACGGTGAGCTTGCCCACCAGCTGCTCGGGCGTGTAGGCCGACTGGATGCCGGAGAAGACGTTGCGCGTCTTGCCTTCGCCCAGGTCCAGCGTGAGCTGCAGCAGCTTGCTCGATCCTTCCACCTTCTGGCAGTCCACGATCTTGGCCACGCGCAGGTCGATCTTGGCGAAGTCGTCGATTGTGATGGTGTCGGCGATGGGCTCGATCGACGCAGCGGCGGCATCCGCTTCACCGGCGGGCGCGGTGGCCTGCAGCGAGTCGCGGTTGGCGGCCAGCAGTGCGTCGACCTGCTTGGCATCCACGCGCGTCATCAGGTGCGAGTACGGCTGCACCGGGCGCGAAGCCGAGAGTTGCTTGTCGATGCCGCGCCAGTCCAGCGGCTCGATATTGAGGAATCGCTCCACGCCCGCGGCCATTTGCGGCACCACCGGCTTGAGGTAGACGGTGAGCAGGCGGAAGGCTTCCAGCGAGACCGAGCACGCAGCGTGCAGGGCCGCGCGCTTGCTTTCGTCGCGTGCCAGCTCCCACGGCTTCTCCGTGTCGACGAAGGCGTTCACCGAATCCGTGAGCTCCATCACCAGGCGCAGCGCCTTGCTGTACTCGCGGGCTTCATAGAACTGTGCCACTTGCGGCGCGGCTTCACGCAATTGCTTGAGCAGCGGGTTGGCCAGCGCGGCCTCGTCCACCACGCCGTCGAAACGCTTGACCAGGAAGCCGGCGGCGCGGCTGGCAATGTTGACGTACTTGCCGATCAGGTCGCTGTTCACGCGCGCAATGAAGTCATCGAGGTTCAGGTCGAGGTCTTCCATGCTGGCGTTGAGCTTGGCGGCGAAGTAGTAGCGCAGCCATTCCGGGTTCATGCCGGTGTCGATATAGCTCTGCGCGGTAATGAAGGTGCCGCGCGACTTGCTCATCTTGGCGCCGTCCACCGTCAGGAAGCCGTGGGCAAACACGTTGGTGGGCGTGCGGTAGCCCGAGAAGCGCAGCATGGCCGGCCAGAACAGCGTGTGGAAGTACAGGATGTCCTTGCCGATGAAATGATATTGCTCGGCGGTGGAGTGCGGGCCTACCCAGGCGTCGAAATCGATGCCCTTCTTTTCGGCCAGGTTCTTGAAGCTGGCGTAGTAGCCGATCGGCGCATCCAGCCACACGTAGAAATACTTGCCGGGAGCGCCGGGAATCTCAAAGCCGAAGTAGGGCGCATCGCGCGAGATGTCCCAGTCCGAGAGCGTGGAAGCCTCGCCTTCGGCGCCCAGCCATTCCTGCATCTTGTTGGCCGCTTCCGGCTGGGCCAGGTCGGCCACCCACTCGCGCAGGAAGGTTTCGCAGCGCGGGTCGGACAGCTTGAAGAAGTAATGCGCGGAGGACTTGCGCACCGGGGTGGCGCCCGACACCACCGAGTACGGGTTTTTCAGGTCGGTGGGCACGTAGGTCGTGCCGCAGACTTCGCATGAGTCGCCGTACTGGTCCTTGGCGCCGCACTTCGGACATTCGCCCTTGATGAAGCGGTCCGGCAGGAACATGTTCTTGACCGGGTCGTAGAACTGCTCGACCTCGCGCTCGGCGATCAGGTCCTCGGCCTTCAGCGCCAGGTAGATCTTCTCGGAGAGCTGCTTGTTCTCATCCGAGTCGGTGCTGTAGTAGTTGTCGAACGACACCATGAAGCTGTCGAAGTCGCGCTTGTGCTCGGTCCACACGCGATCGATCAGCTGCTTGGGCGTAATGCCTTCCTTCTCGGCCCGCAGCATCACCGGAGTGCCGTGCGTGTCGTCCGCGCCGACGTAGTAGACCTCGTTCGCCATCATGCGCTGGAAGCGCACCCAGATGTCGGTCTGGATGTATTCCACCAGGTGGCCGATATGGATCTGGCCGTTGGCGTAGGGCAGGGCAGAAGTAACGAGGATGCGACGTGCGGTCATGGAAAAATTGCCGGTCAGGAGGGGGGTGGACGGTAAGGCGGGGGGCGTCGCCACCAAAGTCGGGCGGGCACCGTGAGAGGGCTATTCTAACAAGCGGGGCGGGCAGCGCGTGCACTGCGGCAGCGCGCAGGCGGAAGAGAGGGCTTCGAGTGATATTTAGTGACGCAAGAGGCGCTCAATAAACTGAGGACAAAAAAAGCGCCGGTCAGAGCCGGCGCAGCTTTCCACAACGGAAAAGGAGGAGAAATCAGATACCGCCCGGGAGGTCAGCCACCCATCGCGAGCCAGCAACGGTGACAAGCGGTACCTATTTCTATGACCGCATCATCTCTGAATTGGTTTCAAATAAATTTCGACCCGGCGATTTTGTGCGCGCCCGGCCTCGGTGGCGTTGTCCGCGACCGGCTGGGTCTGGCCCCGTCCTTCGGCTGCCAGGCGGGTCCGGGCAACGCCTCGGTCACCCAGGTAGGTTGCGACGCTCTGGGCGCGGCGCTGCGACAACTGCATGTTGTAGTTCGGGTTGCCGGTGCTGTCGGTATGGCCCACCACGGTGGCGGAGACGTCCTGTTGCTGGGCAAGGGTCTGCGAGACCTGGTCGAGCACCGAGCGGAACGACGGCTTGATGGTGGCGCTGTCCGTATCGAAGGTCACCTGGCTCGGGATGTTCACCTTGAGCGAGCCGTCCGGCTGCTCGGTGATCTGCGTGCCCGTGCCCGCCGTGTCCTTGTTCAGCTTGCCGCGGATTGCGTTCCAGTTGTAACCCGTGGCCCCGCCCAGGGCCCCGCCGACCGCCGCGCCGACGAGCGTGCCGGTGGTATTGCCGCCGATCAGGTTGCCCAGGCCGGCGCCGACCGCAGCGCCCACGCCGGTGCCGACCGCGGTCTGGGTGCCTTGCTCTGTGGCGCAGCCCGCGGCAAGGGTGGCGACAATGGCAAGGCTGACGAGCTTGAGTTTCATGCTTTCTCCTTCAGGACGAAGCGTTTTGGCTGATTTTGAAGTGGTGCGCGCAACACCGCTAGAAATAACGCGGAAGACACCTGAATACAAGGGCCCGGACCGTATTCACCGGGCTCGCGTTCCTGGCGCACTACAATAAGGAGATGGTGCCGGGTGCACAAGCCTGTTGCTGTGACAGTTGTAAGTGCGTGTAATTCCACGTGTAGATCCTGGGCTTGCCGCTCTCGCATTACCCTCACGTTACCCTTGCGCCGCACTTCGCTCATACTTTGATAAAGTACGCGCCTTCCCCCATATTCCCATATTCAGTAGCGGAGATTGTCTTGAGCCTCACCGTCGACCAGGTTACCGAAGTCCTGCGCACCGTGATCGACCCCAACACGGGCCGGGATCTGGTGTCCACCCGTTCGGCTCGCAATGTGCGGGTCGAAGGCGGCGATGTGTCGCTGGAAGTGGAGCTGGGTTATCCCGGCAAGAGCCAGCTGGAACCGATCCGCAAACAAGTGGTGGATGCGCTGCGCCAGTTGCCTGGCGTGGCCAATGCCAACGTGGCCGTCAGCATGAAAATCGTGGCCCACGCGGTGCAGCGCGGCGTCAAGCTGCTGCCGGGCGTCAAGAACGTGATCGCCGTGGCGTCGGGCAAGGGCGGCGTGGGCAAGTCCACCACCGCCGTCAACCTGGCGCTGGCGCTGTCCGCCGAGGGTGCCCGCGTGGGCATGCTCGACGCCGACATCTACGGCCCGAGCCTGCCCATGATGCTGGGCATCGATGGCCGCCCGGAGTCGTCCGATGGCCAGACCATGGAACCGCTCGAAGGCCACGGCCTGCAGGCCAACTCGATCGGCTTCCTGATCGAGCAGGACAACCCGATGGTGTGGCGTGGCCCGATGGTGACCTCGGCGCTGGAGCAGTTGCTGCGCCAGACCAACTGGCACGATCTCGATTACCTGATCGTCGACATGCCGCCGGGCACCGGCGACATCCAGCTGACGCTGTCGCAGAAAGTGCCGGTGACGGGTGCCGTCATCGTCACCACCCCCCAGGATATCGCCCTGCTGGACGCCAAGAAGGGCCTGAAGATGTTCGAGAAGGTGGGCATCCCCATTCTCGGCATCGTCGAGAACATGGCTGTCTACTGCTGCCCGAACTGCGGCCACGTCGAGCATATCTTCGGCGAAGGCGGTGGCGAGAAGATGTGCGAGGACTACGGCGTGGACCTGCTGGGCAGCATGCCGCTTAACCGCTCGATCCGCGAGCAGGCCGATACCGGCCGGCCCACCGTGGTGTCCGATCCTGATAGCCCGATCGCCGAGCTGTACCGCGCCATGGCGCGCAAGGTGGCTATCAAGGTGGCCGACCGCGCCCGCGATATGACCAGCAAGTTCCCCAGTATCGTGGTGCAGAACACCTGATCCCCATGGACACGCCAGCCGACTCCGCTGCAGGCAACCCGGCCCCCGACGCCGTGCCCGCTGGCCGGCCCGGCGTGACCATGGCCGTGGTGATGCGCCGCGTGCCGCTGGCCAGCCGCTGGCAGCCTTGGAAATGGGAACTCGGCGCCGTGCTGCCGGATCTTGGCGAGTTTGGCGCCGTGCCCCACTGCCTGGCGCAGGACGAACACGGCGCGCGCTGGCTGTACCCGGGCTACGCTGTCACGCTGTTCCGCGACGAGGCCGAGGGTTATTACCTCAACCTCACTTCCACCGCGCCCTGCTGGTTCGTGCTGTGGCGAATGGCAGAGGAGGGCGGGCAGGCTGCCGTGCCGACGTCGCGAGACGGCGAGCCGCTGCCGGTGCCGGTGACGGTGACACTGTCCTACAACGAGGCTGGACGCTGGCTCGACGCCGGCGAAACCGTCGAGAACGTGCCGCTGGCCCCTGAGCAGCTGGAGTGGCTGCAAGCCTACGTGGCCCAGTACTACCACCCCGAGCCCAAGAAACGCCGCCGCCCGGAATCATTCAAGGCGCCGGAGGACAGGGCGCGCTACTGATGCTGGCAGACCGCGCATGAGCGATGCTTCCTTCCTGTCGCGCTGGTCCCGCCGCAAGGCCGCGGCGCGCGACGGCAAGCCGCTTGAGGCTGAGCCACCCCTGCCGGCGGAATCATCCGTGCCTCCCGGCAAGGATGCACCAGTAGCCCAGGCACTGCCAGACCCCGTTCCACCTACCCCACCCGCTGAACCGCTCCCCACGCTAGCCGATGCCGCCTTGCTGCAGCCGGGCGACAGCATCGCTCGCTTCGTCGCGCGCGGCGTGGACGAGAACGTGAAGCGCGCCGCGCTCAAGACGTTGTTTGCCGATCCGCATTTCAACGTGATGGACGGCCTCGATACCTATATCGACGACTACAGCCAGCCCGATCCGATTCCGCTTGATGTGCTGCGGCGTATGCGCCAGTCCGAGACGCTGGGGCTGTTCGCGCCCACCGATGAGGAACTGGCGGCGGCTCGCGCACAGCAAGAAGGGCCCGATGTGCAAGATGCCGCCCTGGTGACGCCCGAGCCGTTTGCTGCATTGCCGCAAACAGCCGGCGAGGCTGGGGAGGCCGGCATTGCCACCGCCACCGCAACTGCAACTGCAACCGCCACCGATGCCGATGCCGATGCCGATGCCGATGCCGATACTGGCTTGCCTCCTGCCGCGTCCCCGGCCGGCACTTCCGCCCCAGGCAAACACGCGTAGTCGCTGCCCTTGGCGCGGCCTACAATAGGCTTCCCCCACATTCAGCTGGCGGCAAGACTCCCAACAAATGGAGCGGCCAGGCCGGCCAGCCGCACTCTCCATGCCGACGCTGATCTGCAATTGCAACGACACGATGCCGCTTGACGGGGCGGCATTGTCGGGCAATGTTCCCGCGCCCGCGGGTGGCGTGAAGACGCCACTCAAGGTCCATCATCTGCTGTGCCGCCGCGAGATTGGAGACTTCACCGCCGCGCTCGCCGGCACCGACGATGTCATCGTGGCTTGCACGCAGGAGCGCGCGCTGTTTACCGAGGTAGCCGCCCGGCGCCAGGCCGAGGGCACCATGACGGCGCCCGTGCGCTTCGTCAATATCCGCGAGACCGGTGGCTGGTCGCAGGGGGCGCGGCGCGACCCGAAAACCGCCAACGCCAAGATCGCTGCCTTGCTGGCCGCCGCCGCGCTGCCGGACCCGGATCCGGTGCCCGTGGTGGACTACCGCTCTGGCGGCGCTGTGCTGGTGCTAGGCCCCGCCGACCGTGCGATTCCCTGGGCCGGCAAGCTGGCCGAAGCCGGCATGGATGTTTCGGTGCTGCTCAGCGCCGCCGCCGCCGGGGCCATGGCCCCGGCCGGCCTGCCCGCCTCGCGGGCGTTCCCCGTGCACAGCGGCAAGCTGGTCAAGCTCGGCGGCTGGCTGGGCGCCTTCGAGGCCAGCTGGGAGACCGGCGCGGGACGCAGCAACCCGATCGACCTGGACCTGTGCACGCGCTGTAATGCCTGCATCGACGCTTGCCCGGAAGACGCCATCGATTTCAGCTACCAAGTGGACCTGGACCGCTGCCGCTCGCATCGCGCTTGCGTGATGGCCTGCGGCGCCGCTGCCGCGATCGATTTCGAGCGCCCGGCCGCCACTGCCACGGAACGCTTCGACCTGGTGTTCGACCTGGCCGACACGCCGGCCTTCCTCATGCACGCGCCGCCGCAGGGCTACCTGTACGCCGGCGCGGATGCGCTGCGCCAGCAGGCGCAGGCATTGGCACTGGTCCAGTTGGTGGGCGAGTTCGAGAAGCCGAAGTTCTTCCAGTACAAGGAGAAACTCTGCGCGCATGGCCGCAACCAGACCACGGGTTGCACGGCCTGTATCGACATCTGCTCCACCGAAGCGATCCGCTCGCAATGGCACGACGGGCGCGGCCGCATTGAGGTCACGCCGAACCTGTGCATGGGCTGCGGCGCCTGCACCACGGTGTGCCCAACCGGCGCCATCAGCTATGCCTATCCCAAGCCGGATCACCTCGGCGAGCGCTTGCGCACCCTGATCTCGGCCTACCGCGCTGCGGGCGGGCGCGACGCTGTGCTGTTGCTGCATGGCGAGGAGTACGGCAATGCGCCCATCCTGGCGTTGGGCCGCGCTGCGCGCGCCGGACAGGCCCACGGCATGCCGCCCAATGTGATTCCGGTGGGGTTGTTCCACCCGGCCGCGTGCGGGCTTGAGCTGTGGCTGGCGGCCATCTGCTGGGGCGCCGGACGTGTCGCCGTGATGCTCACCGGTGACGAAGCCCCGCAATACCGCACGGCGCTGGCCGGGCAGGTAGCAGTGGGGCAGGCTATTCTGGCGGGCCTCGGCTATGACGGCGAATGCCTGTCGCTGGTCGATGGCCCGGATGCCGTCACGCTGGACGTGCAACTATCGGCCTTGGCCGCGCCGGGGAGCAACCTGCCAGCCGCCGTGTTCCACGCTGCGGCCGCCAAGCGCGAGACGCTGGATTTTGCGCTGGATCATCTCGTGCGCAATGCGCCGCGCCCGGCCGCCAGCGTGGCGCTGCCTGCCGGGGCGCCGCTGGGCGCGGTGGCGGTGGACACCGGGCGCTGCACGTTGTGCATGGCCTGCGTTGGCGCCTGTCCCTCGCAAGCCCTGCGCGATAATCCCGAGCAGCCGGTGCTGGGCTTCCTGGAGCGCAACTGCGTGCAGTGCGGCTTGTGCGAGAAGACCTGCCCGGAAGACGCCATCACCCTGGTGCCGCGCTTGCTCAGCGGTGAGCAAGCGCGCCGCACCGTGACGTTGGCCGAGACCCAGCCCTTCCATTGCATTCGCTGCGCCAAGCCGTTCGGCACCGCCCAGATGGTGCATGCCATGCTGGCCCGGCTGGCGAGCCACCCGGCGTTTGCCGGCGAGGCCGCCGAGCGCTTGAAGATGTGCGGCGATTGCCGCGTCGTCGACATGATGGAAAAGAACAGCGGCGAGGCCAGCGGCAACGCCTTGCAGTAGCCAAGCAGGCCATCCTTGAGAATCATCACGACATGACAGATTTCCAGCCTATCCAGCTGATCCCTCCGGTCGCCCACGCGGCGCCCGACGCAGAAGACACCGCCCGGGCGGACCTGTACGGCCTGCTGGCCACGCTGCTGTATCGCGCGCCGGATGCCGCGCTGCTGCACCATATCGCCGCCAACCGCGCGCACGGCGAGGACGCCGCCACGCCGCTGGGCGACGCCTGGAACGATTTGTGCGACGCAGCATCGGTCACCACGGCCGAGCAAGCCAGCGACGAATACCAGCAATTGTTCGTCGGCGTGGGCAAGCCGGAAGTCCTGCTGTACGGCTCCTACTACCAGACCGGCTTCCTCAATGAGCGCCCGCTGGTGGCGCTGCGCGACGATCTGGCGCGCTATGGCCTGGTGCGCCAGGACAATGTCAGCGAAACCGAGGATCACATCGCCACATTGTGCGAGGTGATGCGCTTCCTGGTGGCGGGCGAGGACGCCGGCGTGGCAAACCTTGCCGAGCAGCAGCACTTTTTCTCGCGCCATCTGCAGTCATGGGTGGAAACCCTGTGCGACAGCGCGACGGCGCATCCGCAAGCGCGGCTCTATGCCCGCGTGGCCGCGCTGCTGAAGGCCTTCATGGCGGTCGAGGCGATCGCGCTGGACATGCATTGATCGCACGCAAGTTCTTGATTGCCATCATGGAAATCCCGGGGATTCATGGTCTTTCGACACATATCATTCTAAAATAGGCAATAGCATTCATAACAGGATTGGTAATCGGTCTGGACAGGCCGAGGAGCCCCCCCAAATGAAAGACAAGCAGCCGAAGGCCGCGCGCCGCGCCTTCCTTGCCGGCACCGGGGTTGTTGCCGCGGCCGGCGCCGCCGCCGCGCTGACTTCGCGCGGTCCGGCCATGCCCGCCGTGCCCAGCCTGGCGGCGGCCATTCCCGATGTCACGTCGACCGACGGCGACGGCTACCGGGTCACAGAGCATATTCGCAAGTACTACCGGACTACGCTGGTGTGAGTGGCCGCGCCTGGCGCACGCCTCGCTCTACCTCGTTTCCATCCTGGGGTGACACATGATCTTGACCCGCAAACGCGCGGCGCAGGGCAGCGCATCTTCGCAACTGGCTAGCGGCTCGGGCGAGCGCGCTGGCGGCCGGCTCTCCGAGCGTCTGGCTGCCGGGCTGGCGGGTGCCATGCCCACCATGGACCGGCGCAGCTTTCTCAAGCGCTCCGGCATCGGGGTGGGCGTGGGGCTGGCGGCTTCGCAGCTGACGCTGTTGCGCCGGGCCGATGCCGCGGATGCCTCAGGTGCGGCGGCCGGCGGCGAGGACAAGGGCAATATCGTGGTGCGCCGTACCGTGTGTGGCCACTGCTCGGTGGGGTGCGCGGTCGATGCCGTGGTGCACAACGGCGTGTGGGTGCGCCAGAACCCGGTCTTCGATTCGCCGATCAACATGGGCGCGCACTGCGCCAAGGGCGCCGCGCTGCGCGAGCACGGCCACGGCGAGTACCGGCTGAAGTACCCGATGAAGCTGGTGAACGGCAAATACCAGCGCGTCAGTTGGGATCAGGCGCTCGACGAGATCACCGCCAGGATGAAAGAGATCCGCCAGCAGACCGGGCCGGACTCGATGTTCTTCGTCGGTTCCTCCAAGCACAGCAACGAAGGGTCCTACCTGCTGCGCAAGTGGGTATCGTTCTTCGGCACCAACAACACCGACCACCAGGCACGCATCTGCCACTCCACCACGGTGGCCGGCGTGGCCAATACGTGGGGCTATGGTGCGATGACCAATTCGTACAACGATATGCAGAACGCCCGCGCGGCGCTGTATATCGGCTCCAACGCGGCCGAGGCGCACCCGGTGTCGATGCTGCACCTGCTGCACGCCAAGGAGAACGGCTGCAAGGTGATCGTGGTCGATCCGCGCTACACCCGTACGGCCGCGAAGTCCGATTACTACGTACGGGTCCGCTCGGGCACCGATATCGCTTTCCTGTTCGGCGTGCTGTACCACATCTTCCAGAACGGCTGGGAAGACCAGAAGTACATCAACGATCGCGTCTACGGCATGGACCGCGTCAAGGAGGAAGTCCTCGCCAAGTGGACGCCGGACAAGGTCGAGGAAGTCTGCGGCGTGCCCGAGGCGCAGGTCCATCAGGTTGCCGAGATCATGGCCAAGAACCGGCCCAGCACGCTGGTGTGGTGCATGGGCCAGACCCAGCACACCATCGGCAACGCCATCGTGCGCGCCTCCTGCATCGTGCAGCTGGCGCTGGGCAATATCGGCGTGTCGGGCGGCGGCGCCAACATCTTCCGCGGTCACGATAACGTGCAGGGCGCGACCGACGTGGGTCCCAACCCGGACTCGCTGCCGGGTTACTATGGCCTGGCCACTGGCGCCTGGAAGCACTATGCCGCGGTGTGGGGCGTCGACTACGAATGGATCAAGAAGCAGTACGCCTCGCAGGCGATGATGGAGAAGTCCGGGACCACAGTGTCGCGCTGGATCGATATCGTGACCGAGAAGCCAGAGCTGATCGACCAGGACAACAACGTCCGCGGGGTGTTTTTCTGGGGCCATGCACCCAACTCGCAGACGCGCGGGCTGGAGATGAAAAAGGCGCTCGACAAGCTCGACCTGCTGGTGGTGATCGACCCTTATCCGTCAGCCACCGCCGCGATGGCCAACATGCCGCCGGCGGAAGGCGACAAGGTCAACCCGAACCGCGCGGTCTACCTGCTGCCGGCCTGCACGCAGTTCGAGACCACCGGGTCCTGCACGGCCTCCAACCGCTCGCTGCAGTGGCGCGAGAAGGTGATCGAGCCGCTGTTCGAGTCGATGCCGGACCACACCATCATGCAGGCCTTCGCCGAGCGGCTCGGCTTTGGCAAGGAGCTGTCGAAGAACTTCAAGCTCAACGAGGTCAAGCGCGCGGGCCGGACCTGGATGGAGCCCGAAGTCGAATCCATCCTGCGCGAGATCAATGCCAGCAACTGGACCATCGGCTACACCGGGCAATCTCCCGAGCGGCTCAAGTCGCATATGCGCAATATGGAGAAGTTCGACGTGCGCACGCTGCGCTGCCTGGGCGGCAAGGATCCGTTGACCGGCTACGACCTGACCGGCGATTACTTTGGCCTGCCGTGGCCGTGCTATGGCACGCCGGAGCTCAAGCACCCCGGCTCGCCCAACCTGTATGACACCAGCCGCAACGTCATGGACGGCGGCGGCAACTTCCGCGCCAACTTCGGCGTGGAGCGCGACGGCGTCAGCCTGCTGGCCGAGGACGGCTCGTACTCGAAAGGCGCGGACATTACCACCGGCTACCCGGAGTTCGACCACGTGCTGCTGAAGAAGCTGGGCTGGTGGGATGAGCTGACGGACGCCGAGAAGCAGAAGGCCGAGGGCAAGAACTGGAAGACGGATTTGTCCGGTGGCATCCAGCGCGTGGTGCTGAAGAACCATGGCTGCCACCCCTTTGGCAACGCCAAGGCGCGGGCCATCGTGTGGAACTTCCCTGACCCGATCCCGCAGCACCGCGAGCCGCTGTATTCCACCCGGCCCGACATGGTCGCCAAGTACCCCACGCACGACGACAAGATGGCGTTCTGGCGGCTGCCCACGCTGTACAAGTCGCTGCAGCAGCGCAACGTCGAGAACAAGCTCTACGAGAAGTTCCCGATCATTCTCACCTCCGGCCGCCTGGTCGAGTACGAGGGCGGGGGGGAGGAAACCCGGTCCAACCCGTGGCTGGCCGAGTTGCAGCAGGAGAACTTCGTCGAGATCAACCCGCGCGCGGCGTCCGATCGCGGCATCCGCAACGGCGACTTCTGCTGGGTCAGCACGCCCACCGGCGCGCACATCAAGGTGCGCGCGCTGGTGACCGAGCGCGTCGGCGTGGATACCGCCTTCATCCCGTTCCACTTCTCCGGCTGGTGGCAGGGCAAGGACCTGAAGGAGTACTACCCGGAGGGCGCGATGCCGATCGTGCGCGGTGAGGCCATCAACACGGCCACCACCTACGGCTATGACTCGGTGACGATGATGCAGGAAACCAAGACCACGATCTGCCAGATCGCGCGGTTCACCTGAATGCGGTTGTGATCGCCATCGAGATAGCGACAGGGTTAGCGACAGAGATGGCGGCAGAGATGGCGATAGGGACAGAGACCAAGGGCAAGGAACGACCATGGCACGCATGAAATTCATCTGTGACGCCGAGCGTTGCATCGAGTGCAACAGCTGCGTCACCGCCTGCAAGAACGAGCACGAGGTGCCGTGGGGCGTCAACCGGCGTCGCGTGGTGACCATCAACGACGGCATCGTCGGCGCCGAGAAATCGATCTCGGTCGCCTGCATGCACTGCTCGGACGCGCCTTGCATGGCGGTGTGCCCGGTCGACTGCTTCTACCGTACCGAAGACGGCGTGGTGCTGCACGACAAGGACGTCTGCATCGGCTGCGGCTACTGCTCCTACGCCTGCCCGTTCGGCGCTCCCCAGTTCCCCAGCGCCGGGACCTTCGGCGTGCGCGGCAAGATGGACAAGTGCACGTTCTGCGCCGGCGGGCCGGAGAAAAACGGCAGCGACGAAGAATTCGAGAAGTACGGACGAAACCGGCTGGCCGAAGGCAAGCTGCCGCTGTGCGCGGAAATGTGCTCGACCAAAGCGCTGCTGGGCGGCGACGGCGACGTGATTGCCGACATACTGCGCAACCGCGTGATCAAGCGCGGCAAGGGCGGCGATGTGTTCGGCTGGGGCACGGCCTACGGCAACAAGGGCGCCACGCAGGGTACCGCGGGCGCGGGCGCGGCGCCGCCCGCCGCGCCACCCGCTTCAGGAGCGCAGCCATCATGACCCGCCTGTTGCTGATCCTGCTGGCCGCCGGCTGCACCGCGCTGGCCGCCTGTGGCGAGCGCGCGCAGACCGCCACGGCGGCGCACAAGAAATCCGACGCGCCGGCGTACGAGGGCGCGCCGGGCGACCCCTTCGTGGCCAAGGGCTGGACGCCAGGCGACAAGACCAGTTGGCAAAACCAGATCCGCGAGCGCAACCAGTACCAGAACGAATACAACCGCACGCCATGACGGCGGCGATGCGAAGCCCGGGGCGCACCCTGGCCGACCCGATGGAGGGCATATGAAGCCGACGCTCAATCCTGGCTGGTTCCGCTACCTGGTGGGGGTGGCCTGCGCGCTGGCCTTGCTGGCGCCGCCCGGGGCCGCGCGGGCGCAAGCCCAAGCCCAAGCCCCGGCCCAGGGCGCTTCCGCGCCGCAGGCGGCCGGCGCGCCCGCCGAGGCCAACAACCCCGCCACGCATCCGGCCCAGCCCTTCGCGGGCATCGCTTCCGAGAACATCTTCAACGTGCCCCGCCGCGATCTCGCAGCCGAGGCGCAGGCCCAGCAGGCGCGTAGCAAGGATCAACCGGGCAACAACGCGCCGGTCTGGCGGGAGGCGAATTCCGACCAGGCGCACTACAGCAGCCTGCCAGCCAAGGAAGCCGGGGTGCTGATCCAGCGCACCGGGCAGAAGTGGCGCCTGTTCCGCAACGGGGTGATCACCGTCTGGGGCGGCTGGCTGATCGTGGTGGTGCCCGCCGCGATCCTGGCCTTTTTCTTCTGGCGCGGCGCGATCCCGCTCAAGACGCCGCGTACCGGCCGCATGATCCAGCGCTTTACGCCGCTGGAGCGCATGGTGCACTGGACCATGGCGATTTCATTCGTCACGCTGGCTGTCTCGGGCATCGTGATGCTGTTCGGCAAGCATTTCCTGCTGCCCCTGATGGGCCACACCTTGTTCGGCTGGCTCACCTACCTGCTGAAGAACGTCCATAACATCGTCGGCCCGGTCTTTACCTTGTCGGTGATCGTCGGCTTCGTGATCTTCGTGCGCGACAACTTCCCCGCCCGGGAGGACTGGCAGTGGCTCATCAAGCTCGGCGGGCTCGTGTCCGGCAAGCACGTGCCAAGCGGGCGCTTCAACGCCGGCGAGAAGGCCTGGTTCTGGGGCGGGCTGGTGGTCTTCGGCCTGATCCTGTCGGCCTCCGGCTGGGTGCTCGACATGATCGTGCCCGGCATGGATTTCTACCGCGCCACCATGCAGGTTGCCAACGTCATCCATGGCATCGCGGCGGTGCTGATGATGGCCATGGCCTGCGGCCATATCTACATGGGTACCATCGGCATGGAAGGGGCCTACCGCGCCATGCGCGACGGCTGGGTCGATGAAGCCTGGGCCAAGGAGCACCACGAGCTCTGGTACGACGATATCAAGGCAGGCAAGATCCCCGTGCAGCGCGCGGCCGAGCCAGAGCCGGGCGAGCGTGCCGGCGGCCGGGCCAGCCCGGGCGAAGTCTGAGCGCGCACGGCCGATCCCCAACGAGGAGCCCGATCCATGAACCGCATTCTGCTGGTGCTCGCCCTGGCCCTTGGCGGCACAGGCGCCCTGGCCAAACTGCCGCCGCCGACCGAGGCGCAAAAGCTCAAGGCCGACGAGGCCAAGGCGCGCGCCGGCTGGGCCGACAAGGTGGCCGCTTATCAGCTGTGCCGAGCGCAAGACAAGGCGGCGGCGCACTACTACAGCGACATGCAGGCCAAAGGCAAGGTGGTGGCGGCGGCTGCCACCGCCGCGCCGTGTGCCGATCCGGGCCCGTTCGTAGCGCAAGCGCCGGCTGCGCAAGCCGCAGCAAGCACTGCTGGAGGACCTTCCACCGCACCTGTCGCCACGCCTTCGGATCACAAACCGGCCGCAGCGCCGGGCACGGGAGCGGTACAATCGCCCCGGACATCACCGTGAGAGGAGGTTCGGCATGAAGCGTGTACGTGTACTTTTCGGTCTGGCTGTAGCGGGCACCCTGGCAGGCACTCTGGCCGGCTGCGGGGGCATGGGGATGAGCAGGTCCGATACCGCGGTCGCCGCGCTGGCGTCCAAGAGCGGTACCGCGACGCAGGGCAGCATCACCTTCACCCAGCGCGGTGACACGGTGCTGGTCAAGGCCGACGTAACCGGCCTGCCGCCCAATACCGAGCACGGCTTCCACGTGCACGAGAAGGGCGACTGCTCGGCCCCCGACGCCATGAGCGCGGGCGGCCACTTCAACCCGACGGCCAAGCCGCACGGTTCGATGTCGATGCCCGACCATCATGCTGGCGACATCAACAACCTCAAGGCCGACGCTACCGGCCGCGCCCAGGCCAGCTTCGAGCTGACCGGCGTGACCTTGGGCGCCGGCCCCACCAGCCTGGTGGGCCGCGCGGTGGTCGTCCACAAGGACCCGGACGACTACAAGACCCAGCCCACCGGCAACTCCGGCGGCCGCATCGCTTGCGGCGTGATCGCCAAGTCCTGACGGATGGGGGGCAGCGCGGGCCGGCAGTTCCCAGCACGCGCCGCCCATCCCGCATCCCCAACGCCCATGCCCCTGCGCCCTGAAATGACCCACGCGTGCGTCCCCTTGATCGAAGAGGTCGAGGTGGTCGACGAGCAGGGGCGCGTGCGCCAGGCCTTCCTGCCCGGCGAGCGCCCGCTGACGGTCTACCTGGACAAACGCGAGCTGGTGACGCTGATGACGCTGGGCGGGGCGCCCGAGGCCCTGGTGCTGGGTTACCTGCGCAACCAGCGCCTGGTCGAATCGGTCGAGGATATTGCTGCCATCCAGGTCGACTGGGAGACCGAATCCGCCGCCGTCACGACCCGCACGGGCGTGGATCGCATCGAGGAGCGCACGGCGCGCCGGGTGGTGACCACCGGCTGTGGCCAGGGCACCGTGTTTGGCTCGTTGCTGGACGAAGTGGACAATATCCGGCTGCCGGACGACGCCACCCTGGACCAGGAAACGCTCTACGGCATCGTCGACACCATCCGGCTGCAGCAGTCGGTCTACAAACAGGCCGGCTCCGTGCATGGCTGCGCACTGTTCCGCGGGCGCGAGCTGCTGATGTTCATCGAGGATGTGGGCCGGCACAACGCCGTGGATGCCATCGCGGGGCTGATGTGGCTTGAAGGCATGAGCGGCGCTGACAAGGTGTTCTACACCACCGGGCGGCTGACCTCGGAGATGGTGATCAAGGGCGCCCAGATGGGCATTCCATTCCTGCTGTCGCGCTCGGGCGTCACGCAGATGGGCTACCAGATGGCCCAACGCGTCAACCTGGCTCTCTTTGCCCGGTGCACGGGGCGCCACTTCCTGCTCTATACCGGCCGCGAACGCTTCCGGCACCAGTTGCCGGAACAAGCCACGGCCTGACGCCCGGGGGCGGACAGCCCGTTCCGGGGCCGGGGCGGCATTTAAGGCGGTGATGCCGGATTTTGGTTGTACAATGCGGCCCATCGCAAGGCCCCGGCAGGTCCGGCGCGCCTGTGAGCAAATGCGAGCAGTGTTCCCGGTCAGCATGGGCCGCGCCCGAGCCTGCCCTCATTTGTTCATCCCGATACCCCTATGAGCATCAAATCCGATAAGTGGATCCGCCGCATGGCGGAACAGCACGGCATGATCGAGCCCTTCGAGCCCGGCCAGGTACGGGAAGAAGACGGCCGCAAGATCGTTTCGTACGGCACCTCGAGCTACGGCTACGACATCCGCTGCGCCGACGAATTCAAGATCTTCACCAACATCAACAGCACCATCGTCGATCCGAAGAACTTCGACGAAAAGTCCTTTGTCGACTTCAAGGGCGATGTCTGCATCATCCCGCCGAACTCCTTCGCGCTGGCCCGCACGATGGAGTATTTCCGCATTCCGCGCAGCGTGCTGACCATCTGCCTGGGCAAGAGCACCTACGCGCGCTGCGGCATCATCGTCAACGTGACCCCGTTCGAGCCGGAATGGGAAGGCTATGTGACGCTGGAGTTCTCGAACACCACGCCGCTGCCTGCCAAGATCTACGCCGGTGAAGGCTGTGCCCAGGTGCTGTTCTTCGAGAGCGACGAGATCTGCGAGACTTCCTACCGCGATCGCGGTGGCAAGTACCAGGGTCAGCAAGGTGTCACACTGCCGAAGACCTGATCGCATACAATGCGCGCGTTGCGGTGTTACGGGAAACCCCGGGGCCGCGCGCCAAGCCTGAACGTCGAGCCACATGCCGACCCAGGGGGACGAATCCCCGGGCCATGTGGCTCAAGTCCTTCTTGCCGTCCAAGGATGCCAAATGAAATTCCGCTTCCCCGTCATCATCATCGATGAAGACTTCCGCTCCGAGAACATTTCCGGCTCGGGCATCCGCGCGCTGGCGCAGGCCATCGAGCAAGAAGGCATGGAGGTGATGGGCCTGACCAGCTATGGCGACCTGACCTCCTTCGCCCAGCAGTCCAGCCGTGCTTCTTCGTTCATCGTGTCGATCGACGACGACGAGTTCGTCAGCGAGGACGACCGGCCCGAAGCCGCGGCCATCGAGAAACTGCGCGCCTTCGTCAACGAAGTGCGCCGCCGCAACACCGACCTGCCCATCTTCCTGTACGGCGAGACCCGCACCTCGCGGCATATCCCCAACGATATCCTGCGCGAGTTGCACGGCTTCATCCACATGTTCGAGGACACGCCGGAATTCGTCGCGCGCCACATCATCCGCGAAGCCCGGGTCTACCTGGATTCGCTGGCGCCGCCGTTCTTCAAGGCGCTGATCGCCTACGCGCAGGACAGCTCCTACTCGTGGCACTGCCCGGGGCACTCCGGCGGCGTGGCGTTCCTCAAGAGCCCGGTCGGCCAGGTGTTCCACCAGTTCTTCGGCGAGAACATGCTGCGCGCCGACGTCTGCAATGCCGTCGATGAGCTCGGCCAGCTGCTCGACCACACCGGCCCGGTGGCGGCCTCGGAGCGCAATGCCGCGCGCATCTTCAACTCCGACCACATGTATTTCGTCACCAACGGCACATCCACCTCGAACAAGATGGTGTGGCATGCCAACGTGGCGCCGGGCGACATCGTGGTGGTGGACCGCAACTGCCACAAGTCGATCCTGCACGCGATCATGATGACAGGCGCGATTCCCGTGTTCCTGATGCCCACGCGCAATCACTACGGCATCATCGGCCCGATCCCGAAGAGCGAGTTCGATCCCGAGACCATTCGCCGCAAGATTGCCGCGCACCCGTTCGCCAGCCAGGCCAAGAACCAGAAGCCGCGCATCCTGACCATCACCCAGGGCACCTACGACGGCGTGCTGTACAACGCCGAACAGATCAAGGAAATGCTGGCCACGGAGATCGACACGCTGCATTTCGACGAAGCCTGGCTGCCGCACGCGGCATTCCACGACTTCTATCGCAACATGCACGCGATCGGCAAAGACCGCCCGCGCAGCAAGGACGCGCTGGTGTTCGCCACGCAGTCCACGCACAAGCTGCTGGCCGGCCTGTCGCAGGCCTCGCAGATCCTCGTGCAGGATTCGGATACGCGCAAGCTGGACCGCTACCGGTTCAACGAGGCGTACCTGATGCACACGTCCACCAGCCCGCAGTACTCGATCATTGCCTCGTGCGACGTGGCGGCGGCGATGATGGAAGCCCCGGGCGGCACCGCGCTGGTCGAAGAAAGCATCCAGGAAGCGATGGACTTCCGCCGCGCCATGCGCAAGGTCGAAGGCGACTACGATGCCGGCAACAACGGCGACTGGTGGTTCAAGGTGTGGGGCCCCGAGGCGCTGGTCGAGGACGACATCGGCGACCGTGAAGAGTGGATGCTCAAGGCCAACGAACGCTGGCACGGCTTCGGCGACCTGGCCGACGGCTTCAACCTGCTCGACCCGATCAAGGCCACCATCATCACCCCGGGCCTGGACGTGGACGGCGAGTTCAGCGACCGCGGCATCCCTGCGGCCATCGTCACCAAGTACCTGGCCGAGCACGGCATCATCATCGAGAAGACCGGGCTGTACTCGTTCTTCATCATGTTCACCATCGGCATCACCAAGGGCCGCTGGAACTCGCTGGTGACCGAGTTGCAGCAGTTCAAGGACGACTACGACCAGAACCAGCCGCTGTGGCGCGTGCTGCCGGAATTCGTCGGCAAGCATCCGCAGTACGAGAAGCTCGGCCTGCGCGACCTGTGCGACGCGATCCACAGCGTCTACAAGGCCAATGACGTGGCCCGCGTGACCACCGAGATGTACCTGTCGGACATGGAACCGGCAATGAAGCCGTCGGACGCGTGGGCCATGATGGCCCACCGCGAGATCGAGCGCGTGGCCGTCGACGAACTGGAAGGCCGCGTTACCGCCATCCTGCTCACGCCTTACCCCCCGGGCATTCCGCTGCTGATTCCGGGCGAGCGCTTCAACCGCATCATCGTGCAGTACCTGAAGTTCGCGCGCGAGTTCAACAAGCTGTTCCCCGGCTTCGAGACCGACATCCACGGCCTGGTCGAGGAAGAGGTCGAGGGTGGTG
This sequence comes from Cupriavidus sp. GW821-FHT02F09, assembly GCF_059421605.1. Lineage (NCBI taxonomy): Bacteria > Pseudomonadati > Pseudomonadota > Betaproteobacteria > Burkholderiales > Burkholderiaceae > Cupriavidus > Cupriavidus sp. GW821-FHT02F09. Next base: position 39,141 of record NZ_JBWKVH010000047.1, read on the forward strand.
GCAAGGCGTATTTCGTCGACTGCGTGAAGTAACGCAGGCTGGCGGCAAGCAAGAAGGCCTCGCGCGTGCGAGGCCTTTTTTCTGCGCTTGCCCATGCCTTGCGCACGGCCGACGCGTTGCGCGAGATTGCGATAGAGTGGCGCTCACAAATCTATGCAACCTCGACGGAGTGGAAATGACATCAGCACGCGTGGTGGAATTGACGGAGTTCGGCGGCCCCGAAGTGATGCACCTGGTGAATGCCGAGTTGCCCGCGCCGGCGGCCGGCCAGGTGCGGTTGCGCCAGACCGCCATCGGCTTCAACTATATCGACGTCTACCAGCGCTCGGGCAAGTACCCGCTGCCGTCGCCGACCGGGCTGGGCCATGAAGCCGCCGGCGTGGTCGAAGCGGTGGGCGAGGGCGTGACCGCCCTGCGCGAAGGCGACCGCGTGGTCTACATGCACGCTGGCATCGGTGCCTATGCCAGCCGGCGCAACGTGCCCGCCGACAAGCTGGTCAAGCTGCCCGACAGCATCGACGACCTCACCGCCGCGGCGATCTTCTTCAAGGCCATGACCGCGCAATACCTCGTGCGCAAGACACATCCCGTGCAAGCCGGCGACGTCGTGCTGGTGCATGCCGCCGCGGGCGGCGTAGGGCAGATCCTCAGCAGCTGGGCCAAGGCGCTCGGCGCCACCGTGATCGGCACCGCCGGCTCGGCCGAGAAGTGCGAAGTGGCCCGCGCGGCAGGGTGCGATGTCGCCATCAACTATTCGCAGGCGGACTGGGTGGAGCAGGTGATTGCCGCCACCGACGGGCGCAAGGCACGCGTGGTCTATGACTCGGTGGGCAAGCATACCTTCATGGGCTCGCTGGACTGCGCGGCACCATTCGGGCTGGTGGCGCTCTATGGCGCCGCCTCGGGGCCCGTGCCGGCGTTTGAGCCGGAACTGCTCAGCAAGAAGGGCTGCCTGTTCCTGACGCGGCCATCGGTGTTCCCGCACAACGCCGATCCGCAGACGTTCCGTGCCAACGCGGCGGATGTGTTCCAGGCGATCGGGCAGGGCGCGATCCGGGCCGCCATTGGCGCGCGCTTCCCGCTTGAGCAGGTGGCCGAGGCGCATCGGGTGGCAGAGGCGCGCGCGACCACGGGCGCTATCCTGCTGCTGCCGTGACCTGAACCAAGCAGACAAGATGCGGGGGCAACCCCGGAAAACAAAAAGGCCTCGGGTTTGAACGGAACCCGAGGCCTTTTTCCATGCTGGCGACCGAATCCGCCGGCGCATTCTCTCGCTACTTCTTCTTGTCGAACTCGAACTGCGGCGTAGCGGGCTCGCTGTCGGCAGGCGCCGCCGGCAACTCCAGCGTGCCAGGCTCGCTACGGCCGCCCGGCGCAGGCGCCGGCACCGAGGCCGCACCGCCCGGGCTCTCGCCCCCCAGCGGAATCGTGACCTCCGCCGCATTGCTATGGTGCAACGACCCCTTGTCCAGGAACATCGTCACCAGGCCCGGCCAGAACATCACCAGCACGACCATGATCAGCTGCAGGCCGACCCAGGGCAGCGCGCCCCAGTAGATGTCGGAACTCTTCACTTCCTTGGGCGCAATGCCGCGCAGGTAGAACAGCGCGAAGCCGAAGGGCGGGTGCATGAAGGAGGTCTGCATGTTCACGCACAGCATCACGCCGAACCACACCAGCGCCGCGGTGGCTGCCGCTTCCGGGTTGCCGCCCATCGAATCGGCGACGACCGGCGCCAGCACCTTGACCGCAACCGGCGCCAGCATCGGCACCACGATGAACGCGATCTCGAAGAAGTCCAGGAAGAAGGCGAGGAAGAAGATGAACAGGTTGACCACCAGCAGGAAGCCGATCCAGCCGCCCGGCAGCGAGGTGAACATGTGCTCCACCCAGGCGCCGCCATCCACGCCCTGGAACACCACCGAGAAGCAGGTGGAGCCGATCAGGATGAATACCACCATGGCGGTGATGCGCGCCGTGGACTGGTAAGCCTCGATGATCAGCCCGCGCAGCGCGGTCAGTTGGCCGGCGCGCAGCAGCAGCCATGCGATCACGAGGTAGACCACCGCCAGCGGAATGCGGAAGGCATGCGAGCCGAACGCGACGGTGCCGGCGATAATGGCCACGCCCGTGGCGGCAAGGCCGATACGATAGACATTGCGGTCGAGCTTGCCGAAGCCGGGGTCGCGCAGCACCGCCAGCACCAGCGCGCCGACTGCGCCCATGGCGCCGGATTCGGTCGGCGTGGCGATGCCCAGCATGATCGTGCCCAGCACCAGGAAGATCAGCACCGCGCACGGAATGATGCCGCGCAGGCATTTGCGCCACAGCGCCCAGCCGCGCAGCGTGCGTTCTTCCACCGGCACCGGCGGCAGCCAGTCGGGCTTGATGCGGGCCAGCACGAAGGTATAAAGCGCGAACAGCGCGATCTGGATCACCGACGGGCCCCAGGCGCCCAGGTACATGCTGCCCACGTCGGCGCTGCCCATCGGCGTCTTGAGCTGGTCGGCCAGCACTACCAGCACCAGCGACGGCGGTACCAGCTGCGTGATGGTGCCCGACGCCGCCAGCACGCCGGTGGCGTACTTCATGTTGTAGCGGTAGCGCATCATGACCGGCAGCGAGATCATCGCCATGGCGATCACCTGCGCCGCCACGGTGCCCGTGATGGCGCCGAGGATGAAGCCCACGATGATGACCGAGTAGCCCAGGCCGCCGCGCACCGGGCCGAACAATTGGCCCATGGAGTCCAGCATGTCCTCGGCCAGCCCGCACTTCTCCAGTATCGCCCCCATGAAGGTGAAGAACGGGATGGCGAGCAGCAACTCGTTGGCCAGCACGCTGCCGAACACGCGGCTGGGCACCGCCTGCAGGAAACTGACCGGGAAGTAGCCAAACTGAATGGCCAGGATGCCGAAGGCAAGGCCCACCGCCGACAGCGAAAATGCGACCGGGAAGCCGATCAGCATGAATACCACCAGGCCGCCGAACATCAGCGGCGGCATATATTCCAATGGAATCATTGCACCGGCCTCTCGTATTTCGATTCGATGCGCACGAGGCCCTTGAGGGCGGCGACGCGCTTGATCAGCTCGGACACGCCCTGCAAGGCAAGCAGGGCGAAGCCGAGGGGCACCACCAGCTTGATCGGGTAACGCGGCAGGCCGCCGGAATTACCGGATTGCTCGAGGATGTGCCACGAGGGCAGGAACAGCGATTCCCACGACAGCCAGGCAAACAGCACGCAGGATGGCAGCAGGAAAAAGACAATACCGAAGATGTCGATCCAGTGTTGCGCGCGCTCCGATACGTTGCCGTAGATCAGGTCCACGCGCACGTGTTCGTTGCGCTGGAAGGTGTAGGAGGCGCCGAACATCACCGCGATGGCGAACATATACCATTGCAGCTCGAGCGGCCAGTTGTCGCTGAGGTTGAAGCCGTAACGCAGCAGGGCGTTGCCTGCGCTGATCAGGCACGACAGCAGGATCATGATGTTTGCAAGCCTGCCCGTGTGCTGATTCAACCTGTCGATCTGTCGTGACAGACCAAGCAAGTAATACATGGGTTGTCTCCCCTGTTTTTGCGGCGATTAGTTTATCTGTAACAAAATGCTTCGGCGCTTGGGGCTAATACCTACCGCTTCGCGCAAAAATCAAAAGAGCCGGGAAACAATAAAAAAAGCCGCCAGGGGTCTGCCCTGGCGGCTTTCTTTCAAAACAAAACTTACGTGAAACTTACATCGGCACGCTGCGCTGCATTGAATCCGCAGCCTGCGTTTAAAGCGTGGCGCGCGCCGCGGCAATGGCCGCGCGTACCTGTGCCGGCGCGGTGCCGCCGATGTGGTTACGCGCCGCGACCGAGCCTTCCAGCGTCAGCACCGCGTGCACGTCATCGCCGATCAGCGCGGCCTTGTCGCCCAGGCCGGTGACTTCGCGCAGCTCGGCCACGGTCAGGTCGGCCAGGTCGCAGCGGCGGTTGTCGCATGCGCGCACCGCGTGGGCCACGGCTTCGTGGGCATCGCGGAAGGGCAGGCCGTGCTTGACCAGGTAGTCGGCCAGGTCGGTGGCTGTGGCATAGCCTTGCAGCGCGGCGGCGCGCATGGCGTCCGGCTTGACCGAGATGCCCGGCACCATGTCGGCGAAGATGCGCAGCGTATCGGCCACGGTGTCCACCGTGTCGAACAGCGGCTCTTTGTCTTCCTGGTTGTCCTTGTTGTACGCCAGGGGCTGGCCCTTCATCAGGGTCAAGAGGCCGATCAGGTGGCCGTTGACGCGGCCGGTCTTGCCACGCGCCAGTTCGGGCACGTCCGGGTTCTTCTTCTGCGGCATGATCGAGCTACCGGTGCAGAAGCGGTCGGCGATATCGATAAAGCCCACGCGCGGGCTCATCCAGATCACCAGTTCTTCGGAGAAGCGCGAGATGTGGGTCATCACCAGCGCGGCGGCGGCGCAGAATTCGATGGCGAAGTCGCGGTCGGAGACGGCGTCCAGTGAGTTGCGGCACACGCCGTCGAAGCCCAGCTGCTGCGCCACGAACTCACGGTCGATCGGGTAGCTGGTGCCGGCCAGCGCGGCGGCGCCCAGCGGCAGGCGGTTCACGCGGCGGCGGCAGTCGGCCATGCGCTCGGCGTCGCGCGTGAACATTTCCACGTAGGCCAGCAGGTGGTGGCCGAAGGTGACCGGCTGGGCCACCTGCAGGTGGGTGAAGCCCGGCAGGATGGTGTCGGCGTTCTTCTCGGCCAGGTCCAGCAGCGCGCCACGCAGCGCGCCCAGCAGGCCGATGATGGTGTCAATCTCGCTGCGCAGCCACAGGCGGATATCGGTAGCGACCTGGTCGTTACGCGAGCGGCCGGTGTGCAGGCGCTTGCCGGCGTCGCCGACCAGCGCGGTCAGGCGCGCTTCGATATTCAGGTGGACGTCTTCCAGGTCGAGCTTCCACTCGAAGCCGCCGGCCTCGATCTCGCCACGGATCTGCGTCATGCCGCGCTCGATCTCGGCGCGGTCGGCCTCGGCGATGATTCCCTGCTTGGCCAGCATGGCGGCGTGCGCCAGCGAACCCTGGATGTCGAACAGAGCCAGGCGCTTGTCGAAGAACACCGAAGCGGTGTAGCGCTTCACCAGGTCGGACATCGGTTCGGAGAAGCGGGCGGACCAGGCTTCGCCTTTCTTGGCAAGTTGGGAGGTCATGGGCGGTAAGGCTGGGTTAGCTCGCAAGCCGGCGGCGGGCCGCGGGGCGAACGAGAGAATTCGGGGAAACCACGATTATATCGCTGCCGGGCCCCACGCAGACGGTAGCGGGTCCGGGAGGGCCTCCCGGACCGCCCTATAAGGTGTTGTCGATGACCTGGCCCTTGAACACCACCGGCCCGGTGGGGCCGTTGGGGTCGGGCGAGCCGCCGCGCGGCTCCACGCTGATCGCCAGCGCCGGCACTTTGCCCAGCGCCTGGGCGACCGCCAGGCGCAACTGGCGCTGGTGCCCGATCACGCCGAGCGACTGCGGCTTGCCGCCGGCGGGGAGGGCCCAAAGCTGCAGGGCCTGCGCATCGTTCAGTGGCAGGTGATCCAGGCGGCGCAAGGTAAGCGCTTGCGAACGTGCATCCCAAGTCACAAGCACGGCGGCCTGGGCGCGATCGTCGTTGAGCACGGCCACCGCATTGACCAGCGGTGCAGTGTCCAGTTGGCGGGACATCCGCACGTTGAGGCCGATTGCCACGGCTGCCAGCGCGGCGGTCGCCATGGTGGCACCGCGCCAGAAGCCGGGGGCGGCCCACAGCCGTTGCCACCAGGCTGCGGGTGCCGCACCGGCCGGGGTGGCCGCGTCGGACGCCTTCATGGCTTGCCAGCCCAGCCGTTGTTCGATCCCGCACCACACCTTCTCCACCGGCGCCGAGGCAGGCTGGAGTTCGGCAAGGCCTGACAGCCTGGACTGCCAGTGGCTGATGGCAGCGCGGATCGCGGGTTCCTCGCGGGCGAGCGTCTCCAGCCGGCGGCGCGCGCCCCCGCGCAACACGCCCAGCGCGTACTGCGCGGCAAGGCGGTCGATCAGGTCGGGATGGCGGCTGAGGTTCATGACAGGCTTTCCAGGCACGTGCGCAGGCGCTCCAGGCCGCGCCGTATCCATGACTTGATGGTGCCAAGCGGCACCTGCAATTGTTCGGACAGCTCGCTATGGCTCATGTCCTTCAGGTAGGCCAGCGAGATAGCCTGCCGCTGTGGCTGTTCCAGCCGCTGCAGGCACTGGTTCAACGCCCGCGCTTGCTGGCTGGCGAGCGCAAGTTCCGCCGGGCCGGCCGCTTCGTCGGCCAGCCACTCGCCAAGGCTGTCGTCCAGCTCCACGGTCTGGCTGGTGCGGGCAGCTGCCTGGCGGCGCAGGCAATCCAGCGCCCGGTTGCGCACGATGGCTGTCATCCAGGTCATCGGGGCAGCCAGGTGCGGCCGGTAGTCGCCGGCGTGATGCCAGATGCTGACGAAACTCTCTTGCACCACATCCTCCGCCCAGTCGTGCCTGTTGGTTATACGCAGCGCGAGGCCAAACAGTTTCGTTGCGGTCTGGTCGTAGAGCTGCCGCAAGGCGTGCCGGTCTCCCATGGCCGCGCCTTGCAGCAACGCGGCAAGCAGGTCGGCGTCGGCCGGCCTGGGGGCAAAAGAGGAGTCGGCGGGGGAGGAGGGCACCGGGGGCGGATATCAGCAAGTGACGTTCCCGGATTATAGGCACGGCTCGCGCGCGGCATGCGAAGGATCGCTGCATCCGATGGCCAATTGCGCGCGTAGAAGAGGCAGGCGCCGCCGTTGCAGCCGCGATGCAAGCCGCATCCGAGCGCATGCGACCCCATGAAGGCGCCGTCCACCCCTATACAGGAGAACACCATGGAACGCATGCAGTCGAGCACCGCGCAGCACGAACGCCAGGCCGGCGAGGACACGGACAGCCGCATCCTTGTTGCGCCGGATGCGCGCCGGCGCGGCTTGCTGAAAGTCCCCGGCCTATTCGCGCTGGGATCGCTGGCGGTGATGAGCCTGGGCGAGTCGATGCCAGCATGGGCGCAGGTTCAGTCCGGCAGCACCAAGGACGATATCGCGATTCTCAATGTTGCCCTCGGGCTGGAATACCAGGCCATCGCGGCCTATCAGGTTGGCGCGGAGAGCGGTTTGCTGCAAAAACCCGTGCTGGAAACAGCGGTCAAGTTCCAGACGCACCACAAGGCACACGCACAGGTGCTGGCGGGCACGGTGTCCAAGATGGGCGGCAGCCCCGTGATCACCAAAAAGCCGGGCGAATACGGCTTCCCGACCGATCAGCTGAAAACCCAGGCCGACGTACTGCGCTTTGCCGCCGGCCTGGAGAAGGGGGCCACCGCGGCCTACCTGGGCGTATTGCCGAACTTCCACAATCGCGAGCTGACCAAGGCCGCCGGCAGCATCCTGGGTGACGAAGCGATGCATTGGGCCATCCTGCTCTCGGTGCTCGGCGAAGACCCGGTGCCGGGCGCGTTCGTCGGCTAAAAGCCTGGCCGCCAATATCGGATGGAGAGCCGCGCGCCCGGTCTGCCGTTTCTGCCCGAATAGCCAATACCTACGGTAGACGAGCCACACTCTGCGCCGTCCGGCCAACTGGCCGGACGGGTTCCCCGCCATGGTGCCAGCCACCATGGCGGCTTTTTTTGCGCAGTGTGCGCAGCCTCGCCTTAGCCGCTGTTGCGCAGGCCCGCCGCCACCCCGTTGATGGTCAGGTGAATGCCGCGCCGCACGCGGATGTCGTCACCGTCCTTGCCCGAGCGGTAGCGCTTGAGCAATTCCACCTGCAAGTGGTTGAGCGGGTCCAGGTAGGCGAAGCGGTTCTTGATGGAACGCGCCAGCAGCGGGTTGTCGGCCAGGCGCTCATGACGGCCGGTGATCAGGGCCAGCATGTCGCAGGTCAGGTGCCACTCGGCGCTGATGCGCGCGAACACCGTCTTGCGCAGCGCGGCGTCTTCGCACAGCTGCGCATAGCGCGAGGCCACGGCCAGGTCGGTCTTGGCCAGCACCATGTCCATATTGGACAGCAGCGTGGTGAAGAACGGCCAGGTCTTGACCATGCGGCGCAGCGTGGCTACGGCCGCCTTGTGCGCACGCTCGTCCGGCGCCTCGTCCAGCAGTGCCTTGACCGCGCTGCCAAAGCCGTACCAGCCCGGTAGCAGCAGCCGGCACTGGCCCCAGGAAAAGCCCCAGGGAATCGCGCGCAGGTCTTCGATGCGGCGCTGCTTCTTGTCCATCAGCTTGCGCGAGGCCGGGCGCGAACCCAGGTTGAGGTCGGCGATCTCGGTGATCGGCGTGGTGGCGAAGAAGTAGTCCTTGAAGCCGGGCGTGTCGTACACCAGGTGACGATACGACGTGAACGCGCGATCCGAGAGCTGCTGCATCACGGCCTCGAACGTCGCCAGGTCCTTCGGCGCGTTCTGCGTCGGCAGCAGCGAGGCTTCCAGCGTGGCGGCGATCACCGTTTCCAGGTTGCGCCGGCCGATCTCGGCGTTGGCGAACTTGCTGTTGATGATTTCGCCCTGCTCGGTCAGGCGGATCTGGCCGTTGACCGTGCCCGGCGGCTGCGACAGGATGGCCTGATAGGTCGGGCCGCCGCCGCGGCCAACGGTGCCGCCGCGGCCGTGGAATAGCCGCAGCTTCACGCGGCGCGCCTCGAACACCTGCACCAGTGCCAGCTCGGCCTTGTATAGCTCCCAGTTGGAGGTGAGGAAGCCGCCGTCCTTGTTGGAGTCGGAGTAGCCCAGCATCACTTCCTGCTCGCCGCCATGGTGGGCGATCACCGAGGCAAAGCCCGGCAGCTCCAGCAGCGATTGCATGATGCCGGCGGCGTTGCGCAAGTCCTCGATGGTCTCGAACAACGGGATCACCATCAGCTCCGGGCGCGCTGGGTTGGTCTTGTTGCCCAGCGTGCCGTGCAGCATGCCGGTTTCCTTCTGCAGCAGCAGCACTTCGACCAGGTCGGACAGCGTCTCGGTGTGCGAGATGATGTAGTTGCGGGCCACGCGCGCGCCGTAGCGGGCGCGCAACTCGCGCGCCATGTTCAGAATGGCCAGCTCGCTGCGGGTCTGCTCGGAATAGGCATGCCAGGGCAGCGTCAGCAGGCGCGGCTGGCGCAGTTCGGCCAGCAGCAGTTCCAGCTTGCGGGCTTCCGTCAGGCCGGCATAGTCGGCCTCAACCCCGGCTGCGGCGAACAGTTCCGCGATCACCGCCTCGTGCACGTCGGACACCTGGCGCATGTCGATCGAGGCCAGGTGGAACCCGAATACGGCGATGGCCTTGGCCAGCGCGTCGATGCGGGTGCGCGCCAGCGCCTCGCCGTGATGGGCGCGCAGCGAGTCGATCACGACCTGCACGTCGGCGGCAAAGGATTGCGCGTCGGCATAGGGCGCGGAGTCGGCCACCGGGTGGCGCGGCGCGGCCTGGCCGGTGACGGCCTGGCAGGTTGCCGCCAGGCGCGCATAGATGCCGATCAGTGCGCGGCGGTACGGCTCGTCGGCGCGATGCTCGGAGTGGTCGGGCGAGGCATCCGCCAGCGCCAGCAGTTCCGGGCTGGCCTCCACCATCAGGCTCGACATCGACAGTTCGGCGCCCAGCGCGTGGACTTCGTCCAGGTACCACTCCAGGATCAGCGACGATTGCTGGCTCGCGGCGTGTTGCAGCGTGTCGGCGGTGACGTTGGGGTTGCCGTCGCGGTCGCCGCCGATCCAGGAGCCCATCTGGAAGAAGGGCGCGAGCTGGGTAGAGGCGGCAGGCGCAGCCTTGCTCTTGCGCGCGGCGGGAAACACCGCGGCGATGTCCTCTTCCAGCTCGCTCATCAGTTGCGGGATGCCGCGCAGGAAGCAGGTGCGGTAGTAGGACAGCGCATTCTCGATTTCGTCCACCACCATCAGCCGCGTATTGCGCAGCATGCGGGTCTGCCACAGCGTGGTGACGCGCGCGCGCAACAGTGCGGTGTTGTGCTCGCGCTCACGCGCGGTCATGGGCAGGTCGCGCTCGGCCAGCAGGCGGGCGATCTCGCGCTCGGCGTCGAGAATGCTCTTGCGCTGGACTTCGGTCGGGTGCGCGGTCAGTACCGGCACGATCAGCGCTTCGTCGAAGAACTTGCGCAGTGTCTTGCCGGTTACGCCGGCCGCGTCGATGGCCTGCAGCGCATGCGCCAGGCTGCCCGGCTGCGGCGGCGATCCGGCCAGCGCGTGCACGCGCCGGCGGCGGTTGTGGTGCTGGTCCTCGGCGATATTGGCCAGGTGCGAGAAATAGCTGAAGGCGCGCACCACCGAGTTGGTCTGGTCGCGCGACAGGCGCTTGAGCAGACGATCCAGCTCCGCGCCGGCGGCGCGGTCGTTCTCGCGGCGAAAGCGCACGGCGGTCTGGCGGATGGTCTCGACCAGCTCGAAGGCCGATTCGCCTTCCTGCTCGCGCACGCAATCTCCCAGCAAGCGGCCCAGGAAGCGGATGTCCTCGCGCAGAGGCACATCCTTGTCGCTGGCGCGGCGGGCCGGGGTCGCGGCGGGCGCGGCTTCAGGCTTCGCGGCGCTGGTGCGCCTGGCGCGGGTGGCCTTGGCGGATGGGGCAGATGGGGCGGTCGCGGGAATCGAGGCGGAAGCCAATGCGGTGTCGGGGGCGTCTGCCCGGCTGGCGGTTGGCTTGCGCCGGCCTGCGGGGCGCGCAGCTTGCTGCGTCATGCAATCTCCTGTCGTTTCTTATCTATTGTGTGTTGTCTGTTGGCCCGGAGCGGCTTGGGGTGCGTGCTAACATTCGCGGATGCAAGCATCCGTCTCCCCGTCGTCGTCCAGCGCTGCGCCGCGCAAGCTAGTCATCGCCTCCCGTGAAAGCCGTCTGGCTATGTGGCAGGCCGAGCATGTGCGTGCTGCGTTGCAACAATACTATCCCGCGTGCGATGTGTCCATTCTCGGAATGACGACGCGCGGAGATCAGATTCTAGACCGTACTTTGTCCAAGGTTGGCGGCAAGGGCCTGTTCGTCAAGGAACTCGAGATCGCGATGGCCGAAGGCCGCGCCGACCTCGCCGTGCACTCCCTCAAGGATGTGCCGATGGAGTTGCCTGAAGGGTTTGCCCTGATCGCCATCATGGAGCGCGAGGACCCGCGCGATGCGCTGGTCTCAAGCCGCTTCGCCTCGCTGGACGACATGCCCGCGGGCACCGTGGTAGGCACCTCCAGCCTGCGCCGCGAGGCCGCGTTGCGCACCCGCTACCCCCACCTGGTGATCCAGCCGCTGCGCGGCAACCTGGATACCCGCCTGGCCAAGCTCGACCGCGGCGACTACGGCGCCATCATCCTGGCCGCCGCCGGCCTCAAGCGACTTGGCCTGGCCGACCGTATCCGTGCCGTGCTGGATCCCGTCAGCTCGCTGCCGGCAGCCGGGCAGGGCGCGCTGGGTATCGAGATCCCGTCCGGCCGCCCCGAGCTGGCCGCGTGGCTGGCGCCGCTGAACCATGCGCCCAGCGCGCTGGCCGTGACCGCCGAGCGTGCCGTGTCGCGCATGCTGGGCGGTTCGTGCCAGGTGCCGCTTGCCGCGCATGCGCGCTGGGAGGGCACGCAACTGCACATCGACGCCTTCGTGGCGCTGCCCGACGGCAGCCGCAGCGTGCGGGCCCAGTCCGCGGCCGTGGTGGAAGGCGCCGATGCGTCCAGCCAGGCCGAAGCGCTTGGCAAGGCCGTTGCCCAGGACCTGTTGGGGCAGGGCGCGGCTGATATTCTCGCGGCGCTGGTGGATCCGGCGTCCCCTCAAGCCCCTGCCTGAGACCGGCCCATGCCCCGCCCGACCGTCGTTGTAACACGACCCGCCGGGCAGTCCCGGCAACTTACCGAGGCCTTGTCGGCCGCCGGCCTGGACGTGCTTGGCTTTCCCCTGCTGGCGATCGGCCCCGTGGCCGACGATGCCCGCTTGCGCGCGGCGCTGGCGCAACTGGCGGACTTCACGCTGGTGGTCTTCGTCAGTCCCAATGCCGTGGCCTTCGCACTCGATGCGCTGGCCCAGGTGCAGGACAAGCCCGCGCCGCAGTGGCCGGCATCCGTAGCGGTAGCCGTGGTTGGCCCCGCCAGCGTGGCTGCGCTGGCCGAGCGCGGGATTGCCGCGCCCAACTACCGCGTGATCGCCCCGGCGGGTTGCACGACCGGCCATGAGGCAGACAACGGCGACGCCGCCAACGGTGGCGACGGCGCCGCGGCGCGCTTCGATTCCGAGGCCCTGTGGCAACAGCTTGAAGCCCAGCTTGGTGCCGGGGCTCTTGCCGAACGTAAGGTCTTGATCATCCGTGGCAATGGCGGACGCGACTGGCTGGCCGAGCGCCTGCGCGCCGCCGGCGCCGAGGTGCAGGCGGTCGAGGCCTACCAGCGCTCGGTCCCCACGCCCGGCAGCATGCAATGGCAAGCCGTGCGCGACGCGCTCAAGCCGGGCGCGGCACCGCAGGCCTGGCTGCTGACCAGTTCCGAAGCCGTGCGCAATCTCGATGAGATGGCGCGCCAGGCCCTGAGCCCGCAAGAGCTCGCCTGCCTGCGCCAGGTGCAGTGCATCGCGCCCCATGCGAGAATCGCCGAACAGGCCTTGGCCCTCGGGTTCTCGCACTTGCTGCGCGCCGCACCCGGAGACGAAGGCCTGCTGGCGGCTTGCCGCCAGTGGGCGCAGGCGCATGCCGGCCCGCCGGCGCCGATGCCTGTCGCGGCGCCGCCGGCTGCCGCCGCGCCCGTCCCGCTCGCCACGGTGCCGCCACTCCCGGCACCACCACCAGTCAACCCACCGCCCGCAACGTCAACGAAGGTCGATCGCGTGACGCAAGACAATACCGCTCCTCCCGCTTCCAGCCCGCCTCCCGCGGCTGGCGCCTCGCTGCCCGCGCGCGGCGCACCCCGCGTCAATCCATGGTGGTTGCTGCTGTTCCTGCTGATCCTGGCCATCGGCGGCGGTTTCTGGTGGCTGCAGCAGCGCGTGGACCACCTGACCCAGGAACTGGCGCGGCGCCAGCAGAGCAACGATGCGCTAGTGCAGGAAACCCGGGTGCTCTCGCGCAACGCGCAGGACACCGTCAAGGAACTGCAGGCCAAGGTTGGCGCGCTGGACGGCCAGGTGGGCGAGGCCCGCGACAAGCAATCCGCGCTGGAGCAGGTCTACCAGGACCTGATGCGCAACCGCGACGACTGGGAGATTGCCGAGATCCAGCAACTGCTCACCAACGCCGGCCAGCAACTCCAGCTGACGGGCAATGTGCAGGTAGCACTGGCCGCGCTGCAAAGCGCCGACACGCGCCTTGCACGGACCGACAAGCCGCAGTACAACCTGCTGCGCCGTGCCATCGCCCGCGACGTGGCGCGCATGAAGGCCGTGCCGGATACGGACCTGACCGGTGCCGCCATCAAGCTCGATGAAGCCATCAACCAGATCGATACGCTGCCGTTGCTGTCGAGCGAGCGCATGCTCGAGCGCAGTGAAGCGGATGCGCGCAAGACGGACGGGAAGGCGGAGGCTGTCGACAAGCCCGCCAAGCCCGCCGGCGCCAAGGCTGGCAAGAATGCCGCCAAGGACGAGGCCGCGCCGGCCGGCAACGCGATCGGCAACTGGTTTGGCCGCCTGTGGGGCAGTGTGCGCGACGAGCTGATGCAGGTTATCCGCATCCGCCGCGTGGATGATGCCCAGGCACTGCTGCTGACCGGCGACCAGGGCTGGTTCCTGCGCGAGAACGTCAAGCTGCGGCTGCTCAATGCGCGCCTGGCGCTGCTGTCGCGCAACGAGCCGGTGTTCCGCAATGACCTGGCGGCCGCGCAAGCCATGATCGGACGCTATTGCGACACCAAGTCGCGCCGCGTGCAGGCCGTTCTGACCCTGCTCAAGCAGGCCCAGGCCGGCGCCGTGACGGTGCAGTTGCCCACCATGGCGGAAAGCCTCGGCGCGCTGCAAGCGCTCAAGAAGGAGTAGCGCATGCGGCTTCTTTTCTGGGTAGCTATCCTGTTTGGCGGCGCGGTCGGGCTCGCGCTGTTCACGCAGTTCAACCAGAGCAACCTGGTTCTGTTCTACCCGCCTTACCGGGTTGAGCTGTCGCTGAACCTGGCGCTGGCCCTGCTGTTGCTGGCGTTCTTCGTGGTCTGGACCATCCTCAGCACTGCGCGCCATCTGTCCGAGATGCCGGCGCGTGCCGCGGCCTACCGCGAGCGCAGCCGCATGAACCGCGCGCAGGCGGCCTTGCGCGAGTCCATCGAGAACCTGTTCGCCGGCCGCTTTGCCCGTGCCGAGCGTACCGCGCGCGAGGCCCAGGCCTGGCCTGAGCAGGCCCAGACGGCAGCGCTGATCGGCGCCCGCGCGGCGCACCGCATGCAGGAAACCGAGCGGCGCGACGCCTGGATGGCGCAGGTGACCGATCCTGAGCGCGAGCAGGCCCGGCTGGTGTCGATGGCCGAGTTGCTGGTCGACGCGCGCGATGCGGAAGGCGCGCTGGAAACCATCGCGCAGCTGCAGGCCCAGGGCGCGCGTCAGATCCACGTGCAGCGCATCGCGCTGCGTGCCCACCAGCACCTGAAGAACTGGACCGAAGTCCTGCGCCTGGCGCGCTCGCTGGAAAAGCGCAATGCCCTGCATCCTGTGCTGGCGCTGCGCCTCAAGCAACTGGCCTGCGAGGCCCTGCTGGAGGAGCGCCGCCACGACGTGCAGGGCCTGCAGGATTTCTGGCGTTCGTTGTCCACCGACGAACGCCGCGCGGCCCGCATCGCCGAGCCCGCAGCGCGCTATTTCGCGGCGCTGGGCCGTCAGGATGAAGCGCGCAAGATCGTGGAGGACGCGCTCAAGGTCAACTGGGATAGCCGGCTGGTCTTGCGCTATGCCGAATGCGCGGAGCCGGGACGTGCGCTGCCGCAGATTCAGCAGGCGGAGAAATGGCTGACGCAGCATCCTGTGGACGCGGATCTCTACTTCACGCTAGGCGTGCTGTGCCTGGGCGAGAAGCTATGGGGCAAGGCGCAGTCCAGCTTTGAGCGGGCGTTGAAATATGCGGATGCTGACCTGCAGCGCAGGCTGCGGGTTCGGGCGCATCTGGCGTTGGCTAAGATGTTTGAGGAGACCGAGCGGCCTGAGGAGGCACAGCGGCATTATCGGGAGAGTGCGATTTTGGCGGCTTGAGGGGGTGGGTTGGGGTTGATGTCAACTGCAAAATTAGCTTCAACGTCAAGGGATTAACCGCAACTTCAACAGCAGTTTCACCACCCCTGCGGGGCGGCGACCTACTTTCTTGTCTTGCCAAGAAAGTAGGCAAAGAAGGCGCGCCGGA